>DASTAC010000134.1:0-5558 GCA_035713045.1 Steroidobacteraceae bacterium
CTAGGGGGAGTCATGGCGGGTGCCGCGGTGCGGACGGTCATCGTGGGAGTGAGCGGGCGCATGGGCCGCGCGCTGGTCCGCGCGGCGTGCGAGCTGCCACAGATGCGCATCACCGGCGCGGTCGCCTCGGCGGGCAGCGCCAGTCTCGGGCATGATGCCGGGGTGCTCGCGGGCATGGAGCCCCTCGGGGTCGAGGTCTCGAGCGATCTGTCCGCGACGCTCGGCGCGGCGGACATCGCCATCGACTTCTCCCAGCCGCACGCCACTCGCGCCAACATCGCCGCGTGCCGAGCCGCACGCAAGCCGCTGCTCGTCGGCACCACCGGACTCGCGTCCGAGCTGACCGAAGCGGAGCTGGATGCCGCCGCGCAGGACATTCCGCTGCTGATCGCGCCCAATACCAGCCTCGGGATCGCGCTCCTCACGGACCTCGTCCGCAGGGCGGCACGGGCTCTGCCGGCCGAATTCGATATCGAGATCATCGAGGCCCATCACCGTATGAAGCGGGACGCGCCTTCCGGCACTGCCTTGGCGCTCGCCGGCTCGGCGGGCGAGGGCAGGGGCCTCACGCCCGCGGAAGCACTCTCGGGCCGGTCTGCCGGGCGGGCCGGGCCGCGGCGGCAGGGAGAGATCGGGTTCGCCGTCGTCCGGGGCGGGGACATCGTCGGGGAGCACACGGTTCTCTTCGCGGGCCCCGGAGAGGAGTTGCGCCTGAGCCACCGTTCGGGCGACCGCGCCATTTTCGCCCGCGGCGCGCTCAGGGCGGCCCTATGGCTCCTGGGCCGGCCGCCCGGCCGATACGGCATGGGCGATTTTGTTCAATTTAATCAATCGGTTGAATAGTTTTCCGCAGGTTTTTGCGGCGTCGGGGCCGAGGATTTTCCATGGACACTCACGCGCTGCGACCGTAAAATTTACCCGTAATCCGAGTACGGGTTAGTCCATGCAAGGCGGGAGGATGTTCGAGAGAACTCCTCCCGCTTTGTATATCGGCGCAAAGTCGGCATCCTGCCGCTTGGCGCGGGCGCGCGGCATGAACAGGTTACCTGTCCGCGGCGCCGGGAGCGGCCCGGCGCCGCTCATCCAATCGCTTTCGCACGCCGGACCGATTGGCACGAGTCACCATTTGACGAGGTGTGATTGAAGTGAGCGTACCCGCAGTACTGGCACTGGCGGATGGCACCATCTTCCGCGGCCAGTCGATTGGTGCCAAAGGCAACACCACGGGCGAAGTCGTTTTCAATACCGCATTGACGGGATATCAGGAGATCCTCACCGACCCGTCGTACGCCCGCCAGATCGTCACGCTCACCTGTCCGCACATCGGCAACACCGGCACTACGCCGGAGGACCTCGAGTCCGCTCAAATCTTCGCGGCCGGTCTCATCATCCGTGACCTGCCGCCGCGAGCGAGCAACTGGCGCGCCAACGAGTCTCTGAGCGAGTTCCTCGAGCGCGGACGCATCGTCGCCATCGCCGGCATCGACACCCGGCGACTGACGCGCATTCTGCGCGAGACCGGTGCGCAGGCCGGGTGCATCATGACGGGCGAGCAGGTCGACACGGCGGCGGCGATCAAGGCGGCCGGCAAGTTTCCGGGCCTCAAGGGCATGGATCTCGCCAAGGTCGTCACGACCAAGCGCAGCTTCCAGTGGAACGAGGGAACGATCTGGCCGGAGAGCGCGCGCGTCCCCATCCGCTCGCATCAGCGGCTGCACGTCGTGGCCTACGACTTCGGCATCAAGCGCAACATCCTGCGCCTGCTGGCCGACTTCGGTTGCCGCATGACCGTCGTGCCGGCGCAGACGAGCGCCGAGGAGGCGCTGGCTCTCGCGCCCGACGGCATCTTCCTCTCCAACGGGCCCGGCGACCCCGAGCCCTGCGATTACGCCATCAACGCGACGCGCAGATTCCTCGAGACGGACATCCCGGTGTTCGGCGTCTGCCTCGGCCACCAGATCCTCGGCCTTGCCTGCGGTGCGCGCACCGTGAAGATGAAGTTCGGCCACCACGGCGCCAACCATCCGGTGCAGGACCTGGATTCCGGGCGCGTGTTCATCACCAGCCAGAATCACGGGTTCGCGGTCGATGAGACCACGCTGCCCGCCAACGTGCGGGCCACGCACCGCTCGCTCTTCGACGGCTCGCTCCAGGGCCTCGTGTTCAAGGACCGGCCGGCGTTCGGCTTCCAGGGCCATCCCGAGGCGAGCCCGGGCCCGCACGATCTGAAGCCGCTCTTCGAGCGCTTCAACCATCTCATGCTGCGGCGGCTGCAGACCCAGCTTCGGCTGGCCGAGGAGCAGGCGCGCCGCCAGAGCCAGACTGCGGTGAGATCATGACGATGGCAGGAATCGAACCGACGCGCGCCGCGCAGCGCTTCATGGACGGGGTCGCGCATCGCGCGACCCCGTGGAAGGTTGGCCGCGGGCCATGAAAAGAACGGACATCCACAGCATCCTCATCATCGGGGCCGGCCCGATCGTCATCGGGCAGGCGTGCGAGTTCGACTATTCCGGTGCGCAGGCCTGCAAGGCGCTGCGCGAGGAGGGCTACCGGGTCATCCTGGTCAACTCCAATCCCGCCACGATCATGACCGACCCGGGCATGGCGGACGCCATCTACATCGAGCCGGTCAACTGGCGCACCGTGGCCCGAATCATCGAGAAGGAGCGTCCGGATGCGCTGTTGCCCACCATGGGGGGACAGACAGCGCTCAACACCGCGCTGGATCTCGTGCGCGAGGGTGTGCTCGAGAAGCACGGGGTCGAGCTGATCGCCGCCTCGCGGGCCGCGATCGACATGGCCGAGGACCGGGAGCTCTTCCGCAACGCCATGCGTGAGATCGGTCTCGAGACGCCGCACTCGCAGATCGCGCGCAGCCTGGACGAGGCGCTGAGCATCGCCGCGGAGATCGGCTATCCGGTCGTGATCCGCCCCTCGTTCACCCTCGGCGGCAGCGGCGGCGGCATCGCCTACAACCGCGAGGAGCTCGAGGACATCGTGGCGCGCGGGCTCGATGCCTCGCCGACTTCCGAGGTGCTCCTCGAGGAGTCGGTGATCGGTTGGAAGGAATTCGAGATGGAGGTGGTGCGGGATCACAAGGACAACTGCATCATCGTCTGCTCCATCGAGAATCTGGACCCGATGGGCGTGCATACCGGCGACTCGATCACCGTGGCGCCCGCGTTGACCCTGACGGACAAGGAGTATCAGCGCATGCGCGATGCCTCGATCGCCGTGCTGCGCAAGATCGGTGTCGATACGGGCGGCTCGAACGTGCAGTTCGCCGTCAATCCGCGGGATGGCCGCCTGCTCGTGATCGAGATGAATCCGCGCGTCTCGCGCTCCTCGGCGCTCGCGTCCAAGGCGACGGGATTCCCGATCGCCAAGATTGCCGCGAAGCTCGCTGTCGGCTACACGCTCGATGAGCTGAAGAACGACATCACGGGCGGCGCGACGCCCGCCTCGTTCGAGCCGTCGATCGATTACGTGGTGACCAAGATTCCGCGTTTCACCTTCGAGAAATTTCCGGCCGCCAACGATCGCCTGACGACGCAGATGAAGTCGGTGGGCGAGGTCATGGCCATCGGCCGCACCTTCCAGGAATCGCTGCAGAAGGCGCTACGCGGGCTCGAGACGGGTCTCGACGGCCTCTCACCCATATTGAAGCCGCCCCTCGACGAGGACGGGCAGACGAAGCTCGCGTACGAGCTGCGCGCGCCCGGAGCCAACAGGCTGCTGTATGTCGCCGACGCGTTCCGCGCCGGCTGGTCGTTCGAGCGGATCTCGGAGCTCACGCACATCGACCCCTGGTTCCTCGCGCAGATCGAGGATCTGATCGCGGAAGAAGGGCGCATCGCCGCGGAGGGCTTCGGCGCCCTCAGCGCGGAGCGGCTGCGGATGCTCAAGCGCAAGGGCTTTTCCGACAGCCGGCTCGGGCGGCTGCTCGATCTGCCGGAGAAGGCCGTGCGCTCCAAGCGGCACGACCTCGGCGTCAGGCCCGTGTACAAACGGGTGGACACCTGTGCCGCGGAGTTCGCGACCTCGACCGCGTATCTCTACTCGACCTACGAGGAGGAGTGCGAGGCGCAGCCGACCGATCGCCGCAAGATCATGATCCTGGGCGGCGGTCCCAACCGCATCGGTCAGGGCATCGAGTTCGATTACTGCTGCGTGCACGCGGCGCTCAGTCTGCGCGAGGACGGGTTCGAGACCATCATGGTCAACTGCAACCCGGAGACGGTCTCCACCGATTACGACACCTCGGACCGGCTCTACTTCGAGCCGCTCACCCTCGAGGACGTGCTCGAGATCCTGGAGTAGGAAAAGCCCGAGGGGGTGATCGTGCAGTTCGGCGGGCAGACCCCGCTGAAGCTCTCGCGCGCGCTGGAGGAGGCGGGCGCGCCGATCATCGGCACCTCGCCGGATTCCATCGACGTCGCGGAGGACCGGGAGCGCTTCCAGGCGCTCGTGCGCCGGCTCGGCCTGAAGCAGCCGGCCAATGCCACGGCCCGCACCGAGGATCAGGCGGTGGCGCTCGCGCGGGAAGTCGGCTTTCCGCTGGTGGTGCGGCCCTCTTATGTGCTCGGCGGGCGCGCGATGGAGATCGTCTTCAACGAGGACGACCTGCGCGCCTACATGGGCCACGCGGTGCAGGTGTCCAACGACAGCCCGGTGCTCCTCGACCGCTTTCTCGACGTCGCGATCGAGGTGGACGTCGATGCGGTCTGCGACGGCGAGGAGGTGCTGATCGGGGGCATCATGGAGCACGTCGAGCAGGCGGGCGTGCACTCCGGGGATTCCGGCTGCTGCCTGCCGCCGAACAGCCTGAGCGCGCAGATCCAGGAGGCGCTGCGCGATCAGACCCGCAGGCTCGCCAAGGCGCTTGCGGTCGTCGGCCTGATGAATCTGCAGTTCGCCATCCAGAATGGCGTCATCTACGTGCTGGAGGTCAACCCGCGCGCCTCGCGCACGGTGCCCTTCGTGTCGAAGGCGACGGGCCTGCCGCTGGCGAAGATCGCCGCCCGCGTGATGGTGGGCAGGAAGCTGCGCGATCAGGGCGTGATCGCCGGCCTCGTCCCCTCCTATTACTCCGTCAAGGAGGCGGTGTTCCCGTTCACCAAGTTCCCGGAGTCCGACCCGATCCTCGGGCCGGAGATGAAATCCACGGGCGAGGTGATGGGCACCGGCCGCACCTTCGGCGAGGCCTACGCGAAGGCCCAGACCGCCTCGGGAGTCACGCTGCCGAGAAAGGGCGTGTGCTTCATCAGCGTGCGCGACCGCGACAAGCCGGGCGCGGTGGAGCTCGCGCGGCGGCTCATCGCCCGCGGCTTCGAGGTGGTGGCGACCGAGGGCACGGCCCATGCGTTGACGCAAGCGGCGATCGCCTGCCGGCGCGTCAACAAGGTGCGCGAGGGCCGTCCGCACATCGTGGACATGATCAAGAACGACGAGATCGACCTGATCGTCAACACGACGGAGGGCAAGCTCGCCATACGCGAGTCGAACTCCATCCGCCGCGAGGCGGTGCACCATCGCGTCACTTACTACACGACACT
>DASTAC010000135.1:0-56240 GCA_035713045.1 Steroidobacteraceae bacterium
CCGTTGGTACGATGCTCCGCGGTCATCGTCTCGGCGGCAGGAGCGGCAGCGGGCTCCGGCGCCGCATGCGATACGATCGGCGCCGGCGTGCTCGGCAACAGCGCCGCCACGGCCGGCACTTCGGCGGGCGGCCGCTTGTCACGGGCGCTACCCGGCTCGGCCGGCTCGGGTGCCGCAGGCATGAGGTAGCTCGTCTGCCGGTTCTCCGGCAGATCCGCCTCGTCGTCCCTGACACGCCGGATGGAGTAGTCCGGCGTCTGCATGTTGGGATTCGGGACGATCACCAGCTCCGCGGAGCTGCGGTCCTCGAGCGTGCGCAGCCACTCGCGTTTCTCGTTGAAGAGATAGGTGGCCACTTCCACCGGCAGCTGGGCGATCACGCGCGTGGTGCGGTCCTTGCGCAGCTCCTCGCCGATCAGTCGCAGGACCGCGAGGGTCATCGACTCGACGCTGCGGATGCTGCCGATGCCGACGCAGCGCGGGCAGACGATGTGGCTCGACTCCCCGAGCGAGGGGCGCAGGCGCTGGCGCGACATCTCGAGCAGACCGAAGCGCGACAGCTTGCCGATCTGAATGCGCGCGCGGTCCATTCTCACCGCATCGCGCAGCCGGTCCTCGACCTCGCGCTGGTTCTTGCTCGACTCCATGTCGATGAAGTCGATGACGATGAGGCCGCCGATATCGCGGATGCGCAGCTGCCGGGCGACCTCGTCGGCCGCCTCGAGATTGGTGTTCAGCGCCGTCGTCTCGATGTCGCTGCCCTTCGTGGCGCGCGCCGAGTTGATGTCGATGGAGACCAGCGCCTCGGTATAGTCGATCACGATGCTGCCGCCCGAGGGCAGCTGCACCTTGTGCGCGTAGGCCGACTCGATCTGGCTCTCGATCTGATAACGGGTGAAGAGCGGAATGTCGTCGGTGTAGAGCTTCAGGCGCCGCTGCGCGTCCGAGGGCATGAAGCGCTGCATGTACTCCTGCGCCTTCTGGAAGGCGGCCTGGTCGTCGACCAGGACCTCGCCGATGTCGTCGGAGAGGTAGTCGCGCAGCGCGCGCGTCACCGCGTCGCTTTCCCGGTAGACCAGGAACGGAGCGGAGCGGTCCTTCGCCGCGGCGTCGATCTGCTGCCACTGCGCGTTCAGGTTATCGAGGTCCCATTGCAGCTCCTCGACGCTGCGGCCGACGCCGGCCGTGCGCACGATCGCGCCCATGCCTTCGGGGATCTGCAGCTGATTCATCACCTCGCGCATCTGATCGCGATCCTCGCCCTCGATGCGCCGCGAGACGCCGCCCGCGCGCGGATTGTTCGGCATCAGCACGAGGAATCGGCCGGCCAGGCTGAGGAACGTGGTGAGCGCGGCGCCCTTGTTGCCGCGTTCCTCCTTCTCCACCTGCACGATGACATCCTGGCCTTCGGCGAGCAGCTCGCGGATGTTCATCCGGCCGCCCTGCGGCTGCTGGCGGAAGAACTCGCGCGAGACCTCCTTCAGCGGCAGGAAGCCGTGGCGCGCGGCGCCATAGTCGACGAAGCAGGCCTCCAGCGAGGGCTCGATGCGGGAGATTCGGGCTTTGTAGACGTTCGCCTTCTTCTGTTCGCGGGAGGGAATTTCGATACTGAGGTCAAAGAGCTTCTGTCCGTCAACCAGCGCGACCCGCAACTCTTCCTGCTGAGTTGCATTCACGAGCATTCTTTTCATGTGCCCCTACTGTCAGATGTGGGGCCGGCAAGGGAGGCCGCGGCGCATGCGCGTCACGGCGGCGAAGATTCCTCACACTCTGCGCACTTCTATGCTGCGCGCGAGTCACGATGTACGTGTCGATGCCCGCCTCACGAAGGGCGGGGTGCCGGAAACGCTTCGATGCTCTCAGTCGATGCCGCGGCCAGCGGAACCCTGAGCAAAGAGGTTCAACGCCGGCTGCGCGATCTTGTCGGCCCAATACGATGGCCTCTTAGTCCGAGGTCCAACTAACATGCGGCGCGGTGCGCCGCGTACCATTGGCGCGTCCGAACTACGGACGGCGGACGGAGTATACTGTAAAGATTACTGTAGAAACAGTGTCTTACGCAGAGGTCGACGTGCCAGAGGACGAATCCCCGGCTCCCCGGGGTGAAAACACCCGCGCGAGCCACGCCCTGGCCGCGGAAAGCGGAGGCAGGGGGCACGGGGTGCGCCACTTCGAGGTCGAGGAGGGCGAAGCCGGCCAGCGCCTCGACAAGTACCTCATCCGGCGCCTCGGCGACGTGCCTCGGACCCGGATTTTCCGCATCATCCGCCGCGGGGAGGTGCGGGTGAACGGCCGCCGGGCGGGCCCGGATGCGCGCCTGAGCGCCAATGACCGGGTCCGAGTCCCGCCCCTGCGGCAGCTGCCCGAGGAGGGCTCCGCCAGGGTCCAGCGCGGGCCGCCCGCGACGCTGGTGCAAGTGGTCGGCCGGGCAATCGTGCAGGAGAGCGAGCGGCTGCTCGTGCTGGACAAGCCCGCGGGTGTCGCGGTGCACGGCGGCAGCGGCATCAGCTTCGGGGTCATCGAGGCGCTGCGGGCGCTGAAGCCCGGAGAGCCGCTCGAGCTGGCCCATCGCCTGGATCGGGACACGAGCGGCTGCCTTCTGGTGGCGCGCGATCCGGCCACGTTGCGGACACTCCACGCACTGCTGCGGGAAGGGCAGTGCGATAAGCGCTACCTCGTCCTCCTCGCGGGCAAATGGGACCTCGGGCACAAGCGGATCGATGTCCCGTTGCGCACCGACACCCGGGTAGGCGGCGAGCGGACCGTGCGCGCCGATGCCTCGGGCAAGCCGTCGGTGAGCGTCTTTCATCCGGTGCAATTCTTCGGCAAGACGGCCACCCTGATGGAAGTCGCGCTGCAGACCGGCCGCACCCATCAGATCCGCGTCCACGCGGCTTACGCCGGGCACCCGGTCGCGGGCGATGAGAAGTACGGCGATGCGGATTTCAACGTCCGGATGCACGAGCTCGGGCTGGCGAGGATGTTCCTGCACGCCCACAGCATGAGCTTCGAGTGGCCCCAGGGCGGCACGTTCAGCGCCAGCGCGCCGCTGCCTCCCGAGCTCGCGACCGTCCTCGACCGGCTGGGGGACGATGTCAGGGCAGCTGGAAAGCGGCGCGGCGCAGCGCGGCCGCGAGCCAGATGAGCGGCAGTCCGATCAACGCGGTCGGATCGCGGCTCTCGATGCTCTCGAAAAGAGAGATGCCGAGGCCCTCGACGCGAAAGCCGCCGGCACAGTCGAACGGGCGCTCGCGCTCCACGTACCGCTCGATCTCCGTGCTGCCGAGACTGCGGAAAAACACCGTGGTGGTGTCGATGTGCACCATCCGGATGCCCGCTTGGATGCCGATCACGGCGCAGCCGGTATGGAAGCGTGCGCTCGAGCCGCTGGCGGCCGTGAGCTGGGCGCGGCACCGCGGGGCGTCACCGGGCTTGTCGAGGATCTTGCTGCCGAGCGCGGCGACCTGATCGCTGCCGATCACTACGGCTTGCGGATGCACGGAGGCGATCGCCTGCGCTTTGGCGATGGAGAGACGCAGCGCGCGGTCGGGCGGGAGCTCCCCGGGAAGGATGTCCTCGGGCGTTTGGGGGGGCAGGGCGGTGAAGGGAACGCCCAATCGCTCGAGAAGCGAGCGGCGGTAGGGGGAGGTCGAGGCGAGTATGAGCTCGGGCATCAAGGTTTCCCGTGCGAAACAAGCACTTAAGGGATGCAGCGGAATTTTGACTTGCCGCCGGTCGATACCTATTATACGCGGCCCATGTCGCCGCCCTGGCCCCAGCCGCTCGACGTTGATCGGCTCTCCCGTGGCGAGACCGAGATCGACTTCGAGGTTCCGTTGTCCGAGCTGCCGCGGCTGCGCTCGCGCATGCCGGGCGTCGGCGGGAGCGTGCGCGGCACCGCGCGGTTCGGGAGACGATCGGGCTTCGCCGCGGTGGAGCTGGCCCTCGCCGGGAGCGCTACGCTGCAGTGCCAGCGGTGCATGCAGCCGATGCAGCTCGCTCTGCAGAGCACGACCGAGGTGGCGCTGATCCTCGCGGAGGCCGACGTCGGCGACGTGCCGGATGAGCTCGAACCGGTGCTGGCGCGCGACGGACGCATCAGCGTCGGGGAGCTGGTCGAGGAGGAGTTGCTGCTCGCGCTGCCGATCGTGCCGCTGCACGAGGAGCCGCTCGAGTGCGCCGTGGCGCCCGCGGCACCGCTGCTCGCCGAAGAGGCGCCGGAGCATGTGACGCAGCGGCCCTTCGCAGGGCTCGGCGATCTGTTGAGAGACAAGTAGTTCGTTATTTGGGTTAAGTTGGTTTGAAGCTGGCGCGCACTTCGGGCGCACGAGGACATTATGCCTGTTCAGAAAAGTCGCAAGACGCCCTCGCGGCGCGGAATGCATCGCTCCCACGACGGGCTTTCGACGCCCGCCCTGTCCACTGATCCGCAGTCGGGGGAGACCCACCTGCGCCATCGCATCACCCCCGACGGCTTCTATCGCGGCCGCCGCGTGATCGAGAAGCCGGCCGAGGCGGACGAGCAGGAATAGCTCCGCCCCGCTGACGAGCGCCGGCGCGCGCCGTGCTGCCCGTAGCCATCGACGTGATGAGCGGCGATCATCCGCCGCCCGAGTACATTGCCGGAGCGCTGCGCGCCCTGCGCGAGGATATCGCGCTGGGTGCGCTGCTCGTCGGCGATCCCGCTCTGATCGAGCCGCGCGTCTCACCGCTTCCGCAGGCGGTGCGCGCGCGCATCGAGGTGGTGCCCGCCAGTCAGGTCGTCGCGATGAGCGACAGCCCGCGCGAGGCGATCCGCCGCAAGAAGGATTCCTCCATGCGCGTCGCGGTGGAGCTCGTCAAGAGCGGGCGGGCCGCGGCTTGCGTCAGCGCCGGCAACACCGGCGCGCTGAATGCCATCGCGCATTTCGTGCTGAAGACCCTCCCCGGGGTCGAGCGGGCGGCCATCATCTCGGCCATCCCTGCCGCGCACGGGCATACCCACATGCTCGATCTCGGCGCCAACACCAAGGCGACGCCGGAGCAGTTGCGGCAGTTCGCAGCCATGGGCGCCATCATCTCGCGCGACGTCTACGGGCTCGCCTCACCGCGGATCGGGCTGCTCAACATCGGGGAGGAGGACATCAAGGGGCACGAGGTCGTCCAGGCCGCCCATGCCCTGCTCGCAACGACCCACCTCAATTACGTCGGGTTCGTCGAGGGAGATGACATCTTCTCCGGCGACGTCGACGTCGTGGTCACGGATGGCTTCACGGGGAACGTTGCCCTGAAGACGATGGAAGGCGCGGCGGGCCTGATCGCCGATCGCATGCGCCAGGAGTTTCGCGCCTCCTGGCTCGACCGGCTGGCGGGACTCGCGGCCCGGCCGGTGCTGCGCAGGGTGGCCGCCAGCCTCGATCCTCGCAGGTATAACGGCGCCTGCATGGTGGGCCTGACCGGCATCGTGGTAAAAAGCCACGGCAGAGCGGACGGTGTGGCCTTCGCCAGGGCCATCATCACCGCGGCACTGGCCGCGCGTCGCGGCCTGACCGCGCACATTGCACAGGCGCTCGCGGCACAGGGCGCCGAGACACCACAGGGTTCGACAACTTGAACTATTCGCGTATCGCCGGGACCGGCTCGTATCTTCCGGAGAAGGTTCTCACGAACCTCGACCTGGAGAAGATGATGGACACCAGCGACTCATGGATCCGGGAGCGCACCGGCATCGAGCGCAGGCACATTGCCGCGAGCCGCGAGACCACGGTGGATCTGGCGGAGCGCGCCGCGCGTGCCGCGCTGGATGCCGCGGGGGTGCGCCCCGCCGACGTTGACTTCATCGCCTTCGGTACCACGACGCCTGACATGGTGTTCCCGAACTGCGGCGTGCTGTTGCAGGCTCGGCTCGGTTGCCGCGGGGCTGCGGCCTTCAGCGTCGAGACCGCGTGCAGCGGCTTCATGTACGCGCTTTCCATCGCCGACAAGTTCGTGCGTTTCGGTGACGCGCGCCGGGCGCTCGTGATCGGCGCCGAGACGCTCTCGCGCATCACGGACTGGAGCGACCGCTCGACCGCGGTGTTGTTCGCGGACGGAGCGGGCGCGGTGGTGCTCGAGGCGGCGGAGCAGCCCGGGATCCTGTCGACGCACCTGCACGCCGACGGCTCGTACAAGGACCTGCTCTACTGCGGGGGCGGGGTGTCCGGCAGCGGGGATCCGGCCAGGGCCCGCCGCACCATCACCATGACCGGGAGCGAGGTCTTCAAGATCGCGGTGAGCACTCTTCGGCGCGCGATCGACGAGGCTCTCGCAGCCAATGCGCTCGACCGCTCGGCAATCGACTGGCTGGTGCCGCACCAGGCGAATCTGCGCATCATCCAGGCCACGGCGCGCAAGCTCGACATGCCGATGGAGCGGGTCATCACCACCGTCCAGGATCACGGCAATACCTCTGCTGCCTCCGTTCCCCTCGCTCTCGACGTCGGGGTTCGCGACGGACGCATCAAGCGCGGCGACCTGCTGCTGCTCGAAGCCTTCGGCGGCGGAGTCACCTGGGGCTCGGCTCTGATCCGTTTTTAGATTGGCTCAAAGTCGCCTGACGGCGCTTTGAGCGGCCGGCCGAGTGACTGCCTTCGATCTCGCGGCCCCAGGGTCCTGCGCCGCTTGCGCAGCTCCTTGGGGGTCCAACCAAAGCGCGCACTTCCTCAATGTCGGTGCGAGAGCAACTGCGTATGCAGGCCAAAGCCGCCGTTGCTCGGCCCATCATGGGCTTCGCCCTTCGGGGCCGGCGCTGTGCGCCGTCCAAAACCGCTCCCGGCGATTTTGGGGCCTGCGCGATGGAATGAGTCTCCGGGCGGCTCAAGCGCCGTCAGGCGACCTGAGCCTGGAGATAGAAAAACGCCGCGCGGATGCGCGGCGTTCTTTGAAGAGAGAGCGGGAAAGCTCTTACTTCGAGATCGACCGCTTGAACATGCGGTTGATCTTCTCGTTGGTCGCATCGACCGCCGACTGGGCGGCCTGGGCGGCAGCCAGAGCCTGGTTGGCAGTGCTCTGCGCACCGCTGGCAGCCTGGCTGGCCGACTGAGCGGCGCTCGCCGCCTGATCCGCGGAGCTCTTCGCAGCCGACACCTGCGATTGCAGCTGGGCAACCTGCGACTTCAGATCCGCAATATCGGACTGCATCGGCTTGAGGTCCTGGCAACCTGCAAGACCGACCACCAAAGCTGCGGCAGCAGCCACCTTGACAACACTCGCGCACTTCATACAAGTCCCCTTCTGGGTTGTTGATTCGGGAGGTCCTGAGAACGCTGATGCGGAGGCGGCGTGCAAGCGCTACGTCGCCTTCGCAGCACGCAACTGCACCAAATTTGCGGCGGGAATGCAACTCCAAGCGATACTTTGTCTTTGAGTCGCGACAATGCCGGGTGGGTCCTCGAGCGGTAAGGGATGCACGGTTACGGTGCAATCGGCTGCCCGCGGCGTAAATGACGTACTTGTCAGATCGGCGTTGACGTGGCTGTCTCATATTCCCCACGGACCGGGGGTGAAGGAGGCTCTTGCCATTCGCTCGAATCTGGATATAATTTCAGTAGTGTATAAATGAACAGGCAGCGCAAGATGTCCGACCTTACTCCGCGTCAGACGCAAATTCTGCGCCTCGTACAGCGCTTCATCACTGAGACGGGAATGCCTCCCACCCGCGCGGAAATCGCCCGCGAGCTCGGTTTCAGGTCTCCCAATGCCGCTGAGGACCACCTGCGCGCCCTCGCACGCAAGGGTGTCATCGCGCTCGTGCCGGGCGCTTCGCGCGGCATCCAGCTGAAGGACACCATTCGTGAGCAGATGGGGCTGCCGCTGATCGGGCGGGTCGCCGCCGGCAAGCCGATCTTCTCGGAGGAGAATTTCGAAGCCCGCCTGCAGATCGACCCGGCTCTCTTTCAGCCGCGGCCGCATTACCTTCTCAAAGTCACCGGCATGAGCATGAAGGATGCCGGCATCCTCGACGGGGACCTGGTGGCGGTCCATCGCACGGCGGAGGTGCGCAGCCGCCAGATCGTCGTGGCGCGCCTGGAGAACGAGGTCACCGTGAAGCGCTATCGCCAGGAAGGCTCCGTCGTATGGCTGATGCCGGAGAACAGCGACTTCGAGCCGATCAAGGTGGATCTCAAGGAGCAGCCGCTGCTCATCGAGGGCATCGTGGTCGGCGTGCTGCGCCGCGGGAAGACCCACGGACTGATGTAGATGCTCCCGGCCTCCGCATGTCCCGGGATCTCTCTCATCTGCTCGAGCATCCCGCCATCTGGCGCGGCCGCAGCGCCGCGCGGATGCGGGTGCTGCCGACCGGTTTTCGGGCGCTCGATGAGGGACTGCCGGGAGGCGGTTGGCCGCGAGCCGGCCTGATCGAGATCCTTCCGAGCTGTCCCGGAGTGGGGGAGCTGTCGCTCCTGCTGCCCGTGCTTGCCGCCGTGACGCGGCGCCCCGAAGCGCGCTGGTGCGTGTGGCTGGCGCCGCCCCTGCGGCCTTTTGCGCCGGCGCTCGCCGGATGCGGCGTGGCGCTGGAGCGGATGCTCATCGTGCAGCCTCAGAGAAAAGAGGCAGAGGAGAAGTCCGCGTTCTGGGCCTTCGAGCAGACGCTTCGCTCCGGAGCCTGTGACATCGTGCTGGCCTGGCTGCGCAGCGCGTTACCCCGACAGATTCGCCGGCTGCACCTCGCGGCGGAGCGGGGCTCTACCCTCGGAGTACTGTTTCGGCCGCGGGAGGCGGCGCGGGATTCCTCGCCGGCGGCGTTGCGGATCATCGTGGAGCCGGCGCCACGGGGTGCTCGGGTGACGCTGCTCAAGAGCCGGGGCGGGGCGCGGGGCGCGATCGAGCTCTCCTTACGCTGAGGGCGCGCCATGCGACACCGCAGAGCCCTCGAGCTTCCCTTCCCGGAGAGCCCGACCGTACCGGTGCCGCCGCAGCAGCAGGCGCCTTCATCGCGTCCCGGCGATCTGATTCGCCGGATCGGCCGCGCCGATGCGGCGGCGGTGGCTCCCGCGCAACTATGGCTGGCCGTTCACGTGGCGGCATCGCCTTCCCCGCCTGCACCACGGGATCTCGAGCGACTCGGTGCCCGGGCTCAGCGACTCACTCCTCGCGTCAGTCTCGCCCCCCCCGACGGCCTGCTGCTCGAGGTGAAGGGCAGCCTGCATCTTTTCGGTGGCGTGGAGGGGGTGAGCCGGGAGATGGCAGACGAGTGCTCGCGTCTGCGAATGCCCTGCAGGTTGGCGATAGCGCCTACGCCCCTTGCGGCGCTGGCTTTGGCACGCGCCGGGCTCGCCGCCGAAGGCGGCGAGCGCCCGGACAGGGCTCGTCGCTCCGCGACGAGCGGGCGGACAGGAGTCCGCCCCGGGCTTTCGCGGAGCAGGGATAGCGCAGCCGAAATGTCCGGGCCGGGTGCCCCGCCGCCAGGGACGGCTAATGGCACTGCCTCCCGCGCCAGACGCTCGCCGCCCTTACTGCTTGCCATCACGGAACCGGCGCAGCTCGTGGGAAAGCTCTCGCCTCTGCCCCTCGCGACGCTGCGATGGCCCCAGGACACGTTGGCGCGCCTCGCGCGCATCGGGGTACGGACCATCGGTGAGGCGCTGCGGCTGCCGCGTGCGGGGTTCGCGCGGCGTTTCGGCACCGCGCAGCTGCAAACACTCGATCGGCTGGTCGGTCGCGCGAGCGATCTCAAGGACCGGTTCGAGGTGCGCGCGCGCTTCCGCCGCCGCCGCGAGCTGCTTTATGAGTTGGAAAGCCATGCGGCTCTCCTGGCGGTGCTGGGGCCTTTGCTCGAGGAGCTCGGACATTTCCTGGAGGGGCGCCAGTGCGGGGTGCTGGCGCTCGAATGCCGGCTGTGGCACCGCACCGTCCCGCCGACCTCCTGCGTGCTGCGGCTCGCCGCGCCGCTGGCCGATCCGGCGCAGCTCGCGGTGTTGCTGGGAGAGCGTTTGAGCGCGCTCGTGCTGCCGGAGCCGGTGCGCGCTTGCGAGCTGCGCTCGGGACCGCTGGTCGCGCGAGTGCTGGATTCGGGGGGACTCTGGCAGCCGGGGGAGCGGGGAGGCGGGGTGGCGGCGGGGGCGCCGGAGCTCATCGAGAGATTGCGCGCCCGGCTCGGGACTGAGGCGGTGTATGGGCTGCAGGTCGTTGAGGATCACCGGCCGGAGGCGGCGTGGGTGGTGAGGGAGCCGGGGGGGCGCTCGCCGCTTGGGGGCGTACCACTGGCCGTCCCTGGCGGCGGGGCAGCCGGCCCGGACATCCTGTCCGGGCGCTCGCCGCCTTCGGCGGCTCGCCCATTGTGGCTGTTGCCTGTGCCGCGCCTGCTCAGGGAGAGCGGCGGGCGGCCGCGAAGACGGGGGGAGTTGCGGTTGATCGGGGAGGCGGAGCGGATCGAGACGGGATGGTGGGATGGAAGGGAGATCGCGAGGGATTACTACACCGCGGTCGATGCCCGGGGGGCGCGGTTGTGGGTGTTTCGGGAGCGTGAGCCGCCGCATCGGTGGTTCCTCCATGGAGTGTTTGGGTGAGCCGTGCAGCGGCGAATGCCCGGCCAGGAGGAGCCGGGCCGGGTGCCATGCCGCCAGGGAGGGCCATTGCGACTCGTTACGCCGAGCTTCATTGCCTGACCAACTTCACGTTCCTGCGGGGGGCCTCGCACCCGCACGAGCTGGTGGGGCAGGCGGTCGAGCTGGGATACGAGGCCCTTGCGATTACGGACGAGTGCTCCGTCGCGGGGGTCGTACGCGCTCACGTGGCAGCGAAGGGACAGCAGTTGAAGCTCATCATCGGATCGGAGCTGCGCCTCGCCTGCGGCATGAAGCTCGTGGCGCTCGCCACGGACCGGCGCGGCTACGGCCGGCTCTGCCGGCTCATCACCCGCGGCCGGCGTGCCGCGCCGAAGGGCGAATATTCCCTGACACGCACGGACCTCGAGGAGAACGGGCTCGAGCACTGCCTCATTCTCTGGCTGCCCGAGTACTCGTCTTCGGCAGAGCCGCGCTTCGAGGAGGCGCACTGGCTGGGGGAGCGCTTTCGGGACAGGCTGTGGATTGCCGTCGAGCTGCTTCGCGAGGGGAAGGATCGCGAGCGCCTGGAAGCGCTGCAGCGGATCGGCCGCGACATCGGCTTGCCTCTGGTGGCGAGCGGCGATGTCCACATGCACGTGCGCGCCCGCCGCAGGCTTCAGGATGCGCTCACCGCGATCCGGCACAACGTGCCGATCCGGGAAGCGGGCATGAGACTCTATCCCAACGGTGAGCGGTATCTGCGCGAGCGCGAGCGGCTCCTGAAGCTCTACCCGCGCGAGCTGCTCGAGGAGTCGGTGGCCATCGCGCATCGGTGCACATTCTCCCTGGAGGAGCTGCGGTACGAGTATCCGCACGAGCTCGTGCCTGCCGGCGAGACTCCGACGAGCCATCTGCGCAAGCTGACCGAGGCGGGAGCCCGCTGGCGCTGGCCGCAGGGAATACCGGACGGCGAGCGCTTCGCCATCGAGCACGAGCTCGCCCTGATCGCGGAGCTGCGCTACGAGCCTTACTTCCTGACCGTGCACGACATCGTCGCCTACGCGCGCAGCAAGGGCATTCTGTGCCAGGGCAGGGGCTCCGCGGCCAACTCCCGCGTCTGCTTCTGCCTGGGAGTGACTTCCGTCGACCCGCTGCGCGGCGCATCACTTCTCTTCGAGCGCTTCATCTCCCGCGAGCGCAACGAGCCGCCCGACATCGACATCGACTTCGAGCACGAGCGCCGGGAAGAGGTCATCCAGTACGTCTACGACAAGTACGGCCGGGACAGGGCGGCGATCGCCGCGACGGTGATCATGTACCGGCCGAAGAGCGCGCTGCGCGATCTCGGCAGGATCTTCGGCCTCGATCCCGAGCAATGCGCGCGGCTCACCAAGGCCATGCAGTGGTGGGATGGGGACGAAGCGATGCGCGGGCGGTTGCGCGAGGCGGGCTTCGATGCCGAAGGCCCGCTGCTCACGCGGCTGCTGCCCCTGGCACAGGAGCTGGTCGCCTTCCCGGGTTTCCCGCGACACCTTTCCCAGCACGTCGGCGGATTCGTGATCTCGGAAGGGGCGCTCGAGGAGCTGGTGCCCATCGAGAACGCCACCATGGAAGGACGCACCGTGGTGCAATGGGACAAGGACGATCTCAACGACCTCGGTCTCCTCAAGGTCGACCTGCTGGCGCTCGGGATGCTGACCGCGCTGCGCAAGTCGTTCGATCTGGTCAACGCCTTCCGCGGCACCCGACATTCCCTCGGAGACCTGCCGGCCGAGGACCCGGAGGTCTACGAGATGATCTCCCGCGCCGATACCATCGGCGTCTTCCAGATCGAGTCGCGCGCGCAGATGGCGATGCTGCCGCGCCTCATGCCGCGCTGCTACTACGACCTCGTCATCGAGATCGCCATCGTGCGCCCCGGCCCCATCCAGGGGGACATGGTGCACCCGTACCTCAAGCGCCGGAAGTCCGGCGAGCCGGTGAGCTATCCCGGGCGGGAGGTCGAGCAGGTGTTGAAACGCACCCTCGGAGTGCCGATCTTCCAGGAGCAGGTGATGCAGCTCGCCATCGCGGCGGCGGGCTTCACGCCCGGCGAGGCGGATGCGCTGCGCCGCGCGATGGGCGCGTGGAAGCGCAGCGGCGGGATCGAGCATTTCCGCGAGAAGCTGATCGGCGGCATGCGGGCCCGCGGCTATGCGCCGGATTTCGCGGAGCGGCTCTATCAGCAGATGCTGGGATTCGGCGAGTACGGCTTTCCCGAATGCGTCGTGGGCGAGACCCGGGTCGTGGATGCCGATACGGGAAAATGGCCGACCATCGATGAAATTGTCTCGGGGCGCGCGGAAATCAAGGCGACGCTCGCCTGCGATGAAGCATTGCACTTGCGCAAGCGTGCGGTTATGGCGGTGAGGGAGAGCGGAAACAAGCCGGTGTGGCGTTTGAAGACTGCACTCGGCCATTCCATTGTGGCAACTGCCGAGCATCCCTTCATGACTATGGGAGGCTGGTGTGAGCTCGGAAAATTGCAGGTGGGTGATCACATAGCCGCGGCGCGCACGCTGCCGTTGGCACTGCGGCGCCGATGGCCGCGATATAAGATCCTGGTTCTTGCCGATCTGATTGCGCAGGGTGATCCCTGTCATCCCTCCACCTTCTACTTCCATACGATAGAGCACTGGCATTGGCAGGAGTTCGTGAAGGCGCTCGAGCAATTTCCGAACACGCGTGCAGTGGTCAATTATCACAGGGACTGTCTGAGCGTACGTCTCAAACGGATGGATCGTCATCGTGCAAGCGGAGCGGTGGAGTGGATGAAGGCGCTTGGCATGTGGGGGCACGGTGCCCGCGAGAAGCGCTTGCCGTCGGAGGTTTTCGAGCTATGCGATGCGAATATCGCGCTGTTGCTCGCCCGCCTGTGGGAAGGAGACGGGGAATTTTCGATGGCGGGTCATGCCGACTATGACACCGCCTCTGCGAGGCTCGCCATGGAGGTGCAGCATTTGCTCCTGCGGCTGGGTATAGTCGCGCGCCTGTATCGTTGTGCGCGAACCTACAGGGGGCGCACGATAGATCACAATGTGGTGACGGTCACGGGCGCGGAGCCGCTGCAGCGCTTCTGGCGTCAAATCGGCAGGCGTTTTCTCGATCCCGAGAAGCGCAGGAGCTGCGCCAAAATCGGATTTCGCCGTTCCGTCATCGGACGCGTTGCCAGGTATCTCGGTTCACGCGAGCTCTCGTGTCTCGCCAACTCCGATGTCTACTGGGACCGGATCGTGGAGATCGAGGCGCTAGGGAGTCGGGAGACATACGACCTGCAGATAGAGGGAAACCATAATTTTCTGGCGAACAATCTCCTCGTCCACAATTCGCATTCTGCAAGCTTCGCCCTGTTGGCGTACGACTCGGCCTGGCTCAAGTGTCACGAGCCGGCGGCCTTCACGGCGGCGCTGCTCAACAGCCAGCCGATGGGCTTCTATGCGCCGGCGCAGCTCGTTCGGGATGCCCGGGCGCACGGCGTCGAGGTGCGGGCGGTCGACGTCTGCGTGAGCGTCTGGGACTGCACTCTGGAGCGGCAAGAGGATGGCCAGGCGGCGTTGCGTCTGGGGCTGCGCCTGGTCAAATCGCTGTCGCGAATCGGCGCGGACCGCCTCATCGAGGCCCGCCGGAAGCAGCCTTTCGCGAGCGTCCAGGACCTGGCTGCTCGCTCCGCGCTGGACCGGGGCGACCTCGAAGCACTGGCCGCCGCGGGCGCCTTCGCCGCGCTGAGCGGCAACCGGCACCTGGCGTTCTGGGAAGTCGCCGCAACGGAGCTGCCGCTGCCACTGGAGACAGCTCTGGCAGATGCGCCCCAGGAGCAGGCCCATGAGCCTGCTCCGCTCCTGCGGACGCCCACGGAAGGGGAGCGCATCGTTGCCGACTATGGCTCCCTGGGGCTCACCCTGGGGCGCCACCCGCTGGCGTTGTTGCGCGGCTCGCTGCAATCGAGGCATCTGATCACCGCGCGTGCGCTCGACAGCATGGCGCACGGGAAGCCGGTCCGCACGGCAGGGATCGTGCTGATGCGCCAGCGTCCTGGTACCGCGAGCGGTGTGACCTTCCTTACACTCGAGGATGAGACGGGGCAGGTGAACATCATCGTCTGGGAGCGGATAGGGGAGGAGTACCGCCGGGCTCTCCTGGAATCGCGGCTGCTCGAGGTCCACGGCGAGCTGCAGCGGCAGGAAGGCGTGACCCACGTGGTGGCCCGCCGGCTGATCGACCGCTCATCGCTGCTGGGCGAGCTGATCACCCGCTCGCGCGATTTTCATTGAGCGCAGCACATGATCAAGGTGGGCTTGATCTCCGACACTCACGGCCTGCTTCGCCCGGAGGCGGTAGCGGCACTCGCGGGCGTGGAGGCGATCATCCATGCCGGCGACATCGGCACGCCCGAGGTGATCGAGGCGCTGCGCGCAGTGGCGCCGGTGCACGCCGTGCGGGGCAACAACGACCGGGGACCGTGGGCCCTGAAGCTCCCGGAGGTACTCGTGCTGAGGATGGGCGGCGTGCGCATCAAAGTCCTGCACGATGTGAAGGCGCTCGGTGCCGAATCGGATACTGCCGGGCTCCAGGTGGTCGTCTCGGGCCACTCTCACCGGCCGGGAGTGGCACGGCGCGACGGCATCCTGTTCGTGAATCCGGGGAGTGCCGGGCCGCGCCGCTTCAGGCTTCCCGTCACCATCGGCTGTCTGATGCTCGACGGCAAAGCCGCGGACGCGGAGATTCGCCGCCTGATCTGAGCGCTTCACTGACGGCGAGAGCCTCGACAGCCCCGCGGCTGACGGGCGGTGAAGCCGCGGTCAGCTCTTTCTCTTCCGCCGCGGCCTGCCGGACTCGCCCCCGCTGTCGACATCGTAATCCTCGAAGTCGCTGGTGAGCTCGGCTGTGCGCTTCTCCTCGAGCAGGCGCTCGAGGCGACGCCACGCCGGATCGCCGGTGCGCTGCTGGCCACGACGCTTCGCCAAGTCCAGGTCCTTGATGACCTGGTCGAGATCGACGTCGCCTTCCTCGACGACCGGCTCGTCCTCGTCTTCGCTTTCGAACTCGTCCGATTCGGATTTCTCGCTCATGCGGGACACCAGTAGTCCTGCAGGGGAACGGGGCGCAGAAGTTAAATCAGATTCCGTGACATCTGCAATGGGTCTGCGGCGTCAGTGGCCAATCAGGTCGTTCAATTTGAATATCGGCAGCAGCATGGCAAAAACGATGCCCATGACGAAGAGGCCCATGAAAACGATGAGGAGCGGACCCAGCAGACCCATCATGGCCGCCATCAGGCCATCGAGCTCCCGCTCCTGGCTCACCGCAGCCTGCTCCAGCATGGAGTCGAGCTCACCGCTCGACTCGCCGCTCGAGATGAGGTGCACCGTCATGGGCGGGAAGAGCTTGCTCGCGGACAGCGAGCGGCCGATGGCCGCGCCCTCGCGCACGCGTGCCGCGGCGTCGAGGACGGCTTCGCGCATCGGCAGGTTCGTCACCACCTCGCCCGCGATGCGCATGGCCTCGAGCACCGGCACCGAGGCGGCCGAGAGAATGCTGAACGTGCGCGTGAAGCGCGCGGTATTGAACCCACGCACCAGCTTGCCGGCGAGCGGCAGCCGAAGCTGCAGCCGGTCGAAACGGCGCCGGGCGGCCGGGTTTCGCAGCCAGCGCCGCAAGACCACCACCGCGCCGATCGCGAGGATGACGAGCCAGATGCCGTAGGCGCGCAGAAACCCGCTGGTGGCGATGAGGATGCGCGTGATGAGTGGCAGCTGCGCCTTGCTCGCCTCGAAGACGCCCACCACCTTGGGGACGACGAAGACCAGCATGGCCGAGACGATCACGAAGCACATGACCGTGAGGACGATGGGATAGAGCATCGCCGCCAGCAGCTTCTGGCGGATCTCCTCACGGCTCTCGGTGTAGGTGGCGAGACGCTCGAGCACATGGTCCAGATGCCCCGCCTGCTCGCCGGCCGACACGGTGGCACGGTAGATCTCCGGAAACACCCGCGGGAACTCCGCGAGGCCGTCGGCCAGCGTGTGGCCTTCCATCACCTTCGAGCGCACGCCGAGGATGATGCTCTGCACGCGCGGCTTCTCCGTCTGCTGCGAGACTGCCAGCAGCGACTCCTCAAGCGGAAGCCCCGCCCGTACCAGGGTGGCGAGCTGACGCGTGAAGAGCGACAGGTCCGCGGGGGAGACGCGGCGCATGAAGCTGAACGAGCGCTGACGGATGGCCTCCTTCTGCGCGACCTCGCTCACAGCCACCGGCAGGAGCTGGCGCTCGCGCAGGAGCTGGCGGATATGGCGCGGAGTGTCGCCCTCCAGGACGCCCTTGCGTTCCTTGCCGGCGCTGTCGAGCGCGGTGTATTCGAATGCCCCCATGGCGCGACGTCAGTGGATCTCTAGTCTTCCCGGGTGACCCGCAGCACTTCCTCGATCGTGGTCTCCCCGCGCAGGATTCTGGCGCGGCCGTCGTCGCGGATCGAGGGGGTCGTGAGGCGGGCGTGGCGCTCGAGCTGCTGCTCGCTGGCACCGTCATGGATCATCGTGCGCATGGTGTCGTCCACCACGATGAGCTCGTAGACTCCGGAGCGGCCGCGGTAGCCTCCCATGGCGTCCCGCCCGGGGCGGTAGAGCACCGGCGACGGGTCGTCGGGACCGAGGTTCAGCAGGCGCCGCTCGTATTCGCCGGCCTGGAAGGGCTGCTTGGTCTCCGGGTTGAGGACCCGGACCAGGCGTTGCGCGAGCACGCCGATCAGGCTCGAGGAGAGCAGGAAGGGCTCGATGCCCATGTCGCGCAGACGCGTGACCGCGCCGGCCGCCGTGTTGGTGTGCAGGGTCGAGAGCACCAGGTGCCCGGTGAGACTCGCCTGCACGGCGATCTGCGCCGTCTCGAGGTCGCGGATCTCGCCGATCATGACGACATCCGGGTCCTGGCGCAGGATCGCCCTCAGGCCCCGCGCGAAGGTCATCTCCACCTTGGTGTTGACCTGGGTCTGGCCGATGCCGTCGATGTAGTACTCGATCGGGTCCTCGACCGTCATGATGTTCTGCGTGTTGTCGTTCAAGCGCTCCAGGGCCGCATAGAGCGTGGTCGTCTTGCCGGAGCCGGTCGGCCCGGTGACGAGGATGATGCCGTGGGGCTTGTGGATGAGCTCATCGATCAGCGCCCCCGTCTTGGGATCCATGCCGAGCGCGCTCAGGTCGAGCCGTCCCGCCTGCTTGTCGAGGATACGCAGCACCACGCGCTCGCCGTGCCCCGAGGGAATCGTGGAGACGCGTACGTCGACCGCGCGGCCGGCGATCTTCAGGCTGATGCGCCCGTCCTGCGGCAGCCGCTTCTCGGCGATGTCGAGCTTCGACATGACTTTGATGCGGGAGACCACGAGCGGCGCGACGGCGCGCTTGGACTGCAGCACCTCGCGCAGCACTCCATCCACGCGGAAGCGCACCACCAGTCGATTCTCGAACGGCTCCACGTGGATGTCCGAGGCGTTCTCCTTCACCGCCTGGGTGAGCACGGCATTGATCAGCCGGATGATGGGCGCATCGTCGTCGCTGTCGAGAAGATCCGCCTGCTCGGGCAGCTCCTGCGCGAGGTGCGCCAGGTCGGTGGTCTCATCGAGCCCCTCGACCGCCTGCATGGCGTCGGACCCCGCCTCGTACACTTCCCGCAGCAGCCGATCGAAATCGGCTTCCGGCACGCGCTCGAGCCGCATCGGCCGGCCGACGAAGCGCCGGACCTCGGCCAGGGCGAGCGCGGAGACGTGCTCGCGGCAGACGCATTCTGCCTCGAGGTCCGTGATCTGGCGGATGAGCACGCCGTGGCGCTTCGCAAAGGCGAAAGAGAGGCGCCGCTGCGGCGCGGCGGCCCGCAGCTGCTGCGGCTCGTCCATGACTTCGGCGGCGTTCACGGCCTGTCTCCGCTGGGGGGCGTGGCGCTGCCCGCGGTGCTGGCGCCGGGCTTCGGCGCAGCCTGCTGCGCCCGAGGGCTGGGAGCGGGCGCCGTCTGACCGGCGGGCGCATTGCGGGTCCGGGGCTTCTGCGTCGAGCCTCTGGGCGCGAGGGGGCTCGGCGCAGAGAGAGTGCCGGGCGGCGGCGGGGGCGGCAGCACGGGCAGCCGCGGTGCCGGCTCGCCGCGCAGCAGCTGCGGGAATTGCTCGGGAGGCATGGCGCCCTCCTGGCCCAGCATGTAGTCGTAGCTGCGGCCGGTCGCTGCCGCTGCTTCCGACTGGTCGCGCAGGATCGTGGGCTTGATGAAGATCATCAGGTCGTCGCGGCTCGCCTTGTCGTTGCGGGTCTTGAAGAGGAGCCCGAGCAGCGGGATGTTGCTGAGGAAAGGCACGCCCGCATGCGTGCGATCCTGCTCGTTCGAGATCAGGCCGCCGAGCACGACAATGCCGCCGTTGCCGATCAGCACGTTGGTGGTGATGCTGCGCTTGTCGGTGGTGATGTCGCCGGTGAGGTTGGTCACGGCGTTGGGGATGACGCTGGAGCTCGACACGGCGAGCTTGAGCATCACCGCGTTACCCTCGGCGGAGATCGTGGGTGTCACCTTGAGAATGGTCCCGACCTCCTGCTGCTGAACGGTCTGGAAGGGCGTGACGGTGCCATTGGTGATGCCGGCCTGGCTGGAGTAGCTCCCGGTCACGAACGGCACCTCCTGGACCACCTTCAGTGTCGCCGCCTGGTTGCTCATCGTCACGGCCGAAGGCGTGGACACGATGTTGGTGTCCGTGTTGCTGCGCAGGGCGCGGATCATCGCGGCGAACGACTCGCCACCCGCGGCGATGGTGCCGATGCCGATGGTCGTGCCGGTGAGCAGGGAGGAGGCGCTGCTCAGGGCCGAGGCGCCGGCCTGCGCGGCGCCGATGAGGTCGACGATGTTCGTGCCGCCGACCGCCGAGACGAAGCCGCCGAGCGGCACCTTGTCGTGCTGGGAGTAGGCCGCCCAGTTGATGCCGAGATCGTCCTCCTTGCCGACGGTGACCTCGGCGATGATCGCCTGCACCAGCACCTCGGGCCGGCGCCGGTCCAGCGAGTGGACGATATCGAGGATGGTGCGCATCAGCTTGGGCGGCGCGGTGATGACGAGCGCGTTGTTCTGCGTGTCCGCCCACACGAGCGCGTTCTTCTCCGCCTGCGCGGTCGGGTTCTTGGCGTTGGCGACGCCGCCGCCGCCGATCTGCGCGAGCTCCGACATCTGCTCCTTCAGCTTGGGTGCAAGCTTGGCCGCGTCGGCGTAGTGGAGGAAGACGACGCGGGTGTTGCCGCCGGAGTGCAGCGGCGTGTCGAGCTCGGCCACCAGGGCGCGCACGCGCAGGCGCTCCGCCGGATCGCCGCTGATGAGCACGCTGTTCGAGCGCTCGTCCGCCACCACCCGCACGTTCTGGCCGGTCTGCAGGTTGCCCTGTCCCTGATAGAGCGAATCGATGGTGCGCACAACGTCTTCCGCCGAGGCGTTCTGCAGCGGCATCACGTCGACGTCCTGGTTCCCGATCTGGTCGATGCGGTGGATGATGGCGATCATCCGGTGAACGTTGGCGGCCCTGTCGGAAATGATGAGGATGTTGGAGGGCGGGTAGGCGGCGAGGTGGCCGTACTGCGGGATCATGGGCCGGAGGATCGGCACCAGCTCCGCCGCGCTCACATTCTTGACGGGAACGACCTGGGTGACGATCTCATCGGAGGTGGAGCTGACATGGGACGGCAGGTCGATCGAGGGCTCCTGCCTGGCGTCGGCATCGGGCACGATCTTCTCGATGTTGTTCCCGGCCGGCACGGCGATGAAGCCGTAGACCTCGAGAATGGAGAGGAACGCCTGGTAGAAGGCGGCCGGGGAGAGCGGTGCCGAGGAGTACATCGTCACCTGCGCGCGCACCCGCGGGTCGAGGATGAAGCTCTTCCCGGTGGCGGCGGCGACCGCCTGAACGATCTGCCTGATGTCCGCGTCCTTGAAATTCGGCGTGATGCTCATCGCCCGGTGCGAGCGCGGCGCGACCGTCTGCGCCTCGGCGGCGAGCGGCGGCGCGACCAAGGCCGGCAGAGCCAGGCAGCATACGAAAATCCGAAAGCCTTTCACTAACCTCAACCCCCGTTGCTGGACCGCGGCCTACTGCACGCCCTGCGGCGGCGCGAAGGGCCTGGACATCATGGGCGGCGGCGCCGGCGGCCCGGATGCCCCATTGTGCGACCGGGCGAGCGATTCCGCCTCCTGTTCGACAGCGGCCAGATCGAGAGTGAGATCCTGTCGCCGTCCGTTGCGCAGAATCGTGACGCGGGCCTCACTGGATGAGCCGAGCGTGTGCAGGATCTGCGCCGCCTGCGAGGGATCATCGAGCGGCGTGCCGTCGATTGCCGTCACCAGGTCGCCAGGCTCGAGTCCGAGCCGGGCGAAGGCCTGTCGGTCCCGCCCGGGATATACCCGAAAGCCCTGCTGCTTGCCGCCGGCGAACACCGGCTCGGGGCGCATGATGTCACCGATGAGCCCGGGATGGCTGCTGACGAGCTCCTGCATGCGCTGGATCGGTGCCTCGGTCGGCGCTGCCGACAGGCTCGGTGGCGGGGCGCTGCCGGCGAGCTGGTGCGGCAGCGCCAGAGATTCGAGGTGGCCGTTGCGCTCGAGCAGCACGTGATCGGCGAGCACCGCATGCAGCCGAGCACCACCCGGGATGTTGTCCCCGACGGCGTACACTCTGGTGGACGTGACGCTCGGCCCGAGTATTGCGAGCCCACCCCGCGGATCATTGGCTGCGATCACACCCGTGAGGACCAGCGGCATGCTCGTCTGCGGTGCGTTGGCACCACTGCCGCCCACCGCGGCCGTGGGGGCGACGCCGAAAAGGTGCGTACCGGTGATCGCGGCGATGTCGATGGGCGCCCGCCGCGCCCGCGAAGCGGCCGCGATCAGAGCGGGCGGAGGCGCGCGATCGACACCGGCAAGGTCGGTGACGATCATCGCGGCCTGCACGCCCAGCGCGAGCGCGAGCAGCCAGGTCGCCACCCGCGGCCCGCGGGTGAAGAACAGGGGACGCCATTTCTCGACCCCTGGGACGGCTTGCAGCCAGGACGCGGCGCTCATTGAGGTGGCAAAGTCATGGATTCAGTGGGAAACAGCCGATCGGTCCGGCGCGGCGCCAGGCTTGCAGTGCCGCCGCCGGCCGCCCAATCATACGGCGCTCGCGGTTGGGCTCTCAAGCGACTGTTTCTACAAGGGTAAGGACACTCCTTCATTCCAGGCTTGTGTTGCAGATTCGCGACCCCTATAAAGACATCATGCCCGATCCGCATCCGACCCGTCCTGATACCGGAATTCTCGTCGAGGAGGCGCGGCCCGAGGTCAAGCAGCCCCCGCTCTACCAGGTGGTGCTGCTCAATGACGACTTCACGCCGATGGAGTTCGTGGTCGACGTGCTGGAGAAGTTCTTCAGCCTCGATCGGCCCACGGCCACGCGCATCATGCTCGAAGTTCATACGAAGGGTAAGGGTGTGTGCGGGGTCTTTACCTTCGAGATCGCGGAAACTAAGGTGGCGCAGGTGACCACCTATGCGCGGGACCACCAGCATCCGCTGATGTGCACCCTGGAAGAGGCTTGAACTACTGGAGAGTGAGTGCGAAAGCAAGTGAGTAAGCCGACCAGGGCCGTTCCCTGGGCGACGCGATCAAATGCGGTAACCAGGCTGGCCGCGCAAAGCGGCGAAGCCGACTTTGCGCCAATTAAATATGCTGTCCAACGAGCTTGAATACTGTCTCAACGATGCGTTTCACCAGGCAAGGGAGGCGCGTCACGAGTACCTGACCGTCGAGCATCTGCTGCTGGCGATCCTCGATACGCCGAGAGTGCGCGAGATCCTGCGGGCCTGTGGCGCCGATCTGGCCAAGCTCAAGCAGGAGCTCAAGGATCACATCGAGCAGTCCACCCCGCGGGTCGAGGAAGGCGAGGAGCGGGAAGTGCAGCCGACGCTGGGTTTCCAGCGGGTGCTGCAGCGGGCGGTGTTCCACGTCCAGTCGAGCGGCAAGAAGGAAGTCGGCGTCGCCAACGTGCTGGTCGCGATCTTCAGCGAGAAGCAGAGCCATGCGGTGTTCCTGCTGAACCGCCAGCACGTTACGCGGCTCGACGTCGTCAACTACATCTCCCATGGCCTCTCCAAGATCGCGGAGGAGAAGGCCGACAAGGAGGAGGCGCAGGCGGACGTGGAGCGCGACCCCGAGGGTGGCAGCGCGCTCGAGAAGTTCACCACCAATCTCAACCGCCTCGCCCAGGAGGGCCGCATCGATCCCCTGATCGGCCGCAAGCTCGAGGTCGAGCGCACCATCGAGATTCTCTGCCGCCGCCGCAAGAACAACCCGCTCTACGTGGGCGAGGCGGGCGTCGGCAAGACCGCCATCGCCGAGGGGCTCGCGCGCCTCATCGTCGAAGGCAAGGTGCCGGAGGTGCTGGCGGACTGCACGATCTACGCGCTCGACATGGGCGCGCTCATCGCCGGGACCAAGTACCGCGGTGACTTCGAGAAGCGTCTGAAGAGCGTCATCACGGAGCTGAAGAAGCAGCCGGGCGCCGTTCTCTTCATCGACGAGATCCACACGGTGATCGGCGCCGGCGCCGCCTCGGGCGGCGTCATGGATGCGTCGAACCTGATCAAGCCGGTGCTCACGAACGGGGAGATCCGCTGCATCGGCTCCACCACCTACCAGGAATACCGCGGGATCTTCGAGAAGGACCATGCGCTGGCGCGCCGCTTCCAGAAGATCGACGTCACCGAGCCGTCTGTGGCGGAGACCGTCGAGATCCTGATGGGCCTGAAACCGAAGTTCGAGGAGCACCACGGGATCACCTATGCCGCCGAGGCTCTCAAGGCGGCCGCGGAGCTCGCCGCGCGGCACATCAACGAGCGGCACCTGCCCGACAAGGCCATCGACGTGGTCGATGAGGCGGGAGCGCGGCAGCGGCTGAAGCCGCTCGGCGAGCGGGAGCCCGTCATCGAAGTTCGGCACGTCGAGGACGTCGTCGCGCGCATGGCCCGCATCCCGGCGAAGAGCGTCTCCACTTCCGACCGGGAGATCCTCAAGAACCTGGAGCGCAACCTGAAGCTCGTCATCTTCGGCCAGGACCGTGCCATCGATGCGCTGGCGGCCGCGATCAAGATGGCCCGCTCCGGCCTCGGCGACCAACGCAAGCCGGTCGGCAGCTTCCTCTTCGCCGGTCCGACCGGAGTCGGCAAGACCGAGGTCACCCGCCAGCTCGCCATCACCATGGGCGTGGAGTTCCTGCGCTTCGACATGTCCGAGTACATGGAGCGGCACACGGTCTCCCGCCTCATCGGCGCGCCTCCGGGGTATGTCGGCTTCGATCAGGGCGGCCTTCTCACCGAGGCGATCGCCAAGCACCCGCACTGCGTGCTGCTGCTCGATGAGATCGAGAAGGCGCACCCGGATGTTTTCAACCTGCTGCTGCAGGTGATGGACCACGGCACGCTGACGGACAACAATGGCCGCAAGGCGGACTTCCGCCACGTCGTCATCGTCATGACGACCAACGCCGGTGCGCAGGAGATGGCGCGCCCGTCGATCGGCTTCACCCACGCCAATCACGAGAGCGATGGGATGGAGGCGATCCGCCGGTCGTTCACGCCGGAGTTCCGCAACCGGCTGGATGCGGTGATCCAGTTCGCCAGCCTCGATCCCGTCACCATCGAGCGGGTGGTCGACAAGCTGATCGTGGAAGTGGAAATGCAGCTCGAGCAGAAGGGAGTCAGCATCTCCCTGGACGATGCAGCACGCCGCTGGATCGCCGAGAAGGGCTACGATCCCAAGATGGGCGCGCGCCCGATGGCGCGCACGATCCAGGAGCACATCAAGCGGCCGCTCGCCGAGGAGCTGTTGTTCGGCAGGCTGGTGGGCGGCGGCCACGTGCGCGTGTCCGTGGCGGCGGACGGCACGAAGCTCGAGCTCGAATGCATCCCCAACACGACACCGGAAGTGACCGCGTAGCGGGAATCGGCACGAGGCGCCCGGGGGCCGGGCATGGGAGGCTATCGGCCTCGGTAGATGATTCTGCCCTTGCTGAGGTCGTACGGCGTCATTTCCACCGTGACCTGATCGCCGGTGAGGATACGGATGTAGTTTTTCCGCATCTTGCCGGAGATGTGCGCGGTGACCACGTGACCGTTCTTCAGCTTCACGCGGAAGGTGGTGTTGGGCAGGGTCTCGACCACCTCACCCTCCATCTGGATCGCGTCTTCTTTGGACATAATGCCCTTATCGTCTCGGGGGCGCGCATTGGAGCACAAAGGCCGCGGGTCTGCAATTTCGGGGCCGTTGCGATGCGGGCGGCTAGGAGAGCCCAATGGGATCGAGGGACACCCATTCCTCGAGGAGCGCCTGGAACTGTGCCCGGGGAATGCTGCGGGCCCCGAGGCTGGCGAGGTGCCGGGAGGCGAGCTGGCAATCGATCACGGCGATACTGTTGCGGCGGCACACCGCCACCAGGTGCGCGAGCGCGACTTTGGAGGCATCGCGCGTGCGGCTGAACATCGACTCGCCGAAGAGCACGCCGCCGAGCCGCACCCCATAGAGGCCCCCGACGAGCTCCTCCCCGAGCCGCGCCTCCACGCTGTGCGCATACCCCCGGCGATGGAGCTCGAGGTACCCTTCGCGCATCTCCGGCGTGATCCAGGTCCCGGGGCTTTCCGGCCGAGGCGCTGCGCAGCCGTCGATGACCTGCCCGAATTCCCGATCCACGGTGACGGTGAAGCCACCATTGCGCAGAGTCTTCGCGAGGCTGCGGCTCACCTTGAACTCCTCCGGAAAGAGCACCGCGCGCGGGTCGGGCGACCACCAGAGGACCGGCTGTCCCGGCGAGTACCAGGGAAAGATGCCGCGCCGATAGGCGGCGATGAGCCTCGCGGGTGAGAGATCGCCGCCGGCCGCGAGCAGACCCGGCGGATCGTCCAGCGCCTGCTCCACGGGCGGGAACCAGTCCGGCGCATCCTTGGGCGAGAGCCAGGTGACCGTTTTCACGGCGCCTTCAGGCCGGCGCCTTGCGGTAGGGCACGTGCTCGCGGACCTCGGCGGCGTAGTCATCGATCGCATCGCCCTCTCGCTCGAGGTACTCGCCGATCGCCTCGCGGAAGGCGGCGTCGGCGATGTGATGCGCGGACCAGGTGAGGGTGGGCTCGAAACCGCGGCTCACCTTGTGCTCCCCCTGGGTGCCGGGCTCGAAGCGCTCGATGCCGCGCTCGATGCAGAACTCGATGCCCTGGTGGTAGCAGGCCTCGAAATGCAGGCTGTGGTACTCGGCCGCTGCGCCCCAGTAGCGTCCATAAAGCGTCTGCGGCGACCAGAAGAAGATGGCCGCCGCCACCGGCGAGCGCGGCAATGCGGCCCGGGGGGTGGCGTGCTGCATGGCGACTTTGACCATGAGCGCATCGCCCATCGTGCGCCCGATCTCGCTGAAGAACTCCCGGGTGAGGTACGGCTCGTTGCCGTGCCGCACGAAGGTTTCGCGGTGAAAGGCATAGATGCTGTCGAGGAGCGGCTCGTCCAGCTCGCCGCCGAAGCGCGTCTCGAAGCGGATGCCCGCCTCGGCCACGCGCCGGCGCTCGCGCCGCGCCTTCTTGCGCTTCTCCGCGGTGAACGTTTCGAGATAGGCATCGAAGCTCGGGTACCCGCGGTTCGTCCAGTGGAACTGGCAGTCGCGGCGCAGCAGCCAGCCCGCCTGCTCGCAGGCCGCACGTGCCGGCTCATCGATGAAGAGCGCGTGCACGGACGAGAGCCGCCGGCTCGCCGCATGCGCAGCGAGCGCCTCGAGCAGTCGCGGGCCCAGTGCTGCGGGATCGAGGCCGCGGCGCACCAGCAGGCGCGGGCCGGTGGCCGGGGTGAATGGTACGGCGACGACGAGCTTCGGGTAGTAGCGCCGGCCATGGCGCGCATACGCCTGCGCCCAGGCGAAATCGAACACGAACTCGCCGTAGGAGTGCGTCTTCACGTAGGCCGGCGCGGCTGCCGCGAGTCCGCGCTCGTCGCTCACGGTGACGGGGCAGGGCTCCCATCCGGTGCCCGCTCCCACACAGCCGGTGTGCTCGAGCGCGGCGAGGAACTCGTGCCGCAGGAACGGACACGCCGTCCCGGCGAGCGCATTCCACTCGCGCGGGGCGATCTCATCGATGCTGGAGTGAGCCCTGGCCAGCACGCCCTCTAGCCCGCGGCGGTCTCCAGCCGCTCGAGATAACGGTCGGCGTCGAGCGCCGCCATGCAGCCCGAGCCGGCCGAGGTGATCGCCTGGCGATAGACGTGATCCGCCACGTCCCCCGCGGCGAAGACGCCCGGTACGCTCGTCGCGGTCGCATCGCCTTCGGTGCCGCTTCTGATCTGGATGTAGCCGTTACGCATCTCGAGCTGTCCGGCGAAGACGCCGGTGTTCGGCTCGTGGCCGATTGCGATGAAGACGCCGGAAACCGACAGATGCCGCACCTCGCCGTCCTTCACTGACTTCAGGCGCACGCCGTTCACGCCCTGCTCATCGCCCAGCACCTCGTCCACGGCATGGTTCCAGACGATCGAGGCCTTGCCGGTCTCGACCTCGCGCAAGAGCCGATCCTGCAGGATCTTCTCCGCGCGCAGGCGGTCCCGCCGGTGCACGAGGGTCACGTGCTCGGCGATGTGCGAGAGATAGAGCGCTTCCTCGACGGCCGTGTTGCCCCCGCCGATGACCGCGACCCGCTGGCCGCGGAAGAAGAATCCATCGCAGGTGGCGCAGGCCGAGACGCCGCGGCCGCGGAACTTCTCCTCCGAGGGCAGCCCGAGGTACTTGGCGCGCGCCCCGGTCGCGATGATCAGCGCATCGCAGGTATAGGCGCGCGAATCGCCCTTCAGCTGGAAGGGCTGCCGGGAGAGGTCGACCGAGTGCACGTGATCGTTGACGATCTCGGTGTGGAACCGCTCCGCGTGGCGCCGCATGCGCTCCATCAGCGCCGGCCCCTGCAGTCCCTCGACATCGCCCGGCCAGTTGTCCACGTCCGTCGTGGTCATGAGCTGGCCGCCGGTCTCGACGCCGGTGATCAGGAGCGGCGTGCGATTGGCGCGCGCCGCATAGACGGCTGCGCTGTAGCCAGCGGGGCCGGAGCCCAGGATGATGAGTCGGCTGTGCCGGGGAGTGGTCATGCGGAAGTCTCGAGTCCTGCTCAGCAATGAGGCTGGGCGACCATGGTAGCAAGGGCGAGCCGGAAACGAGGACACCCAATGTGTCCTCGTTTCCGGCGAGCGCCCGCGCACGAAGCGCGGGCTGGGGGCCCTGCCGCCATGGACGGCCAGTGGCACACGCCATCAGCCTTTCAAGCGAGGACACCCAATGTGTCCTCGTTTCCGGCGAGCGCCCGCGCAGGGCGCGACGCATGCGTCGCGCGGGCGGACAGGAGTCCGCCCAGGGCTTTCGCGGAGCAGGGATAGCACAGCGAAATGCGCGGGCTGGGGGGCCCTGCCGCCATGGACGGCCGAGCGCCGACTGCGCGGTGCTCTCCGGCTCCGCAGCCATTAAATGGCCAGTGGCACCAGCCAAGGCTTAAAATGATAGCTTGCCCTAGTTCACCACCCGGAGCCGTAGGAATTGGCCGAATCGCAGGCGCAGGCGCGCCCCATCCGCTTCACGGCTGCAGTCGCCCGAGGACTGCGCGAGAGCGCCGTGATCGCGATTGCCGTCGCGGCGATCGTGCTGCTCATCGCACTCGCCACGTACAGCCCGTGTGACCCCGGCTTCTCGATCGCGGGCGCCTGCGCCGGCGCCGGCAATACCGGTGTGCACAATCGCATCGGACCGGTGGGTGCCTGGCTCGCGGACGTCCTTTTCTTTCTTCTCGGCCGCCCGGCCTTCCTGCTGCCACTGATGCTCGGCGTGAGCGCCTGGGCGCTGCACCGGGGCATCGAGGCCGAGCCCGCATCCCGCATGAACTCGGTGGTGCGGGGCGGCGGCTTCCTGCTGCTGCTCGCCGCAAGCTGCGGGCTTGCGACGCTGAACTGGCACGCGGGGGCGCTGCGCGAGACGGCGGGCGGAGTCATCGGCGGACTCATCGGCAGGGGGCTCGCGGGCGGCCTGGGATACCTTGGGGCGACGCTCCTCATGCTGGCGGCGTGGATGGCGGGTCTGTCGCTTTCGTTCGGCGTCTCCTGGTTCACCGTGATGGACCGTCTGGGCGCCTGGAGCTGGGCCGCGATCTCATGGGTGCGGGAGCGGCGCGCGAGCGCCAAAGACCTCGCCGTCGGGAAGGAGCGGCGCGCCGCGCGGCGGGATTCCGTCGCGACCGAGAAGAAGCGCGCAGCGGCGCGAACGCCGCCCAGGATCGAGCCGCCAGCGGTCATCGTCGAGAAGAGCGAGCGCGTCGAGAAGGAGCGCCAGGTGCCGCTCTTCGACCCGCCGAAGGCGGGCGAGCTGCCGCCGCTCTCGCTCCTCGATGATCCGCCGGCCCGCGAGCCGCTCTATTCCGCCGAGGCGCTAGAGGCGCTGTCCCGTCTGGTGGAGATGAAGCTGAAGGACTTCGACATCGAGTCGGAGGTCGTCGCCGTGCAGCCGGGACCGGTGGTGACGCGCTTCGAGCTCCGGCCCGCCCCCGGCGTCAAGGCGAGTCAGATCACCAGTCTCTCGAAGGATCTGGCGCGCGCCCTCTCGGTCCTGAGCGTGCGGGTGGTGGAAGTGATCCCGGGCAAGAGCGTCATGGGTCTGGAGATTGCCAACGAGAAGCGCGAGATCGTGACTCTCGGGGAGATCATCCGCTCCAAAGCCTACGATGAGATGCACTCGCCCATTGCGCTCGCGCTCGGCAAGGACATCGGCGGCCAGCCCATGGTGGCGGACCTCGCGCGCATGCCGCACCTGCTGATCGCCGGCACCACCGGCTCCGGCAAGTCGGTGGGCATCAACGCGATGGTGCTCTCGCTCCTTTACAAGTCCACCGCCGAGCACGTGCGGCTCATCATGATCGACCCCAAGATGCTGGAGCTCTCGGTCTACGAGGGCATCCCGCACCTCCTGGCGCCGGTCGTCACGGACATGAAGCAGGCGGCCAACGCGCTGCGCTGGTGCGTCGCCGAGATGGAGCGCCGCTATCAGCTCATGGCGGCGCTGGGCGTGCGCAACATCGCGGGATTCAACCGCCGGGTGAAGGACGCCAACGACGGAGGCAAGCCCATCCTCGATCCCGTGATGCTGCAGCGGGCAGCCAACGATCCGACCATCGATCAGCGGCAGATCGAGACCCTCGTGCCGCTGCCCTACATCGTCGTCGTCATCGACGAGCTCGCCGACCTCATGATGATCGTCGGCAAGAAGGTCGAGGAGCTGATCGCACGCCTCGCGCAGAAGGCGCGCGCATCGGGGATCCACCTGGTGCTGGCGACGCAGCGGCCCTCGGTCGACGTGATCACCGGCCTCATCAAGGCCAACATTCCCTGCCGCATCGCCTTCCAGGTCTCGGCCAAGGTGGATTCGCGCACCATTCTCGATCAAATGGGCGCCGAAACGCTGCTCGGCCACGGCGATATGCTCTACCTGCCCTCGGGCACATCCCTGCCGACGCGGGTGCACGGCGCTTTCGTGTCGGATCAGGAAGTGCATCGGGTGGTCGAGGCGCTGAAGACCGCGACTCCGCCCAACTACATCGAGGAGGTGCTCTCCGGCCCCCGGACGCCGATTCCCGGGCTGCCGGGCGAGGAGGGCGAGGCGGCCGCTGCGATGGACGACCCCGAGCAGGACGCGCTTTACGACGAGGCCGTCAGGATCGTCGTCACGGAGCGCAAGCCGTCGATCTCCTATGTCCAGCGACGGTTGAAGATCGGCTACAACCGCGCTGCGCGGCTGCTCGAGGCGATGGAGATCGCGGGTCTCGTGGGACCTCTGCAGGCCAATGGCTCACGCGAAGTGCTGGCGCCCACGCCGGCGGAAGACTGACCATGTTGAAGAGTGCATCGGGCGCGGCCGCTATCGCGGCCGGGTTGTGGGTCGTTGCTGCGGTGCCCGCGGGCGCGGCGCCAAACACGCCGCCGGCGCTGTCCGCGGCGCACCGCCAGCCGGGCGGCCGGGCAGCGTCTTCGGCGCCGACGCCGCTCGATCGCTACCTGCGGAATCTCAGGACCTTGCGCGTCACGTTCCTGCAGACGGTCGCTGATGCCCACGGTGCCGAGGTCAGCCGCTCAACGGGCACCCTCACTGTCGAGCGGCCGGGCAAGTTCCGCTGGAACATCCACCCGCAGAGCATCGTGCCGGGCGCGGCTGCCACGGCTCGCGGAGCGATCCCGGCCGGGCAGCAGCCGGCAGCGGTCGCCGGCAGCGGCCAGCTCATGGTCTCCGATGGCCGCAATCTCTGGTATTACGACCGCGATCTGCAGCAGGTCACGGTGCGCCCGGTGACGGCGGCGCTCTCGGCGACGCCCGCGATGCTGCTCTCCGGCACGGTCGATGTCCGCAAGCACTTCAAGGAGACGAGCGGCGGCAGGCGCGACGGGCTCGACTGGGTGTATGTCGAGCCGCGCAGCGCCGAAGCGGACTTCAAGAGCGCGCTCTTCGGCTTCGACCGCAAAGGGGAGCTGCAGCGGATGATCCTGCAGGACAAGCTCGGACAGATCGTCACCATCGTGTTCCACGATGTCGAGGTCAACGTGCCCGTGCCGTCCAGGGACTTCACCTTCACCCCGCCGGCCGGGGCGGATGTGATCGGAACGCCGGTCAAGTGAGTGCCGCCGATACGAGCGCGCCCGATCCGTCGCGGCCGCTCGCCGATCGCATGCGGCCGCGCTCGCTGGAGGAGGTCGTGGGGCAGCAGCACGTGCTCGCTCCAGGCAAGCCGCTGCGCCGCGCCATCGAGTCCGGCCAGCTGCATTCGCTGATCCTCTGGGGGCCGCCGGGCACCGGTAAGACGACGCTCGCGCGGCTCATCGCGAAGCGCGCCAACGCGCAATTCATTCAGCTCTCGGCCGTGATGGCGGGGGTCAAGGACATCCGTGCCGCGGTGGAGAGCGCGCGTGCGGCGCGCGCCGCGAGCGGCAGGCCCACGCTACTTTTTCTGGATGAGGTGCATCGATTCAACAAGGCGCAGCAGGATACCTTCCTGCCGTACCTCGAGGACGGCACTCTGACCTTCGTCGGGGCGACCACCGAGAACCCCTCGTTCGAAGTCGTGAGCGCGCTTCTCTCACGCGCGCGCGTGTACGTGTTGCGTCCGCTCACGCCGGAAGACGTCGAATCCATGCTGCGCGCCGCGCTCTCGGACCGGGAAAGGGGACTCGGCAACGATGGCATCACCGCCGAGCCGCAGGCGCTGCAGCTGATCGCGACGGCTGCCGACGGCGATGGCAGGCGAGCACTGAACATGCTGGAGCTCGCGGCGGGTCTGGCGGGGGCCTTGGAGTCGGGTGCGCGGCTCATCACGCTTGCGCTGGCGCAGGAAGTCGCAACGGGTGGGCGGCGGCGCTTCGACAAGGGCGGGGACCAGTTCTACGATCAGATCTCGGCGCTGCACAAGGCGGTGCGCGGCACCGATCCCGATGCGGCGCTCTACTGGCTCTGCCGCATGCTCGACGGCGGCTGCGATCCACTCTACATCGCGCGGCGGGTCGTGCGCATGGCAGTCGAGGACGTCGGCATCGCCGATCCCAGGGCGTTCGCCCTGACACTGGATGCCTGGGAGGCCTACGATCGCCTCGGCTCCCCGGAGGGAGAGTTGGCGATCGCGAATGCGGTGGTCTACCTCGCCTGCGCGCCGAAGAGCAATGCGGTCTACGTCGCGGTCGGCGAGGCGAGAGCCGACGTCGAGCAGTACGGCACGCTCGAAGTTCCCCTGCGGCTGCGCAATGCGCCGACCCGCCTCATGAAGGGCCTGGGGTACGGCGAAGGCTATCGCTACGCGCACGATGAGCCAGGCGCTTACGCGGCCGGCGAGCGCTACCTGCCTGATGAGCTGCCAGATAGGCGATACTACCGGCCCGTGCCGCGCGGGCTCGAGATCAAGATCGGCGAAGCGCTGGACCGACTGAGGAACAAGAGCAAATGATCGATCCGAAGCTGCTGCGCTCCGACCCGGAGGCCGTCGCCCGCAATCTGGCGCGGCGGGGCTTCACGCTGGATGTGAGCGCGCTGCGCGCGCTCGAAGAGCGGCGCAAGGCCGCTCAAGTGGAGTCGGACCGCCTGCGCGCGGAGCGCAATGCCAACGCCAAGGCGGTCGGCATGGCCAAGGGACGCGGCGAGGACGCGACGCCTCTTCTGGCGCGCGGCGAGGCGCTCACCGGCGAGCTGGCCGCCGCCGAGCGGAAGCTGACGGCGGTGCAGGAGGAGCTCGAGGGCTGGCAGATGGGGCTGCCGAACCTGCTGCACGAGTCCGTGCCGGACGGCCGTGGCGAGGACGACAACCGGGAGGTGCGCCGCTGGGGCGAGCCCCGGCGCTTCGACTTCGAGCCGAAGGATCACGTGGAGCTCGGGGAGAAGCTCGGCGGGCTGGATTTCGAGGCGGCCGCACGCATCTCCGGAGCGCGGTTCGTGGTGATCCGGGGTCAGGTCTCACGGCTGCATCGCGCGCTCGCGCAATTCATGCTCGACCTGCACTCGCGGGAGCACGGCTACACCGAGGTCCACGTGCCGTATCTGGTGCAGCGGCAGGCGCTGCTCGGCACCGGACAGCTGCCGAAATTCGAGGACGACCTCTTCAAGGTGAGCGGCAAGGGCGAGGCGCGCACGGCGGCGGATGCGCAGCCACCCGGCCCGGCCGCGCAGTCCGCTCAACAGGCCTTCTATCTGATCCCGACCGCGGAGGTGCCCGTCACCAACCTCGTCCGCGAGCAGATCGTGTCGGCCGATGCGCTGCCGTTGAAATTCGTCTGTCACAGCCCCTGCTTCCGCTCTGAGGCGGGTGCGGCGGGCAAGGACACGCGTGGCATGATCCGCAGCCACCAGTTCGACAAGGTGGAGCTGGTTCAGGTCGTGCGTCCCGCCGACTCCTACGCGGCGCTCGAGCAGCTGACCGGCCACGCCGAGGAGGTGTTGAGACGCCTGGATCTGCCGTACCGCACGGTCGCGCTGTGCACGGCCGACATTGGTGCCAACAGCGCCAAGACCTATGACATCGAAGTGTGGCTGCCCTCCCAGCGGCGCTATCGCGAGATCTCCTCCTGCAGCAACTTCGAGGCGTTCCAGGCGCGGCGGATGCAGGCGCGCTGGCGCAATCCGGACGGCGGCAAGCCCGAGCCGGTGCATACCCTCAACGGCTCCGGCCTCGCCGTGGGGCGCACTCTGGTGTCCGTGCTGGAGAATTACCAGAACGCGAACGGCACGATCACCGTGCCGCAGGCGCTGCGGCCCTACATGGGCGGCCTCGAGACCGTGACCGCCTAGCGGAGCGGCCCCTTTGGCCAACACAGAGCTCAGCCGCTCGCTGAAGTCGCGACACCTCGCGATGATCTCCATCGGTGGAATCATCGGTGCGGGCCTCTTCGTGGCGAGCAGCGCCTCGATTGCCGCGGTGGGGCCCGCGGTCGTGGTGAGCTATCTCATCACCGGGACCCTGATGCTGCTGGTGATGCGCATGCTCGGGGAGATGGCGATGAGTCTCCCGGCCGTGCGCTCGTTCACGGAGTTCGCCCGCGCGGGACTCGGACCCTGGGCCGGCTTCGTGGCCGGCTGGCTCTACTGGTATTTCTGGATGATCGTGGTGCCGGTGGAGGCCATTGCCGGCGCCAAGATACTGCACCAGTGGGTCGCCCTCCCGGAAGGCGCGCTGGGCCTCGTCCTGATGGCCGCGATGACGAGCGTCAACCTCATGTCGGCACGCTCCTACGGGGAGTTCGAGTTCTGGTTCTCCTCGATCAAGGTGTCCGCCATCATCGCCTTCATCGCGATCGCTGCGGCATACGCCTTCGGCTGGACCGCCCCGCACGGCCCCACGTTCGGCAATCTGACGAGCCACGGCGGATTCATGCCGCGGGGTGCCACGTCCGTGCTCGCCGGGGCCGTCACCGTGTACTTTTACATGACGGGCGCCGAGATCATCACGGTCGCCGCCGCGGAGTCCGCGGAGGGAGCGCGCGCCGTAGCCCGGCTGACGAGCTCGGTCATCGTGCGCATCCTCATATTCTATGTCGGCTCGATCTTTCTCATCGTGAGCGTGGTTCCCTGGGACCGGATCAGGATCGGTGAGTCCCCGTTCACGCTCGCGCTGACCAGCATGCATTTCCGTTGGGCCGAGGCCGCGATGAGCGTCATCATCCTGACGGCGGTGCTCTCGTGCCTCAATTCCGCGTTCTACGTCTGCTCCCGTGTGCTCTTCGTGCTCGCCGAGCACGGCGATGCGCCCCGCACGCTGATTCACCTCAATACGCGCCGCGTGCCGGTGAAGTCCGTTCTCATGTGCGCACTGGCCGGAGTGGTCGGCATCGTCGCGGAAATCGCGGCGCCGCAGCGGGTGTTCGCCTTCCTGGTGGCCGCCGGCGGCGCGCTCATGGTGTTCGTGTACATGATCGTGGCGTTCGCCCACATGCGGCTGCGCAAGGCGCGCGAGCGTTCCGGAACTCCGGCTCCCGCCATCACCATGTGGCTCTTCCCCTGGGCGAGCTATGCCGCCATCGGCGGGATGGCGGCGGTGTTGATCGGAATGGCGGTGACCCCGGGGCTGGCACAGGATCTTTACGTCAGTCTGCTCTCCCTCGCCGTGGCGGTCATCGCCTATGTCTGCCTGCGCGAGCACCGCCGTCGCTCGATGATGACCGCCGGCGCGTCAACCGACTGACGCAGAGGCCGGGCGAGTCTCGATTCGGTCACGCTCGGCAGTGTGGCCATCCTCGTGTCATACACTGCCCTCAGGCTCACGCAGCGGGTCGCGGCGGCCGAGCGCCGGGTGGTGGCGGAAGGCGCGGAGACTCCCGATCAGCTCAAGGATGCCGCATCGCGCGACGAAGCGGTGCGTACGCACAGCAAGCTCGCGAGCTACCGCTGACGCGCGCCGTTCGCCACCAGTGCGGCCATGAGCTCGTTGACGGGCATATCATCCAGCCGCTGCGGTGCAGCGAAGAGCGCCTTGACGCGCTCCGCCTGACGCGGCGGGAAGCAACTGTCTACCGCGGCCCGGAATCCCGTCGTGAGCTGCGCCAGGTCGGCCGCTCCCTGCGACGAGCCGAGCCGGTCGATGAGCCCGGTGCCGAAGCGCCCGCGGGGGCTGGAGGGGGGCGTCCCGGCGAGAGCCCTGGCGCCGAGGATCCCGTCGGCGAGATCGACGCTCTCGAGGTCGGCTGAGGTGAGCGAGCGCGGGCAGCCGATGGCCGTTGCCTGACACGCATGCCGCACCCCGCGGCCGAGGGTGTCGGCCGCGGCCCAATGTCCGCGCCCGAAGGGGTGCCGGTCGTCTTCAGGGAGAATCATTTCGCCGTCCAGGCTCGCATGGATCGCGGCTCTGACGATCTGTCCCGATGACCCGCCCAGCAGTGCGGCCGCAATGGTGCCCGCCGTCACCCGCGCGCTGCGCAGGAGCTCATTCCCTGGCGCGCCGTGGTCTCCATCCGCGGGCGCCAGCACCGACTGGATCTCCAGCGCCTTGACGATGGCGGCGAGGATGTCCCGCACCGTGGGCGGCGCCTTGCCCTCCATGATGCACCTGCGTGCCTGATAGTCGGCGGCGGCCAGGATGGGCGCGAGCGGGTCGGTCCCGCGAGGGCGGCTCGAGCCGAGCCAGCGATCGGAGTCTGCCGGGCGGCCGAGCATCACGCCGATGCAGAAGGCGGCCTGGGAGGGCTCCAGCTCGAGCGAAGTGCCGGGGACGCGTGCTCCGCCAGGCATCAGCGCGCCCGGCACCAGCGGGCCCACCCTCGAGACGCACTCCGGGATGCGCAGCGCCTCGAAGCCTCGGCCCAGGGCGTCGATCAGGCAGCAGCGCGCCGTCGCGAGCGCGGAGTCGCGGCTGACCGTGAAGGTCGCGGCGTAATCGGCCACTGCGAGGACCAGGGACGCTCCGTCGCCCGGGTCCTGGGTCTCGCGCACGGGTTCGAGCATGGCGGGGAGAGGGCCTCGGTGAACGGCGGGCCGCCGGGCGCGCGATTGTCTCAGCTCCGCGGCGACGCCACCAGCCGCACGCGGGCGATCTCCGACGGCACTCCGAGCCGCTTGGGAGGTCCCCAGTAGCCGCTGCCGCGACTCGTATAGACCCACAGGCTTCCCAACCGGTGCAGGCCCGCAGTGAAGGGCTGCTGCAGTCGCACGAAGAGATTCCACGGCCAGAACTGCCCGCCGTGGGTGTGACCCGACAGCTGCAGGTCGAAGCCGGCGTCCGCGGCGGCGGCAGCGCTCCGGGGCTGGTGTGCGAGCAGGACTCTGGGCCGCAGGTCGGGCGGCGCGCCCGCCAGGGCGGCCTGGGGATCGCTGTGCTGCGCCGGGTCGAACCTCTGGGCGCCGTAGTCCGTGACGCCCGCCAGCAGCAGCGGGGCCCCGCCGTGACTCAACACCCGATGCTCGTTGAGCAGCACGTGCAGCCCCAGGCGGCGCAGCTCCGCGATCCACGCCGCGGCGCCGGAGTAGTACTCGTGGTTGCCGGTGACGAAGTAGGTGCCGTGGCGCGCGCGAAGCCGGGAGAGCGGCTCGACGTGCATCGAGAGTTGCCCCACCGACCCGTCCACCAGGTCACCCGTGATGGCGACGAGGTCGGCTTCGAGGGAGTTGACGATTTCCACGATGCCGTGGACGAAATCCCGCTTGATCGTGGGGCCGATATGCACGTCGCTGATCTGTGCGATCGTGAATCCGTGAAGGGCCGCCGGCAGCCCTGCAAGCGGCACCTCGACATCCACGACCCGCGGCCGCCGCCGTGCGTCGATGAATCCCACCACCGTCGCCAGCGCGGCGAGGAGGGGCACGGCTATGGCCGAGGCGGTCTCCAGGCTCGCGGCTTCGCCGCGGGAGGCCAGGAGCACCGCGGGCCCGAGGAAGATATCGCGCATCACCGTGAGGACGGCGAGAGAGGAGAAGAATCCCCCGTTGAGCGATCCTGCCCAGGCCAGGTTGGCCGCAAAGCCGCTGTCCTGCCGCAAGCGCGCGCGCGCCCCGGCGATGATCAACGCGAAAGACCCGCAGAGCGCCAGGGCGCCGAGCACACGCCCAAGGGGCGTGATCGGCAACGAGGGCAGCAGCCGCACGCCCACATAGATATGCAGGAGCGCGATGAGGGCGACGATGTTGCGGATGAAGCGCGAAGGCCGTCCGGGCCTCCTCGCCGCGCGGAAAACGGGCCGCTCGGCGGACCGGGCTGCAACGCTATCGGTCGAAGACAATGGATCTCCTGGGCTCAGGAGCAGAGGATACCGCCTGCATGGCGGCACGCACACGGTCGCAGCGGCCGGAGGGTCGGGGTGCCGGCCCCTGAGGGCGGTTTTTGATAGCATCTGCGGCCCGCGAGTTCCCCCGTGGAGAGGTGGCAGAGCGGTTGATTGCACCGGTCTTGAAAACCGGCAGCCTCGCAAGAGGCTCGGGAGTTCGAATCTCCCCCTCTCCGCCACCAAAACAGAAGCTTAGGCTGCGTACTTCTCCCTGATTCTAAGTCACTCCGGCATGGCGATTGCTCCACTCCCGCCGGTTGCCAGTGAAGTGTGGGAGCAAAGGCATGACGTCGAAAGTACAGGGTGAAGGCGATTACGAGTCCGCACGCCGATACGACGAGGAGACCAAGCGCTTCGTGGACGAGAAAACCAAGGGCGGCAAGGCCCTCGAGGGATCGGCCTCCGAAGCTTCCGACAAGCTGACGCCCGAGGAGAAGGAAGCGCTGTCGCATGCGAAATCGGGAAGTCAGGACAAGCGCGACGCGCAGGTGCTGCGCGAGGCCGAGCAGCGGCGCAAGCACTGACCGGGCTGAGTGGCGTGCGGCTGCCGCGCCCCCCTGCAGCCGCACGTCCCGCCCCACGCTCGTCCATGCGCGTGCGGCGGCTCACAAAATGGACCGGAAGCCGTGCACTTTCGAGCCCGGAGGCCGAAAACCTTGGATGCCCGGAAGTGGCGTCCGGCGTCGAAGGCGGTCCGGCCGAACGTGATCTGGTTGCTCTCATTGCTGCTCGTCGCAGCCTGCGGATTCGCGGCTCGGCCTGTTCTGCGCCGCGCGCTCGCCTTTGGGAGCGCGCGCCCGGGCGGCTCACCCGAAATCGCCGCGGAGGCGCGCTTCGATCTGCGCCACATTCCGGAGCCTCCGGTGCTGGAGGCGGCGCCGGTGCAGGTCCTGGATGGCCTCCAGGTGTTCCGACGTCTGCGCGAGCTCGAGCTTGGCCTGGATGTCCGGGTCGCCGAGGAGCGGCCGGAGGATCCCGCTCACGAGCGCATCGTGGCCTCCGCCCTGGCGGCGATCGGGGAGCCGGCGACGCAGAGACACTACTATCCGCGCCGGCCCAATCTCCTGCCCGAGCTGATCCGCGCCATCAATGACGAGAATGCCTCCGTGAGGCAACTCGTGGCCATCGTCGCGCGTGACCCGGCGCTGGTCGGGAATCTCCTCAGAGTCGCGAACAGCTCCTTCTATCGCCTCGGCCCGCAGCCGATCGAGACCATCGAGCGGGCGATCGTGGTGCTGGGCAGCGACGGCCTGCGCTCGGTCATGGCCGCCGCGCTGATGCAGCCGATCTTCCAGTCCTCGGGCGCCGGAGGCACGGTGCGCTTTCCGGAGGCCGTTTGGGAGCACGCGGTGCGCTCGGCACACGCGGCGATTCCCTACGCCGCGCTGGTCGAGCGGGCGAATGCCTTCGCGGCCGAGCTCCTGTGCCTCGTCAGCGGCCTCGCCGAGATCGTTCTCTTTCGCGCGGTGCTCGGCCACTGCCCGCCGTCACCCGCGCAGAATGACGTCGGTCCGCTGGTGATTGCAGCGATACTCGACTCGCACGCGGCACGCTTCGCCTGGCACATCGGCGCCGAGTGGAGGCTGTCGGAAGAGATGCTCGCGGCGCTGGAGGAGCAGATGGCCGCGTCCGACCCTGCCACGCCGCTCGGACGCGCCCTGCGCTTCGGCCGCCGTGCGGGGGCCCTGGCGGTGTTGCACGCCAACTCCGTCATCAACGCCGAGAGCGTCCGGATGTCGCTGCCGCCGTCGGGCCTCTCTCCAGCGCATCTGGAGTCCATGGTGAAGCGGTTGTTGCGGCCGCACGAGGATCCAAGGACGATCGGCAAGGATACGCACGGCTGAGGATGCGGCCCGTGAGTCGGCGGCAAGCTCAGCCGGCGGCGAGGCAGGGCGGGGGTTTCGCGGCGCGCACCCAGGTCTCGGTTCTTCCGAAGAGCGGCAAACCGACATAACCGCGCAGCCGCAGGCGATTGCCTTCGGCCGTCATCCGGCCGCTGTAGGTGCGGCCGTTCTTGGGATCGTAGAGATGTCCGCCGCGCGCATGCCGCGGATCGATTTCCACGAAGCCCGTCCCGATGCGCAGACCGCAGAGCGGACGGCTGCGCAGTGTCGGGTCGGGGTTGTGCATGTCGGTGAGCGGGTGATGGCCGCCGGCGAGCGCGGCTATCTCCACACACAGCTTCGTGCCGCACGGAGCGACGAGAGTGACGGCTCCGGAGGGCGTCCGCCAGTAGCCGAGGACGGAGATCGCCTGCGCGTGGGCCCCCGCGGCTGCCAGCGCGAGAGCCGTGGACAGGACCAGCGCAAGATAACGCGGTGACATTCAGCCCGGTGTCGCGCCCTTGATGCCGTGCCGCGCCAGGGATTCGCGGACGAACCCTGACGTCCTCAGATCATCGACGAACGTCCGCAGGTACCGCGCGGCCGCCTCGCCGCGGGCCTTGGCGACCCCCATGGCCTGCCGGATCGTCATGAATGGCTTCTCGATCAGCCGCAAGCCGCAGTGGCGCGCCGAATCCGCCTGAAGCTGCTGTTTTACGCCGGCGGCCACTTCGAGTCCCTGCTCGATGAACGCGTCGACCACAGCAGGCGAGGTCGCAACACGAACCATGGCGGCGTGCTTGAGCTCCCGAGTGAGGAAGAGATCGTAAGCGCTGCCCGAGCCCACGACCACACGCATGCCCGGGGCGTCCACGTGACTGTTATCGATGACCGGGCTGTCCTGCCGTACGAGATAGCATCCTTCGATGAGGACGTAAGGCGCCGCAAACTCAATCCCGGCGCCGCGCTCCGGATCGATGGCGAAGAAACCGAAGTCCGCTCCGCCAGCCGTCACGGTCTGCACCGCTTTCACCGCCGCGGCGACGACGATCAGCTCGAGGGGGGCGGCGAGGCGGTTCGCAAGCTCGCGGGCGATATCAACGGATACGCCATACGGGGTCCCCGTGCTCTGATCGACCCTGGCGAGAATCGGATTCCCGACGTTGATCGTTGCGCGCAGCGTGCCGTGCGGCGCGAGCGCGGAAAGAGCTTCGGAGCGGTCTGGCATCTTGACGTATCTGCGCGGGCATCACTCGCGCGGCGGGTGGCGAGCCACCGTTCCCAGGAGCGACATTGCGACCACGGTATATGCGGCAGAAGCTGGGTGCAACTGCCGGCTCCCCTGACGCACAGCCACCGTTCGATCGCCCGCGTTTTGCATGATCGGGTAGTAACCTCCCCGCCGCCGGAGATGACCGGTGACGGCAGGGTCCTCGTCGTGATCACGGGACAGCGAGTAATGAGAGCGGTACCATAACGCACCGGAGCCACTTATAATCCGCCGCAGTGCTTCGTGACCGGGAGGTCCTCATGCGGCGAGTGCGCCAGCGGACGAGAGCCGGCGGCGTGATCTGCGCCGTGCTGACAGGCCTCATCACCTTCCTGCCGGCGGCCGCCGCCTGCGCGGCGGCGCGCGCGCTGCCGCCTTCGGTGATCGTCCGTGTCGCTCAAGGGAAGCTCGCCGGCTTGCGACAGGGACCGGTGAATGCCTTCCTTGGCGTGCCATACGCCGCGCCTCCGATTGGACGCGACCGCTGGCGCGCACCGCAGCCGGCGCCGCACTGGCAGGGGGTGCGCGCGGCCGATCGCTTCGCGCCGAGTTGCTGGCAGACGATCTTGCGGCGCGGGCTGGGACCGTGGGCCCGCGAGTTCCTTCCCCAGGGGCGAGTGAGCGAGGATTGTCTGTACCTCAACGTCTGGTCGCCCGCGACCGTGCGCCGACGGCGGCTGCCGGTGCTCGTGTGGATTCCGGGCGGCGGCTTCGTCAGCGGCTCCGGGTCGGTGGCGCTCTATGACGGCGCCAGGCTCGCTGCCCGCGGAATCATCGTCGTCACCATCAACTATCGCGTCGGGATCCTCGGATTCCTCGTGACCCCCGCGCTCGCAGCCGAAGCTGCGCGGGAGCATGCGCCTGCCGGCAACTATGGTCTGCAGGATATGATCGCTGCGCTGCGCTGGGTGCATCGCAACATCGCCGCATTCGGCGGTGATCCTGACGCCGTCACCGTCGCCGGCCAGTCGGCCGGCTCCATCGCCGTGCACGATCTGATCGTCTCCCCCTTGGCGAACGGTCTTTTCACGCGCGCCATGGCGCAGAGCGGACTGCCTGACACGGTGCCGGTACCGTCCCTCTCCGTGGCGGAGCAGGCGGGTGAGGCGTTTGCGCGATCCAAGGGCGCACCGACGCTGTCGGCGCTGCGAGCACTGCCGCCGCAGGCGCTATCGACCACCGACCCGCCGCTCAAAGGGCCGCTGCTGCTGCCGATCGTCGATGGAACGCTGCTGCCGGCGACGCCCGAGTCGCTCGTTCGCGCCGGCAGGCTGGCGGACGTTCCCGTACTGGGGGGCATCGATGCCGATGAGGCCACTGCCTTCTCGGGACGGCTTCGTGGGTCGATGAGTCAGGCCGCATGGCAGGCCCTTCTGGTGAAGGAATTCGGGGCGCTGGCACCTCGTTTCGCGAGCCTGTATCCCGCGGGCACGGGACGGGAGCGCGCGCGATCGGCGCGGCAGCTGCACCGCGATCTCGGTCTCGCCGAGCTCTGGCGCTGGAGCCAGGCGCGGCTCGCGCATGCGCGCAGCCCGGCGTACGGCTACCTCTTCGATCACCGCGAGCCCGGGTCCGCATCCGGATGGGGTGTCTTCCACTCCTCGGAGCTGCCGTACGTTTTCGGCACCCTCGATGCCGCGCCGCAGCGGCACTTCACCCGCTTCGACCGGGCGCTGTCGCGGACCCTATCGGGCTACTGGATCAATTTCGTGAAGACAGGCAATCCCAACGGCCCCGGCATGCCGCGCTGGCCGCGAATGCGGGGAGCCGACCCGCGCATCATGGTCCTCGGGCGCAGGCTGGCGCCGCGGCCCATTCTGCCCGCCCGCAAGCTCGCGATGATGGAGGCATTCATCGCCGGCGGCGGCCGGCCGAAGCTCTGGTGGTGACCGGAGTGCCGCCGGTCAGATCGATAGCGTCAGGCTGATCGGACAGTGGTCGCTTCCCATGACATCGGCATGGATCTGCGCCGCCTTCACCGCTTTGCGCAGACTCCCGGAGACGAGGAAATAGTCGATTCTCCACCCCACGTTGCGCGCTCTGCAGTTGGCGAAGCGGCTCCACCAGGTGTAGTGGCCGCCGCGGGGCTCGAACAGGCGGAAGGTGTCGAGAAAACCGGCCTCGATGAAATGTTGGAAGCCCTCACGCTCCTCCTCCGTGAATCCCTTCTTGCCGCGGTTGGGCTTGGGATTGGCGAGGTCGAGCTCTGTGTGCGCGACGTTGAGGTCGCCGCAGAAGACCACCGGCTTCTTCTTCTCCAGCTGCCGGCAGTAGGCGAGGAACGCGGGGTCCCAATGCCTGTGCCGCAGCGCCAGGCGGCTGAGGTCGTCCTTGGCATTGGGCGTGTACACGGTGACGACGTACAGCCTGGGGAATTCCGCCGTGATGACGCGGCCTTCCTCGCTGCTGTCGCGCTCGAGCTCGTCGGCGAATTTGAAGCGCCTGGCGAACGTCCTGGGAAAGCCGTTGACGACCGAGAGCGGCTTGGCCTTCGAGAAGATCGCCGTGCCGGAGTAGCCCTTCCTCACGGCGGAGTTCCAGTACTCGTGATACTCGGGCAGGTCGATCTCGATCTGCCCGCGTTCGGCCTTGGTTTCCTGCAGGCACAGCACATCGGGCCGGTGTGTCCTGATGAATTTCTGCAGCAGGCCTTTGTTGATGACGGAGCGAGCGCCGTTGACGTTCCACGAGTAGAGTCGCATATCTGGACGATTATACAGGCGGCGGCCGAGCTGGCGCCGCGGTGTAATCCGGCCTCCCGAGCCGCGCGGGCGCGGTAGGATGGCGGTGACGGTCCGCTCGATATCTGGAGGTCGCTGGTGGCTCTTTCTCCGCTCGCAGGCAAGCCCGCGCCGCAGGCGCTCCTCATCGATCCGGCTCGGCTCGAGAGCGAGTTCTACGGCCGCTCGCCCGATGTGGCCGATGCCGCGCAGCTCGTCAGCTTCGGCACGAGCGGTCATCGCGGCTCCCCGCTCAGGGGCTCCTTCAACGAGGCGCATATCCACGCCATCACCCAGGCGATCTGCGACTACCGCGCGGGGCAGGGCATCACCGGACCTCTGTACATGGGGCGCGACACCCACGCGGTGTCGGGCCCTGCCCAGCGGGCCGCGCTCGAAGTGCTCGCGGCCAACGGCATCGAGACGGTGATCCAGCCCGGTGACGGAGTGACCCCGACACCGGCCATATCGCGGGCCATCCTGGTGCACAACCGCGGCCGCAAGGAGCGCCTCGCCGATGGCGTAGTCGTCACGCCGTCCCACAATCCGCCGGAGGACGGCGGCTTCAAGTACAACCCGCCGAACGGCGGTCCTGCGGATACTGACGTCACGGGCTGGATTCAGAAGCGCGCCAACGGCCTGCTGCGCGAGGGCCTGAGCGGGATCCGGCGCATGCCGATCGAGGCTGCGCTGCGCGCTGCGACCACTCATGAGCGGGATTTCATCGCTCCCTATGTGGAGGACCTCGCGAGCGTCCTCGACATGGAGGCGATCCGCGGTGCGCGGCTCGCCATTGGCGTGGATCCCCTGGGCGGTGCCGCGGTCCATTACTGGGAGCCGATCAACAGGAAGTACGGGCTCGACCTCGACATCGTGAACCCGCGTATCGACCCGACGTTCGCCTTCATGACGGTCGATCACGACGGCAAGATCCGGATGGACTGCTCGAGCCCGTATGCGATGGCCGGGCTGCTGCGCCTGAAGGACCGCTACCGCGTCGCCTTCGCCAACGACACGGACGCCGACCGGCACGGCATCGTGACGCCGTCGGCGGGTCTCCTCAACCCGAATCACTATCTCGCCGTCGCCATCCGCTACCTGCTCACTCACCGTCCGGACTGGAGTCCCGACGCGGCGGTCGGCAAGACGCTGGTCTCGAGCGCACTGATCGATCGTGTCGTGAAGCAGCTCAGGCGTCCTCTGCGCGAGGTCCCGGTCGGATTCAAGTGGTTCGCATCGGGCCTGCTCGATGGCTCGATCTGCTTCGGCGGAGAGGAGAGCGCGGGGGCCAGCTTCCTGCGCCGTGACGGTACCGTCTGGACGACCGACAAGGACGGGCTCATCATGGGTCTGCTCGCGGCGGAGATCACCGCGGTCACCGGCAAGGATCCGGGAGAGCATTATCGCGAGCTGACGGCGCAGCTCGGAACGCCTTGGTACACGCGCATCGATGCGCCCGCGACCGCGCAGGAGAAGGCACGCATCGCGATCCTCACGCCGCAATCCATTCGGGCAGCGACTCTCGCCGGCGCGCCCATCACGAGCAAGTTGACCCGTGCGCCCGGCAACGATGCGCCGATCGGCGGCCTGAAGATCGTCACCGCCGACGGCTGGTTCGCCGCCCGGCCGTCGGGAACCGAGAGTCTCTACAAGATTTACGCCGAGAGCTTCCGCAGCGAGAGCCACCTCGCGACCCTCGTCGAGGAGGCGAAGCGGATCGTCGGCGACGCGCTGAAATCTGTCTGAGGAGTTGAATGATGCAAGCGACACTCGAGCTCAATCGTGCGGGCCAGAGCCTCTGGCTGGACAACATCACGCGCGAGCTGCTCGCGAGCGGCACGCTCAAGCGCTACATCGAGGAGCTGACCGTCACCGGTCTCACCTCGAACCCGACCATTTTCGATCACGCGGTGAAGAACGGCTCGGCCTACGACGAGGACATCCGCAAGCTCGCACACGAGGGGCTCGCCGACGAGAAGCTCTTCTTCGAGCTTGCGCTCGATGATCTCACGCGTGCCGCCGATCTTTTCCGCGCCGTCCACGATCGCACCGCCGGCGTCGACGGCTGGGTGTCGCTCGAGGTGTCGCCTCGTCTCGCATACGATACCGCTTCCACGCTGGCGGAGGCGCGGGAGCTGCATGCGCGAGCGGGGCGCCCGAACCTCTTCATCAAGATACCGGGGACGAAGGAGGGCCTGCCGGCGATCGAATCGGCGATCTTCGCCGGCGTGCCCATCAATGTGACGCTTCTCTTCTCCGCTGAGCAGTATGTGGCTGCCGCGGAGGCATGGCTTCGGGGAGTCGAGCGCCGCATCGCCGCGGGCTTGAACCCCAACGTCGCCTCCGTGGCTTCCCTCTTCCTGAGCCGCTGGGATGTCGCGACGGCAGAGAAGGTGCCGGGGGCGCTGCGCAACAAGCTGGGGCTCGCCGTCGGCCGTCGCGCCTACCGTGCTTATTGCGAGCTCCTGACCTCGCCCCGATGGCTGCGGGTGCTCAACGCCGGGGCCAGGCCGCAGCGGCTGCTCTTCGCGAGCACCGGGACGAAGGATCCCAAGGTTTCGGACGTCCTCTACGTCGAGGGTCTGATTGCTCCCTTGACCGTGAATACCATGCCGGAGAACACGCTCAAGGCGTTCGCCGATCACGGCAAGCTGGGCGATGCGATCCGAGCCGACGGGGGTGACAGCGAGGCGGTACTCGCAGAGTTCACCCGGGCGGGGGTGGACCTCGCCGCGCTCGCCACCAAGCTGCAGCGGGACGGCGCCGCGGCGTTCGTCAGCTCCTGGGACAGCCTGATGGGTGTCATCGGCTCCAAGGCCGCGGCGCTGAAGAAGGCGGCAGGGGCCGCCTAGGGCTGGGGCTCCGCGACACGAAGCCAGGTCTGGGAGCGGCCGAAGAGGGAGATCCCGAGGAAGCCGCGCATGATGAGCTTGCGGCCGCCGTCGGTCAGGCGCAGCGAGCAGCCATATACGTGTCCGGTGTTCGGGTCGAGTATGTCGCCGTCGACGTACTCGCCGTTTTTCGGCTTCAGGTGACGCATGATGACGAGGCCGATGATGGGCTGATCGTGCCGCTTGCCCGTGCAGTGCGTGCAGCGGGCGTTGCGATCGTCGGTCGGGGAGGTCGGCTCGATGCGGCCATAGTAGAGGCCGTTGACCTCGAAAATTCGAATCAGCCCTTCCGGCTTCCCGGAGCTGTCGATCGGCTGCCAGAGGCCCACGGGCGAGTCGAGCTGCGCACCGGCGGCATGAGCTGGCAGTGTCACCGTCATCGAGACGAGAAGGAGAGCTGCCATCGCGGCGGTAATTCGCATCGAGAGTCTCCGGTCAGCTGTTTGCGAGGAGCCGGCGCAGGTCGGACGTGTACTGCTGTGCCGTGTTGTCCACCTGCCCGAGCAGGCGCGCGCGCCCGTGGCGGCCGAACACGAACACCGCGCTGCTGTGGTCGACCTCGTAGTCCCCGTACTTGTCGGGAGCCTCGTAATGGTACGTGATGCGGTAGCGCTTGCTGAGCCTGGTGAGCTCCGTCTGCCCGCCGCGCAGACCGACGAATTCCGGACCGAAATTGCCGACATAGCGCTTGAGCACCGCCGTGGTATCGCGACGCGGGTCGACGCTCACGAAGAGCACGCGCACCTGCGAGGCCTGCGGCCCCAGGGCGTGCAGGGCGCTGGCCAGAATGGCGAGCGTCGTCGGGCACTGATCCGGACAGTGCGTGTAGCCGAAGTAGAGCAGCACGACGTCATGGCGATAAGCGGCGGCGGTGACCGGCTGGCCGTTCTGATCGGTCAAGTGAAACTCGAGCGGTGCCACCAGGCCCGTGACGTTCGCGAGCGCGTAAGGCGGTCCGCTGCCGCTGCAGGCGGCGAGCAGCAGGGCGAGGATCAGGGCACTCGAGGTTCTCACACTGACACTCACACGCATCTCCGCTTCATGAGCTGCCGGCCGGCTCGGCCGGAGCACGCAGGGAACCGTGCCGCGTCCCGGCTTCGGGATCGTGCATCATGTGATGCAGCACGACGAGCACGCCGACAACGGACATCATCGCCGCCGGAATCCAGGTCAGGAGGCCGCCGAGCTGCTGATCGGTGAGCGGGCTGATGGCCCACGCGCGGCCGCAGACGGCGTAGATGGAATAGAGCGGCGTGCTGTGCAGGGCGATGTACGCGCCGAGGATCATCTGTGGCACTGCCACGGCGACCAGAATGATGATTCGTGTGCCGTACCCGATCGCGGCGCTCCCTTGCGCCCGGCGCGGCGCCAGCATCAGCCACCAGAAGAGTATCCCGTCGATGAGCATGCTCCAGTTCATCAGCAGATAGCGCCGCTCATCGAGCATCGCCGTGAAGTGGATCGAGGGTGTCAGCCAGAAGAAGATCAGTCCCACGAACAGGGTCGGCGCGATGAGCGGGTGCTGGAGGATGCGGAAGAAGAGCCGGATCGGGCGCCTGATCCAGGACGGGACACGGCACAACCCCCGCAGGAGGGGAGCGGGCGTGCCGGCGCGAAGGACCGCTTCCGGGGCCGCGAGCACGAGGAGCACCGGACCCACATGGTGGAGGATCAGATGCTGCAGCCTGTGGATCCAGAACATGTGCTGCGCCAGGAAATCCACGTACGTCTGCAGCGCTGCGTAGTTGAGCGCAACCCCGAGAAAGAACGTGAAGGCGCGCCCGAATCCGACTGGCGTGCCGCCGCGGCGCAGCGCCGCGAGGCCGCGCACGTAAAGGGCTACCGCAATGACACACGCTAGAAAGACGGTCGGATAGAACTGCCAGGGCAGGAGGTAGCGCAGATCCGTCACGACCGGTGACATCTTCGAATCATACCACGCACCGGGCGGAGGCATGCCCGCGGGATCGGGACCTACGCCTTGCGAACCCTGATGCGGTTGGCCACGTCCCGCACCACCGGATGGCCCGCGGCGACATCCTCGATGAGATAGCGCATCGACCGCTCGGGAACGGAGCCCTCGAGGGTGACTTCGCCCTCGCGCACGGCGACGGTCACATCGCTCGAGTCCACGTCGTCGCGAGCCAGCAGCGCCTCGCAGATGTCCTCGTAGAGCTCCGCATCGGAGCGATGGAGGTCGCGCGGCGCGATGGGATGGCGGCTGCGGCCGCCCATGCGGTGAGCGCGGTCCTCATCACCCTGGGGGGCATCGGGCGGTACGAAGCGGTCGCCCGTGTCGTCGCCGCGGGTGCGACCCTCGTAGCTGCCCTGCGCGAAATAGCGCTGCCAGTATTCCTCGGGCGAGAGGTGCCGCCGCTGCGCGGTCTCGCCGGGGCTCTCCTCGGCGCCGCCGCCAAACTGACTCTGGCCATAGTGTCCCGACGCACCGTAACCATAATCGCCCGTCGTGCCATAGCCTCCGTAGCTACGGCCGCCGAAGCGTCCGCCTGACCGTGAGTATCCGCGTGCCATACCGAGCACCTAGCAAACCGCGCGCCGCAGGCTGCCGGGCATCGCGGTTGCTGCCTCTGCACTCATGGCACAGCAAACACACGATCCCGCTCGAGCCGATCGCACCATGAGGCGCGGCGAGTTCTCGCATTTCGAGCACAAGCTGCGGGAGAGGTGGGATCAGCTGCGGGATGAGACGCGCGAGACGCTATTGCGAGCGCAGAACGAAGGCTATGCCGACATCGCCGGCCGGGTCTCCGATCTGGAGGATCAGTCGCTCGCAGACCTTCTGGTGGACGTGAACCTCGCGGAGGTCACGCGCGACGTGGAGGAAATCCGCGGCATCGAGCGCGCGTTGAGGCGGATAGCGCTGGGCACCTACGGCACCTGCGTGAGCTGCGGCGAGCCGATCGAGCGCGAGCGCCTGGAAGTCACTCCTACCGCGAACCGCTGCGCGGCGTGTCAGCGCGCGTACGAGCACGATCACGTCACCGCACCGACGCCGCGACTTTAGCGCGGCGGCGCGCCGCGGTGCTCAGGCCTGGTGGATCGCCTTCGTGACCAGGCAGTCCTCCAGCCCCTCCGGCCCGTCCTCGGATCCGTGGCCGCTTTCCTTCACACCGCCGAAGGGCGCATCGGCCGCGGCCATTGCCACCGAATTGATGCCGACCATCCCGGCTTCCAGGGCGTCCCCAATCAACATGGCGCGCTTGCCTGATTCGGTGAACGCGTAGGCCGCGAGCCCGTACGGCAGGCGGTTGGCCTGCTCGATGGCCTCATCCAGGGTGGCGAATGGTGCGACCACCGCGACGGGACCGAACGGCTCCTCGCTCATGATGCGCGAGGCCGCCGGCACGTCCGACAGCACGGTCGGCTGGTAGAAGAACCCTTCCTTGCCGTGGCGCTCACCGCCGGTGCGCAGGGTGGCGCCGCGACTCACGGCATCGCCGATCAGCGCATCCATGGCCTGGGGACGGCGGGGGTTGGCCATTGGCCCCATGTGGTGGCTCTCGATCAGACCATCGCCCACCTCGAGCTTGCGCGTGCGCTGCGTGAAGGCGGTGACGAATCGATCGTAAATGCCCTGCTGCACGTAAAAGCGCGTGGGTGAGACGCAGACCTGGCCGGCGTTGCGGAATTTTGCGGTGGCGAGCAGCTCCACGGTCCGATCGAGATCGGCGTCGTCGAACACGATGACCGGCGCGTGACCGCCGAGCTCCATCGTCGTGCGCTTGACGGTGGCGGCCGCCAGGGTGAGCAGATGCTTGCCGACGGCCGTCGAGCCGGTGAAGGAGAGCTTGCGCACGATGGGGGAGGCGAGCAGGTGGCGCGACACCTCGTCGGGCACGCCGAAGACGAGCTGCACCACCCCGGCGGGCAGACCGGCATCGACGAGCGTGCGCACCACCTCGATCGCGGAGGCGGGAGACTCTTCCGCGGGCTTCAGGATCACCGAGCAGCCGGCGGCGATGGGCGCCGCGAGCTTGCGGCCCGGATTGATGATCGGGAAATTCCAGGGGGCGAACGCGGCCACGGGACCGACCGGCTCCTTGACGACCAGTGAGCGCGTGCCCGTCGGACGGACCAGGACGCGGCCATAGGCCCGGCGGCACTCCTCGCCGTAGAATTCGAAGAGATTGGCGACCGCTGCTGCCTCCGCGCGCGTCTCGCGCAGCGGTTTGCCTTCCTCCAGAGTGGCGACGCGGGCGATATGCTCCAGCCGCTCGCGCATGAGCTGCGCGGCACCCTTGAGCACCCGGGCGCGCTCCTCGGTCGTGGAGCGCTTCCACTGCCGGAATGCGCGCTCCGTCGCCCCCAGGGCGCGATCGAGATCCGCCGCGTCGACGAGCGGAAGCTCGCCGAGCGATCCGCCGGTCGCGGGATTCACCACGCGGTGGGTCCGGCGCTTCTGCGCGCCGAGCCATTCGCCATCGATATAGAGCTCAAGGTCTGTGTATGCGGTCATCGTAATCGCATTCTACCGCCCGGGCCTGCGGGACGGCCTGCCTCGATGGAGAGATGCGGCGCGGGTCGGCGATATCAAGAGGCCGAGGCCGCCCTGAGGGCCCCGGGACTTCTGCACCCCGACTTCCGTATCCTATGCGGATGAGCCTCACCTCCAGAATCCAGCGGGCTTGCGTGGCTGCCGGGCTCGCCTTTGTGCTTGTGGTGCTGGGGCAGCCCGTGACGGTGGCGAAGCAGATCCGCGGCAACACGCCGGCGCACTCTGCAGCAGGCCGATCGTCCGGACCTGCCGCGCAGCCGGCGCCAGCGAAGCCGGCTTCCCTGTTGCCGCTCACGCCGGGTGAGGTGCTGAGCCACGTCCGCCGCACCGTAGGCTGGTATCGCGATCTCAGCGTCGTGGAGCAGCTCAGCCTGCCCGATGTCAGCCCTGCGGGCCGGGCCCAGTTGCGGCAGCAGGCACTCACGGTAGTCCACCTGGCGTTCCAGTTCGGAGAAGCCGCCGCGGATATCCTGGGCCGGCAGAGCCAGGCGCAGAGCGCCGGCGGGACTCGGGGACCCGCTCCTGCCGCGGCGCAGTCCCCGGCACCCACGATGGCCGCGCAGCTCGCGCGTGCGGCCGTGGATCTTTCCACACGCGAAGCGGCGGTCGAGTCCAGGATGTCAGCCCTCGATGCCCGGCTGCGCCGCACCAGGGGCGCCAAAGCGCGCGCGACGCTCAACTCCGAGCGTGCGGGTCTCGCGGCCGCACTGCAGCTCCTGCAGCAGATCGACTCCAATATCGGACAGCTCCGCCGCTTTCAGGAGAGCGCGATCGCGGGACACGGGAAGCCGCCGAAGGGTCTTCAGGCCCAGCTCGCGGTGCTCGAGAAGTCGGTTCCGGAGCTCTCGATGGGGGCAATGGCCGCAGCAGAGCCCACAGCGCCGCCAGGTGCGGCCCGCGCGGCGGCCCCGGGCACCTCACCGAAGCCCTCCACGAACAACTTCCAACCTCAATCGGCCGGCATCGTGCCGCTCATCGAGCAGTGGTTCACGCTGCATCGCTATCGGGGTCAGACGGACTCGGCCATTGCGGACACGATTGCTCTCGAGCGAGAGCTGACCGACACGCGCTCGCGGCTCCTCGGGACCGTGCGCCGGCTCGTGGGCAGCGGCATGGCGTCCATTGCCGCCGGCAACGCAGCTCAGCTCGCCGCGCAGCGGCAGGCCATCACGGCGGCCACAGCCCGGCTGCGGGAGCTCTCGAGCGTTCTCATTCCCCTCGGCGAGCAGGCGCTCACCCTGAGCAGCGCACAAAGCACCCTCGAGGACTGGAGCCACGCAGTGGCCGCACAGGAGTCGAGCGTCGCGAGCTACGTCGGCCTGCGGGTGGGCCTGCTCTTCGGCTGGGTCGCCGCCGTGCTCATCATCTCGGAGATCTGGCGGCGCGCGACGTACCGGTATCTGCCGGATGCCAGGCGGCGGCGGCCGCTCCTCGTGCTGAGGCGCCTCGTCGTCGGAATCGCCTTGACCCTGGTCGTCGTTTTCACCCTGATCTCGCAGGTGGGCTCGGTCGCCACCTACGTCGGCTTCGTGACGGCGGGCATCGCAGTGGCGCTCTCGAACGTGATGCTGGCGATGGTGGCGTATTTTTTCCTCATCGGCCGGTATGGCGTGCGCGTGGGCGATCGGGTCACGATCTCCGGTGTCACGGGCCGCGTGGTGGACATCTCGCTCCTGAGGATCTACCTCATGGAGCTCTCCGGCCCCGACCTGCATTCCACCGGCCGGATGGTGGTGCTCTCGAACGCGGTGCTGTTTCAGCCGACGGCCCTCTTCAAGCAGATCCCGGGTGCGGAATACCTCTGGCACAGCGTGACATTGACGATCATCGCCACGGCGGATGTCGAGGAGGCCTACAACAGGCTTCAGACAGCGGCCAACAAGGTGTACGACACGTATCGCGCGGGCATCGAGAGCCAACACGCGCTCGCGCAGCGTTTCATTGAATTCGACACGGCGGCGCCGGCGCCCGAAGTGCGGGTGCGGTTGACGGACAACGGCCTGGAATGCACGGTGCGCTACCCCGTGATGCCGGAGAGGGCGGCCCGCGTCGATCAGGAGATGCTCGACGCGCTGCGCAAGGCGGTCGAGCGCGACGAGCAGCTGAAGCTCGTCGCTTCGGGCGGGCTGGTGCTGAAGTCTTCGGAGAGCTGAGCTTCGGACTAACGCAGCACCGCGAGCCGCGCGAGATTCGCCTGCACGATCGCATCGTGACAGGCGCTCTGCGCATACCAGCGCCGCGCCGCCAGGACCAGAGCGGTGCAGATCTGCGCCGCATCGGTCGCCTCCGGACCCAATGTCGCCAGCGGAGCGGACTTGAAGGCGCGCTGCCGCGTGCGCTGCAGCCGATGCAACCGCAACCGCCGCAGCGCCAGGGTGGGCGTCGATTCGGTGGCGAGAGTGGCGCGATCCGCGCGCTCGCAGACGAGCTGCGCGATCCGGGCGGCCTCGGGATCGGATGCGGCGGCGTCCTCGCCCTGCTTCACCCATTGCTCGCACCACGCCTGCACGCGTGCCACCGAGACGCGCATGTGCGGATCGCTCAACGCCACGGCGATGCGGGGCAGGTCGAATGCCTCGCGCAGCGCCTGTTCCCAACGCTGCTCCTCGAGCAGCAGCTCGATGTCGGCGAGATAACCCGCGAGCATGCGCGAGCTCGAAGGGCGGATCGCGCGGCCCGGCTCGGCGCCGGGAGGCGGTGAACTCTGGTACGCGTACCGGTCTTGCATGCGTCAAGTCTCGGATGAATGGATTACGCCGATGTTACCGTCCGTCCGGCTGTTGCGCGCTTTGCCCGTCGTGCGAGCCCGGCCATGCGCGCTCCCGCGCCCCTTGCCGCGCCTGCCTCTTGCGGCGGCCGCGGAGGTCTCGGAAGCCTTGCCTTCGCGGGCAGCCCCGGCAGCAGGGCTCCCGCGATGCGCTTTGCGCACCTTCTTCCACGTTTTGCGCGCTGCGTCGGCTTGCCTGCGGGCGCGCTTGGCCTCGCGCTTCGCTTCCTTCACCCACTTGCGGGCACGCTTCAGCTCCTCTTTGGCGATGCGCACCCGCTGCCGCGCCACCTCCGCCTGCAGCCGCGCCCGCTCGAGCGGCTCGGCCGGTTCACCGGTCGTGGCGGCCTCGGAGAGTGCGCCGGACGCGGAGCCGTCCTCGGTTGAGTCGGACGAGGCGCTGGCGATGGATCGCTTCTTACTGGCTGTCTTCCCCATGCGCAGTCGCAGGTGGTGGGCGAAGGGCGGCCAGTGTCACACAACGGCGGCGCGCTTGCCACCGTGATTTTATCCACAGAATTTGTGAATAACCCTGTGCACACCGGCCCCTGACGGGGACAAAGCCGTTGCCGCAGCAAGGGCTTGCGTCAGCGTGTGCAACGATTGATCAGCTGCCGCGCCGCGCCGGGCGGACGCCCCGTGGACGCGCCGCGCTCAGCGCGAGCGCGCGGGCAACATCGTGGCCGTCACCCGGTTGCGGCCGGCATTCTTGCTGCGGTAAAGCGCGGCATCGGCCACTTTGAGCAGTTGCTCCGCGAGCTTGCGCTCGCCGACGGGCACGCGATCGAGTCCACAGAGGCCGAAGCTCGCCGTCACGTCGATGTCGCGGCCGTGCACCTTGAACGCCCGATTGGCGACAGCCGCGCGCAGCTTGCGGGCGACATCGAGCGCCGGGTCGTATCCGGTTTCCGGCAGCACCATGGCGAACTCCTCACCGCCGATGCGCGCCACCCAGTCGACTCCGCGGCGCAGGGATTCCTGCAGCCGGGTGCCGAATTGCTTCAGTATCTCATCGCCCCCGGCGTGACCGAGCGTGTCGTTGGCTTTCTTGAAGTAGTCGATGTCGCAGAGGATGAGCGACAGCGGTCTGCCGTAGCGGGCGGCGCGCTCCACCTCGCGCGGAAAGTGCTTGCTGAAGAACCTTCGGCTCGCGACCCGTGTGAGATCGTCCGTCGTCGACAGCTTGCGATTCTCGACGAGCGCGATGCGCAGAACGTTTTCGAGCTCGGCGATGCGGCGCGCGCCGCCGACTCGCGCACGCAGCTCGCGATCCGAGACCCGTCGCCCGAGGCAATCGTCGGCACCTGCCGCAAGACCCGATTCTCTCTCTCGCGGCTCGTCGAGCGGCGGGACGTAGACGACGTAGGGTGCCCGGCCGCCCTGTTGCGAGCGGATCCGGCGGATCAGATCGAGGCTGTCCGTCACGATGACGGGCCGGAACTCCGTTACCAGGCTTACGAGCGCTTCGTCCTCGTCGCCGGCCGCCTCGACATCGAGCATGTCCGGGGGAATGCGCTTCTCGAAGTCGGCACGTATCCCGGCATCGCCGAGGGCGAGGAGCGCGCGCGGCGGCGGCAGCACGCGCAGCATGACTGCGATCGTGGCCGTGGTGTCTTCTTGAATCGCTGACGGCTGCTGGGCGCGACGCTCGAGGACTCGCTTGATGACGGTGGTTTGGCCACCCGTGCGCATTGGGCCCCCCCGAGGGCTCTGCATTTGGCGACTGACCGGGATGTTACCGACTAAAGAGGGGGAAAACTGTGGAGTCCGGCGCAACGCGCCGCCGGGAAGGGGGCGGCGAGCGGCAAGCCGGCCGTGAATGCGGCGCGCCACGGCGGGGAATGTGAACGCGGGCACGTTTCCCCTGCGACCGTCCGCGCCGCTACCATATGCGACCCGCGGCATCCCGTGCCGCACACCGGATCAGCTTCCCGCCATGGACCCTCCCGCGATCACCCGCCGCCGCCGCCCTTTTCTCACCCCCGTCTGGCTGATTCTCATGGCGGTGCTGGCAGTCCTCGGTGTGGGGCTGGCGCTGCATGCATCGGACTCGAACACGATCGTGGTCATCGTGCCGCCCGCGAGCGAGGAGCTGGGCACGATCGACAATCCGCCGCTCTCGGCCGTGGGCGAGCAGCAGGCGCAGCAGCTGGCACAGCAGTTCTCCGCATCCAGCGGCCCTGACGGCCTGGCCGCGATCTACGTGAATGCGACTCGCGGCTCGCAGCAGACGGCCGCCCCTCTGGCCCAGTTGCTCGGCCAACAGCCGGTGATTTTGACGAGCGGTGACGCGGGCGGCATCGCCGGGCAGATCATGGGCGAGCACGCGGGCCAGAACGTGCTGGTCGTCTGCCCGGACTCGTTGATTTCCGGCCTCATCCAGGAGCTGAG
>DASTAC010000136.1:0-6805 GCA_035713045.1 Steroidobacteraceae bacterium
GCTGCCGCCGCCACCGGCGGCGGCGGGGCACATTGCGCTGCGCAGTCCCTGCTGCGCGCAAGCCCGGGGTGGCCAGCCATGGCCACCCGTGCGACGCATGCGTCGCACCCCTGTGCCTGGGCACCGGCTCGTGCCGTTTCAGGGTTCGGGGTCGCGCCATGCGCGATGAGGAACTAGTATGAAACGCTGGATCGGGGCGTCGTGCCCCGCCCAGCGTGGCAGCGGCCAAAAGCGCGGTTTTTGGTGCGCGGCGGTCAGCGATATCTCGCCGCCAGGGTCTGCGCCAGCTCGCCTCGTCCCGTCGCGCGCAGCCGCTCCAAGTATGCGGGCAACTCTCCGCGCACGTGGAAGGGTCCGCCCTCCTGCACGACGTTCTCCAGCGGATCGCGGCCGCGCGCCGCATGCCGGACCATCCGGGCATGCCACTGCGACAGCAGTGTCGCGCCGCGGCCCACGACGTCGGGGCGCTCTGCGGCGAGGTTCCGCTGCTCGAACGGATCGGCCTCGAGGTCGAACAGCATGACATCGTCGAAAAGATGGTAGCCGCCGTGAAGGGTGCTGATCAGCATCCAGTCGCCGAACCGGACGCCCCGCTGGCACGTCCAGGCTCCCTGGGAGACGACCAGGTGGTCCCGGCCGACATCCTCTGCTGCGCGCAGGCTCGCGGCGAACGACTCCCCGTCCCAGCTTTCCGGCACGCTCCGGCCGAGCAGCTCGAGCAGGGTGGCCGTGACATCGAACTGGTAGTGCAGGGCGCGGCGCCGGCCAGCGCCGAGGCCGGGCCACCTCAGGATCAGCGGGACGTGTGTCGTGTGCTCGTCCGCGGTCTGGTGGTCGCAATAGATGTTGAGCTCGCCCAGCGTCTCGCCGTGATCGGCTGAGATCATGATCGCCGTGTCGTCTTCGACTCCGAGCTCCTCGAGGAGCTGCCGCAGCCTTCCGACACAGCGATCGGCGGCGAGCACTCCGACATCGTACCCGTCGAACATCGCGCGCACCGCGGCCATGTCGACCATCTCCTGCGGCTGCCGCGGGTAATGCGTCCGATCGTATTCGTTTGGCCGGAAACCGCGACCCTCGCGCGCGCCGTGGGGTCCGCAGCCCTGCCAGTGGCGCGCGCGCACTTCCTCCGTCAGCCACCCCGGAGGGGGCGAGTCCCGGAAAGGCTCCCCGTACGATGCCGCCGCGCGATACGGCGCATGAGGGTCCCACAGATGCACGTGCAGGAACCAGCCATCCTCCCGGCCGCGCCTCCTCAGCCAGTCGGCGGCAATACCATAGACTTCCTCCGCCGTCTCCATTCCCCACTTGCCCACGTTGTAGGTCTCATCGAAGCCGGCATGCCAGTGGAAGGCGGAGTGGCGGTGTGCGAAGGAGCTGACGGTCACGGTCCGCAGACCCGCCTGCTTCAGGTGGCTCGGGAAGGAGTCGAGGTGCAGGCGCGAGAAGAATCCTCTCTCCGGGCCGTCGATCGCCGGATCCGCATCGGTGCCGCCGTGATTGACGACGCCGTTGTGGATTCCGAAGCGGCCCGTGAGGAGGGCCGTGCGGCTGGGCAGGCACGGGACGTCCGAGGCATACACGCCCTCGAACACCACGGCGCCGGCTGCGATGGCGTCGATGTTCGGGCTGGTCGACCGATGGTAGCCGTAGCAGCCCAGGTGGTCGACACGAAGCGTGTCGATGTCGATGTAGAGCAGTCGCATGACGCCTCGACTCCCCTCGATGCGGTCCGCCGCGGCGCCGCAGCGGCGCTAGAGCGCTCCAGCCATTATGCGCCGGCCATATCGGTCCGGCTCACTCTACGCGCTCGGCCGGACGCTCGGCGTTCTGCGTCCGCTTGCGGCGATCTCCCCGGACCACGGAGGCCACCGCATGGGCGAGCCTCGTGAAGGCGCTCACGATGGTGCGCCGCAGGAAGGCGAAGGCCGAGCCTATCGCGACCAGCAGTGGAAAGAGGAACTGATAGAGCGCGCCCGCCGAGTTTGGATCGATGTACGCGTATGCCGCCTTCATGGGCATGCACGTGAGCACGGCAACGACGGCGAGCATTCCCAGGAGAGTGGTGCGCTTCATGGGGATAGCTGAGCAAGCGCTATACCCATCAGGCTTCTGCTTCGCCGAAACGGCTCCTGGCCGCCTGCATCACGAGCTCCAGCTGGCGCACGTAGTCATCGTCCGGCATCGGTGCGCGCTCCCCGCGGTGGATCGGGACCGAGGAGAGCGCCGTCTCGATGTCGGCATCGAGGGAGCGGTCGCTGCGGCTCGGCTGGCCGCCCACGAATTGCAGTATTTGCCGCAGCACCCGCTCCGGATCCGTCTGCAGCGCCTCGAAGTCGACCCACAGCATCTGCTCCGGGCTCATCTCCGCGAGGCAACGCTCGAGCACTCGGCTGCACGCCTGCATCGCCTCCCGTAGAAACCCCGGGAGGACGTCGTCCGTGCAATCCCACAGCGCATACACGCCCATCATCGCGCTCCACATCCTCGCGTTGGAGGCGAGCACCTCGCCGGGATGGCGCCCGATCCAGATGAAGCGGGCGCCGGGGAAGAGCCGGCGCAACATGGGGATGCGGAACGTATGACCCGGCGATTTGAGCAGTGGCCGTCCGGCACTGCCGGCCGCGATGCCTCCGACGAAAGCCTGCCAACGCCGGAGCTCGAGATCGGCGCCGTCGCCCGACCACGACGCCGCGCCGCATTCGAGCAGCCGCCTCGGATCGATCAGTCCCCGGTAGATCGAGTGCTCGCCGAGGAGCAGGATCGCGAACTCGTCCTCCTGCGGCCCCTCGGCCGCGATCACGCCTCGATCCATCGGGCGCTTCACGGCGGCGGGGCTCGCCGGCGGTCCGGTCATGAAGCACGTCGAGGGGTTGAAGCATTGCCACGTATGCGGCGTGACCCAGCCGCCGCACGCGTTGATGAGCTCGTGCAACACCGTCGTCCCGGAGCGCCAGAGTCCCAGGATGAACACGGGATCCGCCGCGGGCTCGCTGCGCGGCATGCGCTCGAGCTGCATGCGCCAGTTGAGCTCGAACAGGCGGGCGTGCCACCGCTGTCGCAAGCCGTAGCCGAGCGGGGCGCGGACGGGCCTGCCGCCCAGACGGATCCACTCCGCGAGCGCGCGTGCACCGAACAACGGCTGAAAGTCGGACCCTGGCTGGCTGGTCATCCTTCGATAACTGCCCGGGCCACCCCCGCGTTCCGCGTGTTCGGCGCCCCGGCCCGGGGCCGTTGAATGGCTCGCGTCACGCGACTGTGCTACACAGGGAGAATGAGCAGGATCGAGATCGAGACCCGCGACGGGTCGTGCCCCAGCCATGTCTATCGGCCCGCAGGCGGAGGCCCCTGGCCCGCCGTCGTCCTCTACATGGACGCCCTGGGCATCCGGCCGGCCATGCTGCAGCTTGGCGAGCGGCTCGCGATGCAGGGTTACTTCGCGCTCGTGCCGGATCTCTTCTATCGCGTCGGACCTTACGAGCCGATGGACCCGAAGGCGGTCTTCTCGGATCCCGAGAAGCGCAAGGTGGTGATGGAGAGATACTACCCTTCGGCCAGCTCATCGAACGTAATGGCCGACACGCGCGCGTTCATCGGCTATCTCGCAGCGCAGCCGGATGTGCAGACCGGCGGGATCGGAACGAGCGGCTACTGCATGGGCGGCCGACTGTCGCTCATCGCGGCGGGGACCTACCCCGAGTCGATCGTTGCGGCCGCCTCGTATCACGGCGGCAATCTGGCGAACGATGCTCCCGACAGCCCTCACCTGCTCGCGCCCAGGATCAAGGCGCGGGTGTACGTCGGCGCCGCGACGGAGGATCAGTCCTTCCCGGACGACATGAAGGCGCGCCTCGAGAAGGCGCTCACCGACGGCGGAGTCGACCACGAGATCGAGACCTATCCCGCCCGGCACGGCTGGGTCTTCCCCGACTTCCCGGTCTACGACGCCGCCGCCGCCGAACGTCACTGGCAGACGATGCTGGCGTTGTTCGACTCCACGCTGAGGCGCTGAAGCCGCAGCGTCGCCGGATGCCGCAGGTGGCGACTAGCGAAACGCCGCCGTGAAGCCCGCGAGCACGTTGAATCCGGGCGCCGGCTCGAAATAGCGGCCGTTGCCGTCGTCGACGATGACCGATCCGACATAGCGGCGGTTGAGGAGGTTGTCGAGACGCAGGAATACGCTGAGGCGGGTCGCGCCGAAGTCCCTGGCGTAGCCGCCCGTGGCGTTGAAGACGGGGTAGGCGGCGGCGTACTCCGTATTCGCATCGTTCACCATGATCGCGCTGATGTACTGCCCAGTGAGGCTCGCGCGCCACCCGAGCGAACGGCCCCATTGGATCCTGGCGTACCCGTCGTTGTGCGGTATCCCGGGCAGGCGGTTGCCCGAAGCGATGAGCTGATTCGGCGTGCGGCATGGAACGCCGGTGCAGGTCATGTAGGCATCGACGTATATCGCGTCGATGTAGGTATAGGCGAGCTGGGCGTGCCAGCGGCCCGCGAAGCGATAATCGAGCGAGGCTTCCGCGCCGCTGCGCCGGGTGCGGCCCGCATTCTCGTAGGTCGAGCGGCCGCCCACGTTGGTCGCCAGGACGATCTCGTTGCGGGTCAGGGTCTGGAAGGCGGCGATGCCCGCGCGAAGGCGCCGGCTCATCAGGAATTTCGCGCCGATCTCGCTGTTGACGCTGCGCGCCGGACGCAGGCCGAAGTTCAGGCCCGGCGTGCCGTTCGGCCGGTAGGCGAGCTCCGCGGCGATGGGCGTCTGGAAGCCCTGCCCGTAAGAGGCGTAAAGGTGCAGCCACGGGCGCGCGGCGAAGAGAAGGCCCGCCACGGGTGAGCTGGCGGTGTACGTCATGCTGCCGCTGTCATTGCCGCTCGCGGCGGTGATGAAATGATCCTGCGAGAGGAAGCGCACCTCGCTGTGTCGGATGCCGGCCGTGAGTGTCCACCGCGGCACGAACTCCCAGCTCGCCTGCGTGTACTCGTCGATGTTGCGGGCGATGTCGTTCTCGTTGCGCCGCAGGGCGCCGAGCACCCCCAGCGTGCCGCCGATGAAGTTGTCGTACCCGCGGCGCAGCTCGTTCTGAGTGTCGTAGCTCACGCCGACGACCCAGGAGAGCGGACGGCCCGCGAGGGGTCCCTGCCAGGTCCAGCGCGCGTCCGTACCGCCGAACTGGCGGTCGAGATCGATCACGCCGCCCGAGCTCGTCGGCGCCCGCTGCGGGCCGACGGGGATCGAGAGGAATTGGCGTACTGCCCGATGACCGAAATAGCCCATGAGCCGGATCGACTGCCGGCGGGTGAGGCCCAGGTGCAGCACGAGTCCGGCCTCCTGCTGCTGCAGGCTCTTGCGCGTATTGAAGAGGAGCGAGGCCGGATCGGTCTGGTCGGGATTGGCGGCGAACTCCGCCGCGGTGAGGCCCTGTGGATCGTCGGCATTGGGCCGCGACAGGACGTTCGCGATGAATGTCAGCTTGGTGCGGCGGCTGAAGGTGTAATCGACCTTGCCGTTGAAGGATTCGCTGCGCGCGCTCTGGTGCGGCCGGTAGCCGCCGAAGGAGAAGTGCGTGAAATCCACGTTGTATGCGAGAGGCCCCACGGCATCGCTGGCATCGACTCCGGCCCGGAAAGTATCGAAGCTTCCATAGCCGACGTCGGTCCGCACCTCTCCAGGCGCCTTGCCGTCGGCCGTGAATATCTGGATCACGCCACCGGAGGAATTGCCGTAGAGCGCCGAGAACGGGCCGCGGAGCACCTCGATCCGCTGTGCGGAGTCCAGGTTGAACTGCGACACCTGTCCCTGACCGTCGGGTCCGGTTTGCGGAATACCGTCCTGGTAGATGCGCACGCCGCGCACGCCGAACGTCGAGCTCGCGCCGATGCCGCGGATCGAGATCTGCTGATCCTGCGCGTAGTTGTTGCGGTTGCGCGCGAGCAGGCCCGGCACGGAGCCGATGTCGTCGGCGAGGTTGATTCCCAGGGAGTCGCGGCGAAGCTCCGTCGCCGGGACGTCGCTGATGGATGCTGGCACGTCGAACGCAGGCATCGCCACTCGCGTCGCGGTGATCACGATGTCCTGCAGCGGCGGTGTCTCGGTGGCGAGAGCCTGGCCGCGCCAGAGCGCGGCGCCGCAGAGCATCGTGAGGGCCATCGCGCGGTGCGCGAGGCATTGTTGTTGTCTCATTGGTGATCGAAGTGGCTGGCGGGAACGGAATTATTGCGCGGCGAAGCCGATGGTTCCATTCGTCGAAGCGTGCCGAGCCGGCTCTGTCCCGGTCGCGGGACAACTCCGCGTCTGCCTAGAGATTTTCTCTAGGCACTGCTCGCCAATTTCGCCAGCGGCGCCGCCGCGGCGCTCTTGCCGGGCGGCCGGCTCATTCCGAAACCGAAGATTACCGGCTGATCTACCGGTCCGAAGTCGCCTGACCACCCTGCGCCGCGTAGATCCGCCGTACCGCGTCCATGTCGTCGGCATCCTCGACCCGCTTATCGTCGCGGTAGCGCTTCACCCGGGCGAGGCGCAGCGCGAGGCCGCCGGGATAACGGCGGCTCGCCTGCAGATCGCTGAAGGCGATCTCGACGACCAGCTCGGGTCTCACGTACACCGTCCATGAGTCCCGGTGCGTCTCGCGCGCGAGCAGCTCTCGTGTCTGGCGCTCGAGCATCCCATCCGTCAGTCCCTTGAACGTCTTGCCTAACATCACATATTCGCCGCGCCGCCGGTCGAATGCGCCGAGATGCAGGTTCGACAGCTTCCCCGTGCGGCGTCCGTGGCCCCACTCGGCGGCGAGCACGACGAGGTCGAGCG
>DASTAC010000137.1:0-19386 GCA_035713045.1 Steroidobacteraceae bacterium
TCTTGCCGAAGCCGACATCGCCGCACACGATCCGGTCCATCGGGCGGTCGCTCTGCAGGTCCGCGAGCACCTTGCGGATGGCCTCGGCCTGATCCTCCGTCTCCTCGAACGGAAAGGCATCGGCGAAGGTCTGGTACTCGCCCTCGTTCGGAGTGAGCTGCAATCCCTTCTGTGCCTTGCGCCGCGCGTAAAGGTCGAGCAGCTCGGCCGCGACGTCGCGGATCTGCTCGGCCGCGCGCTTGCGTGCCTTCGCCCATTGGTCGGTGCCCAGCTTGTGCAGCGGTGCGCTCTCGGGGGCGGCACCGGTATAGCGGGTGACGAGGTGCAGCGCGTGCACCGGCACGTACACCCGATCGCCGTCCAGGTACTCGAGAACCAGGAACTCGCCCGGCTGGGCGGCGACCTCCATCGACTGTAGACCGACGTAGCGCCCGACGCCGTACTCCTCGTGGACCACCGGGGCACCGGGGTTCAGGTCCTGAAGATCGCGGAGAATGGCTTCGGGGTCGACGGCCGCGCGCTTGCGCCGGCGCTCCTGCCTGGCGCGGGCGCCGAAGAGCTGCGCCTCCGAGATGATCGCGATTCGCGGCTGCGTCAGCGTCAGGCCGCCGACGTCCGCCGCTACAGTCAGCGCAAGCGCCGAGGCGCCATCGGAGAAGGCTTCCCAGCCCTGTACCGCCTCGACGCGATGTCCGTGCCCGCGCAGCAGCTCGTGCAGCACTTCGCGCCGGCCCGGGGAGTCGGCGGCAATCAGCACGCGGCCGGCGAACTCCGTGAGGAAGTTGTCCAGAGCCGCAAGCGGCTGCTCCGCCCGCGGATCGATGCGCAGCTCCCGCGGCAGGGTGGTGGGGAAGTTGCTGACTCCCTCGGCCGCCGTGCCCAGCGTCGTATCGGCCTCGAACGCCTCCAGCGTGACTGAGGCGAAGCCTTCGAGCTTTCCCTCGAGCTCCGCCGGCTCGACGAAGAGCTCGGCGGGGGCGAGCACCGGCCGCTCGATGTCGTGCCGGCGGTCCTCGTAGCGGGTGGCAATGCCGCTCCAGGCCTTCTCGAGCGCGGAGGGCAGGGCGGCATCGCGCACGATGACGGCGTTGGCGGGGAGGTAATCGAGCAGGGTCGCCGTCTGCTCGAAAAAAAGCGGCAGGTAAAACTCGATGCCGGCCGGCGCGAGGCCTTCGCTGACACCGCGGTAGATGGTCGCCCGGCTCGGATCTCCCTCGAAGCGCGTCCGGAATCGCCGTCTGAAGTCTTTGACCGCCTCCGCATCGAGTGGCATCTCGCGCGCGGGCAGGAGCCGCACGCTGTCGAGGGCATCGAGCGAGCGCTGCGAATCCGGGTCGAAGCGGCGGATGGCCTCGATCTCCTCGTCGAAGAGATCAATGCGCAGCGGCGCGGCGCCGCCCATCGGGAAGACATCGAAGAGCGAGCCGCGCACCGCGAACTCGCCCGGGCTGGTGACCTGACTCACGCTGGCGTAGCCGGCATCCGTCAGGCGCTGGCGGAAGGGCTCGAGGTCGAGCGCCTGGCCGCGGGCGAGCTCGAAGGCGCGGCTCTGCACGTACTGCTTCGGCGGCAGGCGCTGCATCAGCGTGTCCGCCGCGACGATCAGGCATCCGTGCCGGGTCTGGGGCAGCTCGAAGAGCGTCCGCAGCCGCTCGGAGATGATGTCAGGATGGGGCGAGAAGAGGTCGTACGGCAGCACTTCCCAGTCGGGGAACGCGAGCAGCGTCAGGCGCTCCCCGGCGAAGAAGCGCAGCTCCGCCGCGAGCCGCTCGACTTCGCGCGCCGCATCGACCACGACGACGTACAGCTTCTGGTCCGAGCGCGCAGCCTCGGCCAGCGCGAGAGCGGCCGCGCTGCCGTGGAGACGATGCCAGCGCAGATGCCGCCGGGCGGCACTCGGGACGGGCGGATTGAGGATTCTCAAATCGCGACTGGGACTTCCGTGACCTGCACGCGCTCCGCGACGGGCACGCAGAAGATGTCTATCGCGCCGGAGCGGCCCCGCACCTGCATCGGTGGCAGAGGAGTCGCGCCGATGTCGAGGCCGAGGGCATCGAGCGACTGCTTGACGGAGCGCGAGAAGAGCATCTCGCCGGCGCGCGCGCGCTGGCAGAGCCGCGCGGCGACGTTCACCGTGTCGCCGACGAGCGTGTAGCTCATGTACGAGCTCGATCCGATGTTGCCTGCCACCACATCGCCCTCGTTGATGCCGATGCCGAGGCCGGCATCGACTCCATACCGCTCCCTCCATGAGAGGGCCAGTCCCCTGAAGCTCTCCAGCATCTCCTGTGCCGCGTGCACGGCGCGGCGGGGACTGTCCGACTGCTCGAGCGGCACCCCGAAGCCGAGCATCAGGCAGTCGCCGGCCATGTGGAAGACCGTGCCCTCGTGGCGGAACGTGATCTCCGTCAGGAGCGAGAAGTACTCGTTGAGGAGCGGCACGACCCGGCTCGGCTCGAGCCGCTCCGAGATGGTGGTGAAGCCGCGCAGATCGGCGAAGAGCACCACCGCGTGCGCGCGCAGGTCCTGGGTGGAGAGCAGGGTGTCGCGCAGCTGCGCGTCCTCGAGGATCTTGTCGGCGAGCCGCGGCGAGAGGTAGCGCCGGAAGGTCCGGCGCAGCACTTCCTCGCGCCGCCGGATCTCCGCCTCGAGTTGCGCGGCCGCAAGCTTGCGGCGCACTGCGCCCGCCCGCACCAGCTCCTCGATGCGGCTCTTGAGGGACTCATCGACGGACAATTTCTGATCCCCGGAATTCTTTTGTCAAAATCCAAGGGTATCACAGCCCCCGAGCGATGAAGCGGGGGGGGGGGCGAGGGGTCCGCGGCGAGGGGCGTCCCCCCGGGCGCTTCGCTGCGCGCTAGCCGTGCACGACCGAGTGCACCACCCGGTTGAACTCGAAGTACACGGTAAAGGCCGGATAGACCCAGCGGGTGATCGGCGGTTTGCCGACGGCCGGGATTTGCTTCTCCGGGGCGCCGAATTTCGCTTTCACCTCGCGCATGGTCGTGCCGCGCCCCGGCCGCGCGATTGCGGACGGCGCCACCGCGACGTGCCCGTCGATGACCACCGTCTCCGCAGCCGCCCCTCCGGCGATTGCGCAGCCGATCAGCAGTGCCAGTAGTTTTGCCGAGCGCATACGGAACCTCCACCGATCCGGGGTGACTATACACCGGGCGGGAATCTGTCAAAGCCGGAAAGCCCGCTCGCTCGGCCGATCTGTGAAGGCCATCAAGGTCGGGCGGTCTGCGCGCCCGATATGGTTAAATGACCAGGATGTTCCATCCGCTTTCGCTCTTCGTGGGCCTGCGCTACGTGCGCGCACGATCCACCAAGTTCTTCGTCTCCTTCATCACCTGGACCTCCCTTGCCGGCGTCTGCGTGGGCGTTGCGGCGCTGATCGTCATCCTCTCCGTGATGAACGGCTTCGAAGGGGATCTGAGGCAGCGGCTGCTGTCGCTCGATGCCGATGCGAGGGTGGTGCCGGCAGAGACGCAGGGAGCGGCGGCGCCGGATCCCGAGCAGTGGCGTCGTGCCGCCCAGGCGGTCCGGGGCTCGCCCGGTGTGCTCGGCGTGGCTCCCTATGCTCAGATCCAGGCGCTCGCGGTGCGTACTCCCGTCATGCTGCCCGTGCAGTTGCGCGGCATCGATCCGAAGGCCGAGCCTTCCGTCACGCGCCTCGCGGGTGCGATCAAGGAAGGCCGCCTGTCCGATCTCGCCGCCGGCTCGGACAGGGTCATCGTCGGGGAGGTGATCGCGGAGGAGCTCGGGCTCGCCCCCGGCGATTCGCTGACGCTGCTCATTCCGACCGTCAGCGCCGGGGGCGTGCCGACCCCGAAGCTGCGCCAGTTCAAGGTGGCGGGCATGTTCGAGGTCGGCCTGTCGGACAGCGATGCCGCGCTGGTGTTCGCCAACATCGCCGACGTGCGCGCGCTCGGGCCCTCGGCCCGGGGAGACCAGGGGCTCAGGGTGCGCTATCGGAACGCCCTCGACGCGCCGGCGATCTCGGCCCGGCTGCGGAGCCGGCTGCCGCCGGGCTTTCGGGTCATCGACTGGACGCAGGACAACGCGGACTACTTCCATGCGATCCGCATCGAGAAGACCATGATGTCGCTCATTCTGCTGCTCATCGTGGCGGTGGCGGCATTCAACATCGTGGCGATGCTCGTCATGGTGGTCACCGACAAGCGCACTGACATCGCGATCCTGCGCACCTTCGGGGCATCGCCCCGGCGCGTCATGGGCGTCTTTCTCACCCAGGGCCTCGTCATCGGCTGGCTGGGTGTGGCGCTCGGTGTGGCGCTCGGGCTGGCGCTCGCCTACAACGTGCGCACCATCGTGCCTTTCCTGCAGAATACCTTCGGCTTCCAGATCTTCAGCTCCAGCGTCTACTACATCACCACCGTTCCCTCGGTCGTGAAGTTGAGCAACGTGGTGACGATCAGCATCGCGGCGTTGATTCTCACCGCCGCGGCAACCGTCTACCCGGCGGTGCGGGCGGCGCGCACGGCCCCCGCCGAGGCGTTGCGCTACGAGTAGGCGGCCATGAGCTCACCGTACGAATGGCTGGTCGGCACCCGGTATCTGCGCTCCACTCACCGGCGCGGCTTCGTGTCGTTCGTCTCGCTCATGTCCGTGTGCGGGCTCGCCCTCGGGGTGGCCACGCTGATCGTGGTCCTCTCGGTGATGAACGGCTTCGGCCGCGAGCTGCGCAGCCGCATTCTGAGCGTCACCTCGGACGCGACCCTCATGGGGCTGCAGGGCACCATCCCCGACTGGCAGTCCGTACAGCAGCGGGTCGAGCGCGAGCCCGGCGTGCGCATCGCCGCTCCCTACGTCGAGGAGCAGGGGATGCTGACTCACGGCCAGCACATCACCGGCGCCTCGGTCCGCGGCATTCTGCCGGATGAGGAGCGGCGCGCGACGGGCCTGGCGCAGAAGCTGACCGCCGGAAGCCTGGCGGAGCTGCAGCCCGGCCGATATTGCGTCATCCTGGGGGATGCCCTGGCGCACGCGCTGCACGTCCACGTCGGCGGCTCGGTGGTGTTGATCGCGCCGCAGGGGGTGGCGACCCCGACCGGAGTGATGCCGCGCATGCGCCGCTTCCGGGTGACGGGACTCTTCCATTCCGGGATGTATCAATACGACCGCGGGCTCGCCCTCGTGAACCTCACGGATGCCGCGCGGCTCTTCGGCCTGGGACCCGACGAGGTCACCGGGATGCGTCTTTCGCTCGATGATCCCTGGCAGGCGCCCAGGGTGGTGAGGCGGATCGCCTACGACCTCGGCGGGGCGGGCTACTACGTCAGCGACTGGACGGAAAATCATGCGAATTTCTTCCGCTCCATCGAGACGACGAAGTCCATGATGTTCATCATGCTCTCGATGATCGTCGCGGTGGCGGCATTCAACATCGTCGCGACCCTGGTCATGATCGTCAAGGAGAAGCAGACCGACATCGCGATCATGCGGACCTTCGGCGCCGGCCCGGGCAACGTGCTCGTCATCTTCGCGATCCAGGGGATCATCATCGGGCTGGCCGGGACCTTGCTCGGGGCGGGGCTCGGAGCGCTCGTGTCGCACAACCTGCAGGCGATCGTCGGCGGACTCGAGCGGCTCTTCCATACTCAGTTCCTGAATCCGCGGGTGTACTACATGAGTGAGCTTCCGGCCTACGTGGAGGGATTCGACGTGCTGCGCGTCTGCGGCGTGGCGTTCCTCCTCTGTGCGTTGGCGACCGTCTATCCGGCGTGGCGCGCCGGGCGCACGGCTCCGGCGCAGGCGCTGCGGCATGAGTAGCCTGCCGGGAGCGGAGGCCGGCAATGGGCGCACGAGCGGATCCTTCGTGCTGGAGGCACGCGAGGTGTCAAAGAGCTTTCGCCAGGGCCCGGTCCTTCTCGAGGTGCTGCAGGGCGCCGCCATCTGCGTGGCAGCCGGCGAGCGGGTGGCGATCGTCGGCGCCTCCGGCTCCGGCAAGACGACGCTCCTTCAGATCCTGGGCGGCCTCGACCGGCCGACCCAGGGGCAGGTGCTGGTCGACGGCCGCGACATTCACCGCCTGACGGAAAGGGAGCGCGGCGAGCTGCGCAACCGGGCCATCGGCTTCGTCTACCAGTTCCATCACCTGCTGCCCGAGTTCTCCGCCCTGGAAAACGTCGCCATGCCGCTTCTCGTACGCCGCGCCCCCGTGGCCGAGGCCCGCAAGGCCGCTCGCGAGCTGCTGGAGCGCGTCGGCCTCGGGCAGCGCCTGGACCATCGTCCTCACCAGCTCTCGGGCGGCGAGCGCCAGCGTGCGGCGGTGGCCCGGGCTCTGGTGACCCAACCGAAAATCGTTCTTGCCGACGAGCCGACCGGCAATCTGGACGGCGCGAACGCGGAGTCGGTGTTTGCGCTGATGCTCGAGCTCAATCGCGAGCGGGCGACGAGCCTCGTCGTGGTGACTCACGACAGCCGCCTGGCCGAGCGGATGGAGCGGATCTACGAGATTGAGAAGGGCAGGCTCTCGGAGCGGCTCAGGTCGCCGTTACGACGTGGCGAGTCCTATACCGGGACGTGACGCGCCAGCGCCAGACGAGCTCCAGCCCCGCCCAGCCGAGGACACCCAGAACGACGGCGCAGGCGAGGCAGCCGATCAGGAACGGCTGCCAGAGAGGCCCGAGGCCGCTCTCCAGCCAGTTCCAGCTCAAGCGGAACGAGAAGCTCTGCGGCGCCACCCGCAGCAGGGCCGCTCCGACGCGATAGGCGAGGTAGTAGATCGGCACCATCGTGAGCGGGTTGACCAGGAGCGTCGTGCCGTAGATCGCCGGGACGTTGAGCCGCCACACGATGGCAATGAGGACCGCGACCAGGAGGTGCACCGGCAGCGGAATGAAGCAGATGGCGAGGCCCACGCCAAAGGCTCCGGTGATGCCGCGGCGGTGCAGCGCCCACAGGCGCGGATCGAGCAGCCGCTCCCCAAAATGCCGCAGCAGCCAGTGGCCCTGCAACCGGGCCGGGGAGGGAAGGAGCTTCTTCAGCACGCGACGGGGCATCGGGGTCGGGAATGTACCAGATTGGCGACGAAGTGGCGCTGGGGCACGCCTCGCATTTCTCTTGCCCGGGCTTGGGCCGCTCAGGGGCGGGCGCTGCGCGCAGTGGGCCTGCAACGGCGTGCACGAAGCGGACGATAAGTCACCTTGAGCGGGTTCTCGCCTCGGGTATCATGCGCCGTCGCCGTTTTCTTGGGTTCCGCCCCGGGGTCGCTGGATGTGGGAAATCGTGCGGGCCGGCGGCCCGCTCATGTGGCCGATCATTCTCTGCTCGATCACGGCTGCCGCGATCGTGCTCGAGCGGCTCTGGACGCTGCAGGACCGGCGGGTGTTGCCGCGGGAGCTGCCGCAGAAGGTCTGGCAGCTGATCGAGGCCAATCAGGTCAACGATAAGGTCATTGCTGCGCTCGAGCAGAACTCGCCCCTCGGCAAGCTTCTCGCGGCCGGGCTCGCCAACCGGCACAGGCCGCGCGAGATCCTGATGGAGCGCCTGGAGGACACCGGCCGGCACGTGGTGTACGAGCTCGAGCGGTTCCTCAACACCCTCGGCACCATTGCCGGCATCTGCCCGCTGCTCGGGCTCCTCGGCACCGTGACCGGCATCATTCGCGCTTTCAATGCCATCCAGGCGGGCGGCATGGGCGATCCGCGCGTGCTCTCCGGCGGCATTGCCGAGGCGCTGGTGGCCACCGCCGCCGGCCTCTGCGTCGCCATTCCCTCGCTCATCGCGTACCGCTACCTGCGCGGCAAGGTGGAGCGCATCGTGATGGAGATGGAGAAGCAGGCCATCCGCATGGCCGATGTGGTCGAGGCCGCCGGCGCGCGCACCGGGCGCTCGGCCGCCGCCTGACCATGCCGTCATGAACCTCAAGCCGCGACGCCACGAAGAGCCGGAGATCAACATCGTCTCACTGATCGACGTTGTGCTCCTTCTCGTCGTGTTCTTCATGTTGTCGAGCAAGTTCACCGACGAAGGACGGCTGCACGTCGAGCTGCCGCGGGCGAGCGCCGTGCCGCCGGCCGTCCGGCAGAGCGAACCGCTCGTGGTCTCGGTGACGGAGGCCGGAACCTATCTCGTCAACGGGCGCGAGCTGATCAACTCCAGCCCCGATACGCTGCGCGCGGCGCTCCTGAAGCAGGCGGGCGCCGACCGCGGCATGACCGTGACGATCCGGGCCGATGGGCGCGCCACCCAGCAGTCGGTGGTCACGGCCATGGATGTGCTCGGACAGCTCGGCTTCGTCCGGCTCAACATCGCGACGATCAGGGACGAGCGGGCAGGCGCCCCTTGAACGATGGGGCGAGCCGCCGCGCGCCGCCGCAGCCGGCGAGCGTCTCGGCGACCTACCGGCGGCTGCTCGGGTACCTGAAGCCGCACAAGGGGATGTTCGCCCTCGGTATTCTGGGCGGCACCGTCTATTCCGCTTCGACGGCGAGCTTCGCCTGGCTCGGCAAGCGCTTCGGCGACTGGGTCAGCCATCCGGATCCGCGGATGATCTTCCTCATCCCGCTGGCGCTGATCGTCATCTTCATCGGCCGGGGCATCGGCAACTTCACGCAGACCTATTGCATGGGATACGTGGGCCGCAGCATCGTCAAGCGGATGCGCACCGAAGTCTTCGGGCGCGTGCTCGAGCTGCCCGCCGCCTATTTCGACCGCACCTCCTCGGGCGCGCTGCTGTCGAAGCTCACCTACAACAGCGAGCAGGTCGGTAACGCCTGCACCACATCGATCGTCATCCTGGTGCGGGCGGCGCTCACGGTCGTGGCGATGGTCTTCTATCTCTTCTGGCTCAACTGGCGGCTGGCACTGATCTCCCTCGGCACCGGTCCCCTCGCCGGCTGGCTGGTGTCGGTGGTCAACCGGAACTTCCGCCGCTACGGGCGCCGAATCCAGGACTCGATGGGCGACGTGACGCGCATCGCCAAGGAGAGCTTCGAGGCGCCACGCCTGGTGAAGGTCTACGAGGCACAGCCGCACCTGCGGGCGCAATTCGAGAGCGTCAACGAGCACAACCGCCGCTCGTTCATGCGCATGGTCCTCACCCGCGGACTGGCGAATCCCACGGTCCAGCTCGTCACCGCGGCCGGGGGCGCGCTGGTGCTGGGGCTTGCCATCCGCGACACCGTCGATGGGCAGATGACGGCGGGGGACCTGTTCGGCTTCTTCACCGCATTGAGCATGATCGCGCAGCCGCTGCGCGAGCTGGTGAGCGTCGCGGACCCTCTGCAGCAAGGGGTCGCCGCGGCGGAGAGCCTCTTCGAGCTGATCGACGAGCCCGGGGAGGCGCGCGGCGGCAGCTATGTTGCCGGCCGGGTGCGCGGCGACGTCGAGTTCCGCGACGTGACGTTTTCCTACCCGCAGGGCGCGGGGCCCGCGCTGCGCGGGGTATCCCTGCAGGCGCCGGCCGGCACCAGCCTCGCGATCGTCGGGCGCTCCGGCAGCGGCAAGTCGACGCTGGTGAGCCTGCTGCCGCGCTTCTACGAGCTCTCCGCGGGCGCGATCCTGATCGATGGCCGCGACATCCGGGAGTATGAGCTGACGAGCCTGCGCCGGCAGATCGCCGTCGTCAGCCAGGACGTCACGCTCTTCGACGACACGATCCGCAACAACATCGCCTTCGGCCGCAAGGTGTCGGAAAGCGAGCTCCTGCAGGCCGCCGAGGCGGCGCACGTGCTGGAATTCGCCTCGGCGCTTCCGGCCGGTCTCGACACCATGGTGGGCGAGCGCGGCGTGATGCTCTCGGGAGGCCAGCGGCAGCGCATCGCCATCGCGCGGGCGCTGCTCAAGAACGCACCCATTCTCATTCTCGACGAGGCGACCTCGGCCCTCGATACCGAGTCCGAGCGGCACATCCAGGCGGCGTTGGCGCAGCTCGTGCGCAACCGCACGACGTTCGTCATCGCGCACCGGCTCTCGACCGTCGAGCAGGCGGATCGGATCGTGGTCCTGGATGCGGGCGCGGTGGTCGAGAGCGGCACCCATGCCGAGCTCCTGGCCCGGGATGGACGTTACGCCCAGCTCTACAGGCTGCAGTTCGCGGACTGATCGCAGATGCACGAGCGGCTCTTCAAGACCTGGTATGAGGAGCCGCCCCGGTTCTCGGTGCTGCAGCCTCTCTCCTGGCTCTACGGGGCGGCCGTGTCGCTGCGACGCGCGGCCTACGGGCGGGGCTGGGCGCGGTCGCAGGGCGTCGGCGCGCCGGTCGTCGTGGTCGGCAATCTGACAGTAGGCGGCACGGGCAAGACGCCGCTGACCATCTGGCTCGCCGAGCGGCTGCGGCGGCGTGGGCTCGAGGTGGGTCTGGTGTCGCGAGGTTACGGACGGAAGCACGGCGGCATGCATGCCGTCACTGCCTCTTCCCCCTGGCAGGATGTGGGCGATGAGCCGCTGATCCTCGCGCGGCGCACCGGCTGCATGACCCTCGTCGCGAGCGACCGTGTGGCCGCGGCAACGGCGCTGGTGGCGCGCGGCGCGCGGGTGATCGTGGCGGACGACGGACTGCAGCATCTTCGCATGAGGCGCGATTGCGAGATCGTCGTGATCGACGGCAGCCGCGGCTTCGGCAACGGCCGGGTCCTGCCGGCAGGCCCATTGCGCGAGAACGCTGCCCGGGCACGGGCCGCCGATGTCCTGGTGGTGAATGGCGGCGCCGACGGCGAGCCGGTCCGGGGTGTCTCGCCGGAGCTTGCGGCAAGGGCCTTGCGGATGCATCTCACGTCGGCCGGGGCGCGCCCGGTGGCCGGCTCGGGCCCTGAGCAGCCGCTCGAGGCCTTTCGCGGCCGGCCGGTGCACGCCGTCGCCGGCATCGGCAATCCGCAGCGGTTCTTCGCCGATCTGCGCGCCCGCGGGCTCGAGATCGTCGAGCACGCCTTTCCGGACCACCATGCGCTCTCGGGCGCCGATCTCGACTTCGGCGACGGCCTGGCGGTGCTCATGACGGAGAAGGATGCCGTAAAATGCCGGCAGCTCGCGCAGCCGCGGCTCTGGTACGTGCCGGTCGAGGCCACCTTCAGCGAGGCCGACTCGCGCCGGCTCCTCGAGCTCGTGACGCGCAAGGTCGAATCCCTGATCCCTGCCGGAGGTTAGATTGCCGATGGACGCCCGCCTGCTCGACATCCTGGCCTGTCCCGTCTGCAAGGGGACGCTGGTCTACCGCCGCGAGCAGCAGGTGCTCGTCTGTCGCCTGGACCGGCTCGCCTACCCGATCCGGGATGACGTGCCCGTCATGCTGGAGGAGGAGGCGCGACAGCTCACCGCCGACGATCCGCTGCTCGAGCGCTGATGAGCGCACCCAGCGCTTTCCACGTGGCCATTCCGGCGCGCCACGGCTCGATGCGCCTGCCGGGCAAGATGCTCGCGCCGATCCGCGGCAAGCCGATGCTGCAGTGGGTCTACGAGCGCGCGTGTGCCTCCGGAGCCCGTGATGTGTTGATTGCGACCGACGATGAGGCGATCCTGTCCGCGGCGGCTGCCTTCGGTGCGACGGCGCGCATGACCATGACCACGCACGCGTCCGGCACCGATCGCCTGGCCGAGCTGGCGGCGATCGAGCACTGGCCGGACCCTGACATCGTCGTCAACGTCCAGGGTGACGAGCCTCTCATTCCGCCGGCGATCATCCGCCAGGTTGCCGCCCTGCTGGAGTCGGATGCGGACGCGGCGATCGCCACGCTGGCGACGCCCGTGGAGTCGCTCGCGGAGTTTCTCGACCCCAATGCGGTGAAAGTGGTCGCCGACTCCAGGGGCAGGGCGCTCTATTTCAGCCGGGCGCCGATCCCGTGGAACCGCGACGGCGCTCCCGCGGGATTGGCGAGCCAACAGGTGTTTGCCGGGGCGAGGCGTCACGTCGGGATTTACGCCTATCGGGTAGGCGCCCTGCGGCGACTGGCATCCCTGGCGCCGAGCACGTTGGAGAGGGCGGAGAAGCTGGAGCAGCTGCGCGCGCTGGAGAACGGGCTCGCCATCCGGGTGGCGGACGCCGTGGAGAAGCCCGGGCCCGACGTGAACACGGCGGAGGACCTGGAGCGCGTCGCCGGGCAGCTGTCGCGCTGAAAAGTCCGCAGGCTGAACTTTACATATGATCGCTTGGAGACCCGAGCCCAGCCACGACCGGTGGCGGGAACTTGCCGGTTCCGGCGAGCGTCCGAATCCCCGGGACGCCCGGCCGAGTTGTCAACCTGCGATTTGCCCCCACGTTCGGCTGAAGGCGGACTCGTAAAATGGGAAGAGTATGCGCATCAGATCGTTGCCCATCTTGACGGCTCTACGGCGCGTGGCCGCAATCGCGGCCCTGTCGGCAGTCGGCGTGGCACTCTCCGGCTGCGTCACGGCCCCGGCTCGGCCGGATGGTCCGCCCCCGGGGTGGGGCAGCGGGCCCTATGGCACGGGAGCGCCGGCGCCACAGCCCAATACCACCGTCTATGCGTATCCCGAGCACGGGCAGTCGCCCCAGCAGCAGAGCCGCGACCGGTACGAGTGCGCCCTCTGGGCCGTGCACCAGACGGGCTTCGATCCGAGCGCACCTAATGTGCCGGCGTACGACCGGGTCGTGGTAAGCGGCCCACCGCGGGGCACCGGCACAGCCATCGGCGCGATTGCGGGCGCGGTTCTCGGCGCCGCGCTCGCCGGCGATGATGACGCGGGCGCGGGAGCCGTATTCGGAGGCATTACCGGCGCGATGATCGGCAGCGCCAGCGACGCGTCCCGGGAGCAGCAGAACGAGCAGATGATGAGCGAGCAGGAGCGGCAGCAAGCGGCCGAAATGGCGCACAAGGCGTCCAACTATCGCCGTGCCATCGGCGCATGCCTGGAAGGCCGCGGCTACAGCGTAAAATAGCCGTCGTGAGGATCCTTTTCGTCTGTCTCGGCAATATCTGCCGCTCGCCGACCGCGGAGGTGGTCTTTCGCGCCCTGGCGTCGCGCGAGGCACCGGATCTGACCCTGGAAGTCGACTCCGCCGGGACGGCGGGCTATCACGTGGGCGAGGCGCCGGATCGCCGCACGCGCCAGGCCGCGGCCCGCCGGGGGTATGACCTCTCGGCGCTGCGGGCGCGTGTCGTCGAGCCTCGCGACTTCGAGTACTTCGATCTCATCCTCGCCATGGACCGGGAGAATCTTCGCGCGCTGGAGCGCCGCGCGCCGGTGAGCGCGCGCGAGCGGCTGCGCCTCTTCCTCGAGTTCGTGCCGGAAGCGGGCGTCAGCGAAGTTCCCGATCCCTACTACGGCGGCCCCAACGGGTTCGAGGACGTGTTGGATTTGATCGAGTCCGCTTCACGCGGCCTCATCGAGCATCTGCGCCGCCGATCCCAGGCGGCGTGACGTCATCGCGATGGCGCTCGGCGCGCCGCCTCATGGACGGGGTCCGCCGTTGGCGAACCCCGTCCTGCGCGCAGCGCATGTGAAGAGCGATCGCTCCCCGCTATTCTTCGGGCCCGCCGCGGCTGCCGCCCGAGGCGGCCCGGTCGGCGGGAGCCGAGGACCACACCACGTACGGCTTCGCTTCGCGCGAAGTGTTGCCTTCCGTCGGCGGCGTGGGCTCGAAATGAGCAATCGGCGCCGCGGGCTCCTCGTGACGTGGGGGGGCTTCGCGGGGCTCCCTCGGCTCGTGCGATTCCCGCAGCTCCCTCGGTTCGCGCGATTCCCGGGGCTCCTGAGCCGCGAAAGTCTCCCGCGGAGCAGCCGGTGCGTGGTACTGCTCGTGCGCGCCATTCGCCACGGCGGCGGAATCGGATGCCGCGCTCTCTGAAGCGGCTGCGGTTGATCCCGACAGGCCGGTCGACTCGCGCGCCCCGGGCTCGCGGCCCGCGCCGCCGCCTCCATGGCGGCCGCGGCGGCCGCGGCGGCGGCCGCGCCGCTCTCCGCGCTCGCCATTGCGCTCGCCGGCAGCCTGGCGCTCGCCGCTCACCGGGAGGCCGGAGGAGTGAAGCTCGCCGCCTGCGGCAGGTGCTGCCGCCCCGACAGCGGAGTCCGCGGCACGTGGGTTGACATCCCGCTCCCGTGGCTGACGACGCTCCTGGTCTCTGTCCCGCCCATCTCTGCCGCGCCCTTCGGCACGCCGGCCCTCGCCATGGCCGCGGCGTTGACCGGCGCCCTCGGATCGGCGCGGCGCGCGGGAATGCTCCCGGCGGCCGTCGCGGCGTCTCTCGCCCCCGCTGGCCGCGCGATGAGGCGCGGCGGTCGTAGCCGCCGGCGCCGGGGCGGCGGCCTGAGCCGTCGCCTCCGCCGCTTCCGACTCGCCGGCGAAGAGCTTCTTGAACCAGGCGCGGATGCCGCCGTTGCCGCGGGGCTCCATCTCGATCTGTGCCGCGGCTGTGGCAGGAGGAGCGGCAGCGGCATGCGACACCATCGGGGCCGGGGTGCTCGGCAGGAGGGCGGCCACCGCCGGGACCTCCGCGGGTGGCCGCTTCTCGCGGGCGCCTCCGGGCTCGACGGGCTCCGGGGAGGTGGGCATGAGATAGCTCGTCTGCCGGTTCTCCGGCAGATCGGCCTCATCGTCCCTGACACGCCTGATGGAGTACTCCGGGGTCTGCATGTTGGGATTCGGAACGATCACGAGCTCCGCTGAACTGCGGTCTTCCAGGGTCCGCAGCCACTCGCGCTTCTCGTTGAAGAGATAGGTCGCGACCTCCACCGGAAGCTGGGCGATGACCCGCGTCGTGCGGTCCTTGCGCAGCTCCTCGCCGATCAGCCTGAGCACCGCGAGCGTCATCGATTCGACGCTGCGGATGCTGCCGATGCCGACGCAGCGGGGGCAGACGATGTGGCTGGACTCCCCGAGCGAGGGCCGCAGGCGCTGGCGCGACATCTCGAGCAGTCCGAAGCGCGACAGCTTCCCGATCTGAATCCGCGCGCGGTCCATCCTCACCGCATCGCGCAGCCGGTCCTCGACCTCGCGCTGGTTCTTCCCCGACTCCATGTCGATGAAGTCGATGACGATGAGGCCGCCGATGTCGCGGATGCGCAGCTGGCGCGCGATCTCGTCCGCGGCCTCCAGGTTGGTGTTGAGCGCGGTGGTCTCGATGTCGCTGCCCTTGGTGGCGCGCGCCGAATTGATGTCGATGGAGACCAGCGCCTCGGTGTAGTCGATGACGATGCTGCCGCCGGAGGGCAGCTGCACCTTGTGCGCGTAGGCGGACTCGATCTGGCTCTCGATCTGATAGCGGGTGAAGAGCGCGATGTCGTCCGTGTACAGCTTCAGCCGCCGCTGCGCGTCGCTCGGCATGAAGCGCTGCATGTATTCCTGCGCCTTCTGGAAGGCGGCCGGATCGTCGACCAGCACCTCGCCGATGTCGTCGGAGAGGTAATCGCGCAGCGAGCGCGTCACCGCGTCGCTCTCACGGTAGACGAGGAAGGGAGCCGGCCGGTCCTTGGCGGCGGCGGCGATCTGCTCCCATTGGGCGTTGAGGTTGTCGAGATCCCACTGCAGCTCCTCGGCGGAGCGGCCGACGCCCGCGGTGCGCACGATCGCGCCCATGCCCTCGGGTATGCGCAGCTGATTCATCACCTCGCGCATCTGGTCGCGGTCCTCGCCCTCGATGCGGCGCGAGACGCCGCCGGCGCGCGGGTTGTTCGGCATCAGGACGAGAAAGCGTCCCGCCAGGCTGATGAAAGTCGTGAGCGCCGCGCCCTTGTTGCCGCGCTCCTCCTTCTCCACCTGCACGATCAGATCCTGTCCCTCGGCGAGCAGCTCGCGGATGTTCATCCGGCCGCCCTGGGGCTGCTGCCGGAAGTACTCCCGTGAGACCTCCTTCAGCGGCAGGAATCCGTGCCGTGCCGCGCCGTAGTCGACGAAGCAGGCCTCGAGCGAGGGCTCGATGCGGGAGATGCGCGCCTTGTAGACGTTGGCCTTCTTCTGTTCGCGCGATGGGATTTCGATGCTGAGGTCGAATATCTTCTGTCCGTCAACCAGAGCGACCCGCAACTCTTCCTGCTGAGTCGCATTCACGAGCATTCTTTTCATGTGCCCCTACTGTCTGATGTGGGGTCGGCAAGAAGGCGGGAGGCCGCGGCGCGGGCGCGCCACGGCAGCGAAGATTCCTCACACTCGGCGCACGCTCGCGCTGCGCCGCAGTCTCGATATGCACGTCGATGCCCGCCTCACGAAGGGCGGAGTGCCGGAAAAGCTTCGGTGCTCTCAACCGATGCCGCGGCCCGCGGAACCCTGAGCAAGGGGGTTCGGCGCCGGCTGCGCAATCTTGTCGGCCCAATACGATGGCCTCTTTACTGACGAGGTCCAACTAACATGCGGCGTGGTGCGCCGCGTACCATTGGCGCGTCCGAACTGCGGACGGCGGAGGGAGTATACTGTAAAGATTACAGCAGAAACAGCGCCTTACGCCGAGGTCGACGTGCCAGAGGATGATTTGAGGGTTTCCGGGGGCGATTCCGCCCCCGCCAGCGGTGGCCTCGCCGCGGGAAACCGGGGCCGGGGCCATGGCGTGCGGCACTTCGAGGTCGAGGAGGGGGAGGCCGGTCAGCGGCTCGACAAATATCTCGCCCGGCGCCTCGCCGACATCCCGCGGACGCGGATTTTCCGCATCATCCGTCGCGGCGAAGTGCGGGTGAACGGTCGCCGGGCGGGGCCGGAGGCGCGCCTCAACGTCAGCGACCGGGTGCGGGTGCCCCCCCTCTGGGAGCAGGCCGCGGATGCCGCGGCCCGAGCGCCGCGCGGGCCGCCCGCCGCGCTGATCGAGACGGTGCGGGGCGCGATCGTGCAGGCGAGCGACCGCCTGCTCGTTCTCGACAAGCCGGCCGGCATTGCCGTGCACGGCGGCAGCGGCATCAGCTTCGGGGTCATCGAGGCCTTGCGGGCGCTGAAGCCGGGCGAGCCGCTCGAGCTGGTGCACCGCCTGGATCGGGACACGAGCGGCTGCCTGCTCGTGGCGCGGGACGCCGCGACCCTGCGCGCGGCCCACGCGCTGCTGCGGGAAGGCCAGTGCGACAAGCGCTACCTGGTCCTCGTGCGCGGCAAGTGGGACCTCGGCCACAAGCGAATCGACGTCCCATTGCGTACCGATACCCGGGTGAGCGGCGAGCGCACGGTCCGCGCGGATGCCTCGGGCAAGCCGTCGATCAGTGACTTTCGTCCGGTGCAGTTCTTCGGCAAGACGGCCACCTTGATGGAGGTCGGGCTGCTCACCGGCCGCACGCACCAGATCCGCGTGCACGCGACGTATGCCGGCCATCCGGTGGCGGGCGACGAGAAGTACGGCGATGCGGATTTCAACGCGAGTCTGCGCGAGCTCGGGCTGGCGAGGATGTTTCTCCACGCCCACAGCATGAGCTTCGAGTGGCCGCAGGGCGGCACCTTCAGCGCGAGCGCGCCGCTGCCCCCCGAGCTCGCCGCCGTGCTCGACCGGCTGGGCGCGATCAAGGCAGCTGCAGGCCGGCGCGGCGCAGGGCGCTCGCGAGCCAGATGAGCGGCAGGCCGATGAGCGCCGTCGGATCGCGGCTCTCGATGCTCTCGAACAGGGCGATGCCGAGCCCCTCGGCGCGAAAGCCGCCGGCGCAGTCGAACGGCCGCTCGCGCTGCACGTAGCGGTCGATTTCCGCGTCCGTCAGGTCGCGGAAGAGGACGGTGGTCGTGTCGAGGTGCGCCATGCGCACGCCTGCCCGCGCGCCGATGACGGCGCAGCCGGTGTGGAAGCGTGCGGCCGAGCCGCTGGCGGCGGTGAGCTGTGCGCGACAGCGGGCGGCGTCGCCCGGCTTGTCGAGGATCCTGCCCTCGACCGCGGCCACCTGATCGCTGCCGATCACCAGCGCCTGCGGATACCGGGATGCGATGGCTTCGGCCTTGGCAATCGAGAGCCGCAGCGCGCGGTCCGCGGGTGGCTCGCCGGGCACCGGATCCTCCGCCGTGCCGGGGGGCAGCGCGGTGAACGGGATGCCGAGGCGCTCGAGCAGCGAGCGCCGGTACGGCGAGGTGGAGGCGAGAATGAGCTCGGGCATCTCGGTTTCCCGCGCCAAACAATGACTTATGGCGCGCAGCGGAATTTTGACTTGCCGGCGGACGATACCTATTATACGCGCCCCATGTCGCCGCCCTGGTCCCAGCCGCTCGATGTCGATCGGCTCTCCCGTGGTGAGTCCGAGATCGACTTCGACGTCCCGCTGGCCGAGCTGCCGCGGCTGCGCTCGCGGGTGCCCGGCATCGGCGGGCGCGTGCACGGTACGGCGCGCTTCGAGCGCCGGGCGCGCTTCGCCGTGGTGGAGTTGGCGCTCGCCGGCAAGGCCGTGCTGCAATGTCAGCGGTGCATGCAGGCGATGGAGCTTGCCGTCGACAGCACCACCCACGTGGCGCTGATCGTCGCGGAGGCCGACGCCGCCGAGGTGCCGGAGGATCTCGAGCCGGTGCTGGCGCGGGATGGGCGCATCAGCGCCGGGGAGATGGTCGAGGAGGAGCTGCTGCTCGCCCTGCCGATCGTGCCGCTGCACGAGGAGCCCGGCGACTGCGTGGTGGCGGCCTCGGCTCCGCTGCTCGCCGAGGAGGCGCCGGAGCACGTGACTCAGCGGCCCTTCGCGGGGCTCGCCGAGCTGTTGAGACACAAGTAGTTCGTTGGTTTGGTTCGAAGTTAGCGCGCGCCCGGGGCGCACGAGGACATTATGCCAGTTCAGAAAAGTCGCAAGACGCCCTCGCGGCGCGGCATGCATCGCTCCCACGACGGGCTGCCGACGCCCGCGCTTTCCACCGATCCGCAGTCGGGAGAGACGCATCTGCGTCACTGCATCACGCCCGATGGCTTCTACCGGGGCCGCCGCGTGATCGAGAAGCCCGCCGAGACGGACGAGCAGGAATAGCTCCGCGGCCGCGCTGACCCGCGCCGCCCAGGAGTCCGGCCGCGCTCCTGACGCCGACCGTGCTACCCATCGCCATCGATGTCATGAGCGGCGATCATCCGCCGCCCGAGTACATCGCCGGGGCCCTGCGCGCCCTGCGCGAGGATCCGCAGCTGCGGGTGCTGCTCGTCGGTGATGCCGGTCTGCTCGGGCCCCGCGTCGAGTCGCTGGCGCCGCCGCTGCGCGCCCGCGCCGAGGTGGTGCCCGCGAGCCAGGTCGTCGGCATGAGCGAGAGCCCGCGCGAGGCGATCCGGCGCAAGAAGGACTCCTCGATGCGGGTCGCGGTGGAGCTGGTCAAGAGCGGGCGCGCCGCCGCCTGCGTGAGCGCCGGCAACACCGGCGCCCTGAATGCCATCGCGCATTTCGTGCTGAAGACGCTGCCGGGCGTGGAGCGGGCGGCCATCATCTCGGCCATCCCTGCCGCCCACGGCCATACGCAGATGCTCGACCTCGGTGCCAACACCAAGGCGACACCGGAGCAGCTGCGGCAGTTCGCGGCCATGGGCGCCATCATCTCGCGCG
>DASTAC010000138.1:0-3344 GCA_035713045.1 Steroidobacteraceae bacterium
GAAATCAAGTTGTGCCCAATGCGCACGTCCCAGTGCCGGGAATGTGCCGAGCCCAGATTGGGTGTGCCGTAACTGTGCCGTGGTGGACCTGGGGACGGGGCTGGCAGCGCTGCAAGTGGTTGAATTACAAGCCCACAGAACTCCCGATCGGTGCTTTGTAAAGCAAGTCCCTCAGCCGGCACCAATTTGTATTAATAAACTCAATAAGCTAGGCACGCTCTCCGGTGGCGACCATCGGATATCCGACGGACTGTGCCGTAATTGTGCTGTGCCGTGGATTTCGAGATTGCCGGCTTAGGCGGCGAGATGGTCGGCGGCGAGGTGCGCGTAACGCCGCACCATGCGCTCGCTCTCCCAGCCTGCGAGCTCCTGCAAGGCGAAAAGCGGGGTTCCGGCCTGCACATGCCACGACGCCCAGGGTGTGCCTGAGGTCGTACCGCAGGCGGTCATGGTCGATTCCGTGACTACATCCAAGGGTTCAGAATGGATTTCACGGACGGGTGAAAGTCCGCGGTGTTTCGGGTTACCAGGGTTAGACCATGGACTTGCGCCGTCGCCGCGATGAGCGCATCCATCGCCTGGATAGGCCGGCCACGCCCCTCGCGGCGGGCGACCAGCCGCCCCCATTCATCGGCGATGGCCCCATCCACCCCGACGATTCGTGCTTCGAATCGCAATGGCAGCTCGTTGCGTAGCCATTCATCGAGCTGCCGGCGCCGAGTGCTGACGGGCAAGCGCTCGATACCGTGGCGCAGCTCGGCGAACGTCACGACGCTGAGGAAGACCTCGTCCTCGTCGACTTGACCGAGCCATTCGACCACTCCCGGGTTGGGCCGCGGCTTCGTCCACTCGGAGACGACGTTCGTGTCGAGCAGGAAACTCACAATTCTGTCGAGCGCAGCTGATCCTTGGACCGACGGACTTTCAATCCCGAGCCGCGAAGCGGCGAGGCTTTGAAGAAATCGGCCAGGGATCCGCTGCGCTGGGTCTTGCGCTCCCATTCCTCGGCATCGACGACGACCGCGGTCCGCCGGCCGTTGCGGGTAATGATCTGCGGACCGTGCGTGTGGGCATTCTCGATGACTTCACTCAGTTTCGCCTTGGCCTGCGCGACCGTCCAGATGCTGGTGTCCACGAATGATTCACCTTCCAACAATAGTCAAGATGGTCATTATAGTCATTTGCCGCCCTCAAGCAATCAGGCGACGATACGGCCGTACTGCATTCTCCAGATGCTTCAGTGGAAGAAAGGGGCGGAATTGCGTAGACCGCTCAGGCTGCTCCCGGCGTGCTCGCCGTCAAGTCCCGAGCAACGGGCTTTCGCGGCATAAACGGCCTCCTCCCCGCGAGGATCTTGCCCGAGAGGGCGCCACGGAGCAGCAGCTGAAGGTCATCGGCGGTTGGAAGTCCAACGTCGTCAGCCACTACGTCCACTTGGCGGCCGAGGACGCGACGGCCGTGCTTGAGCGGATGAACGCCAAGATCCTCGGAAATGGGGCGAATCGAGGCGAATCGAGAGGGATCCGCACAGGAATGAGTCATCGTGACCCAGTATCTGCGGAACGTGTTCATCGCCCTCTCCGGGGCGAAAGCCGTGGGGTTGATGCCGTGGAGGAAGCGACGCTCTCACAGACGTTCAAATGGCCGTCTGATTGCCGTCCATCGCTCCGCGCAGTCTTGTGACTAACACGTGTGAGTCGTAGGCTTCGCGTCTATGAATCGCTGCACGAAAGGGGTCGCGCTTTGCGGCTACGAGTCACGGACAAGTGGGCCAGGGCACGATCCGGAGCGGGTTGCTCGGTCAACTTGGGGCGCATCTACTGCAGCGACGCGATGCAAATGCGGAGTGTCCAGAAGGGCACTGGGAGCGAGGCATGACGAGTGAGGCACCGAGCGGTGAGGTTATCGTCTACGACACTCCGATGGAGATATGTCCGGCATCCTGCACGGCTACAGTACTCGTCAGGAGAGGCGAATGGCCGATGGCCGCCGGAGCCTGCGCAAACTAAAACAAGGCCGCCGCCTTCCATTCTTATTAAAGGCAGCCTATATTATGGGCGTGACTTTGGCCCTATACGAAAGGTAGCCTTCAGGATGGCGACCAACGCCGAATCCGCAGGCAGAGCGGGACGCTACATCACGCAGCCCACCGGTTACCGAGCTTTCATACCGGCGCCGCTGCCTCCGGAGCCTGCAATCGCCCTGGGCGGCGAGCTTCAGGGCCTGCTTTCCGCCGCCGACCGCGCACTGGGTCGCCTCGACGGCTCGGTGCTCACCCTGCCGAACCCGGATCTCTTCGTCTTCATGTATGTGCGCAAAGAGGCGGTGCTCTCGAGCCAAATCGAGGGCACGCAGAGTTCTCTGCAGGATGTTCTCGCTGCCGAGGCGCAGCTGTTCGAGCAGAGCTTGCCGCGCGACGTGGACGAGGTGATCAACTACGTACGCGCCATGAACCACGGGCTGACTCGCCTCTCCGAGCTTCCGGTGTCGGTGAGGTTGATTCGCGAAATTCACGCCGAGCTGATGCGCGGCGTGCGCGGCGGAAAGCTGCAGCCAGGGGAACTACGCACCAGCCAGAACTGGATCGGCCCGGCGGGGTGCACGCTCAACACCGCGACCTTCGTGCCTCCCCCGCACCCAGCGGTGCCTAGGGCACTGGGAGACCTCGAGACGTTCCTGCATGCGCCCGACGAGCTGCCGCCGCTGGTGAAAATTGCGCTCGCGCACGTGCAGTTCGAAACCATCCACCCGTTCCTCGACGGCAACGGGCGCGTGGGACGGCTGCTGATTACATTTCTCCTCACCGAGCGCGGCGTGCTGCACAAGCCGGTGCTGTATTTGTCGCACTACTTCAAGCAACACCGGCAGACGTACTACGACCACCTGCAGGCGGTCCGCGACCGGGGCGCCTGGGAAGGATGGCTCGCGTTCTTCCTACGCGGCGTTATTGAGGTGGCCGGTGAAGCGGCCGAGACGGCACGGCGGATCCTGCAACTGCGAGAGCAGCACCGTGGCGCGATCACGGCACAGCTCGGCCGCGCCGCTGGTAACGGCCACAAGGTGCTCGAATCGCTCTTCGACCGGCCGATCGTCGCCGTGAACGACGTGCAGCAGATGATCGGCACGACGTACGTTGCGGCCAATAGCCTGGTGTCGCGACTCGTGAAGCTTGGGGTCCTCAGCGAGATGACCGGTTACGCGCGGAATCGGCGCTTTCGGTACGCGCCGTATATTGCTCTGTTTAGCGAGGCCGAGCATGGAAACCCAGCATCCCAGCTTTCAACATGACATTTCGGCACACAAGAACGAGCACCTGGCGGAGAGCTACGGAACCAAGTCATGAT
>DASTAC010000139.1:0-15191 GCA_035713045.1 Steroidobacteraceae bacterium
CCCTTGCGGGCCTTGACCGGCTTGCCGTTGATCTCGACGTTGACGAATTCTTCAGCCATGTTATGCCGCCCGCGCTCCGAGCTGGTCCGCGACGATGCTGCGGCCGCCGTGATCGATCATGTACTCGAACTCGTGCCGGAAGTGCTTCATGAAGCTCTGCACCGGCCACGCCGCCGCATCCCCGAGGGCGCAGATGGTATGGCCCTCGATGCGGTTGGCGACGTCGACGAGCAGCGACAGCTCCTCGCGCCGCGCCTGGCCCGCGAGCACCCGCTTCAGCAGCCGGTTCATCCAGCCCGTGCCTTCGCGGCAGGGGGTGCACTGGCCGCAGGACTCCGACATATAGAAGCGCGAGATGCGCTCGAGCACGCGCACCATGCACGTCGTCTCGTCCATGACGATGACGGCGGCGGAGCCGATCGCCGAGCCCGCCGCGCGCAGCGAGTCGTAGTCCATGTTGGTCTTGAGCATCACCTCGCCGGGCACCACCGGCACCGACGAGCCTCCGGGGATCACCGCCTTCAGCCGCCGCCCGCCGCGCACGCCGCCGGCGAGCTCCAGCAGATCCGTGAACGGCAGTCCGAGGGGCAGCTCGAAGTTGCCGGCCTTCTCGACGTGGCCGGATACGGAGAAGATCACCGTGCCGCCGGAATTGGCCGGCCCGAGGGAGGCGAACCACTGCGGCCCCTTCCTCAGGATGGTGGGGACGGAGGCGAAGCTCTGCGTGTTGTTGATCGTGGTCGGCTGTCCGTAGAGGCCGAAGTTGGCCGGGAACGGCGGCTTGAAGCGCGGCTTGCCCGGCTTGCCCTCGAGGGAGTCGAGGAGCGCCGTCTCCTCGCCGCAGATATAGGCACCGGCGCCGACGAAGGTGTGGATGTCGAAATCGATCCCGGTGCCGCGGATGTTCCTGCCGAGGAGGCCCGCGTCGTAGGCCTCCCCGAGCGCCGCCTCGAAGCGCGGCACCGGCTCGCCGAGGAACTCGCCGCGGATGTAGTTGTAGGCGACCGTGGTATTGGTGGCGTAGCCGCCGATCGCGAGGCCCTCGATGAGGGCGTGCGGGTTGAACCGCAGGATGTCGCGGTCGTGGCAGGTTCCGGGCTCGCTCTCGTCGGAGTTGCACACGAGGTACTTCTGGACCGGCGAGTTGCGCGGCATGAAGCTCCACTTGGTGCCCGTGGGGAAGCCCGCGCCGCCGCGGCCGCGCAGGCCAGAGGCCTTCACCGCATCGATGATCTGCTCGCGCGGCGGCTTCTCGGCGAGGATCTTCTCCCAGACCTCGTAGCCGCCGATCTTGCGGTAGGTCGGCAGCTCCCAGGAGCGCTCGAGCTTCAGGGGCTCGAACACGGCGAGATTCATCTTGTCGGGGCTTACGGCCATGGCGCTACTTCAGCTCATCGAGAATCTGGTCGAGCTTCTCCGGAGTGAGATGCTCGTGAAAGACGTGGTCCACCATCAGCATCGGCGCGCCGGTGCACGCCGCCAGGCACTCCTCCTCGCGCTTGAGGAAGATGCGCCCATCGGGCGTGCTTTCGTTGAGCTTGATGCCGAGCTTGCGCTCGGCATGCGCGACCAGGTCCTCCGCGCCGTTCAGCATGCAGGAGATGTTGGTGCAGATGCTGACGTGATGGCGGCCGCAGGGGTGGGTCTCGAGCATCGAGTAGAAGCTTGCGACCTCGTAGACCTGGATGGGCGGCAGCTTCAGGTACGCGGCGACCGCGTCCATGAGCTCCGGCGTCAGGTAGCCCTGGTTCTGCTCCTGCGCGGCGCGCAGCGCCGCGATGCACGCGGAGCGCTGCCTGCCGGGCGGGAATTTGGCGACCCAATGATCGATCTCGCGCCGGGTGTGCTCGGAAAGGAGCGTCGTGGCGTCGGTGCCCGCAGCGCGGGGGGGCTGGCCCTGGATCTCGTTGCTCAACGGTCGACTTCCCCGAAGACGATGTCCTGTGTGCCGATCACCGCGACCACGTCCGCCAGCATGTGGCCGCGAACCATCTCCTCGAGTGCCGAGAGATGCGCGAATCCCGGCGCGCGGCACTTCAGCCGGTACGGCTTGTTGGCGCCGTCGGAGACGAGATAGATGCCGAACTCGCCCTTCGGCGCCTCCACCGCGGCGTAGGTCTCGCCCACGGGCACCTCGTAGCCCTCGGTGAAGAACTTGAAGTGGTGGATGAGCGACTCCATGTCGCCCTTCATCTGCTCGCGGCGCGGCGGACGGACCTTGCGGTCGTCGATCATCACCGGACCCGGGTTCCTGCGCAGCCAGTCGATGCACTGGCGCACGATGCGGTTCGCCTGGCGCATCTCCTCGATGCGCACGAGATACCGGTCGTAGCAATCGCCGTTGACGCCGACCGGGATGTCGAAGTCCATGCGGTCGTAGACCTCGTAGGGCTGCTTCTTGCGCAGATCCCACACGATGCCCGATCCCCGCAGCATCGGACCCGAGAACCCGAGCTGCAGCGCGCGCTCCGGCGTGACTACGCCGATGTTGACCGTGCGCTGCTTCCAGATCCGGTTGTCCGTGAGCAGCGTCTCGTAATCGTCGATGGCGGTCGGGAAACGCCCGGTGAATGCCTCGATGAAATCGAGCATGCTGCCCGCGCGCGCCTCGTTGAGGCGATCGACCTCCTTCTGCGAGCGCCACTTCGACGCCTGGTACTTCGGCATCGAATCCGGCAGATCGCGGTAGACGCCGCCCGGCCGGTAGTAAGTGGCATGCATGCGCGTGCCGGAGACGGCCTCATACACGTCCATCAGCTCCTCACGCTCCTTGAAGCAGAGGAGGAACACGGTCATGGCGCCGATGTCGAGCGCGTGCGCCCCGAGCCACATGAGATGGTTCAGGATCCGGGTGATCTCGTCGAACATCACGCGGATGTACTGCGCGCGCTCCGGCGGCGCGATGCCGAGCAGGCGCTCGATGGCGAGCACGTAGGCGTGCTCGTTGCACATCATGGAGACGTAATCCAGCCGGTCCATGTAGCCGATCGACTGGTTGAAAGGCTTCGACTCCGCGAGCTTCTCCGTCGCGCGGTGCAGCAGGCCGATGTGCGGGTCGGCCTTCTGAATGACCTCGCCGTCCATCTCGAGCACGAGGCGCAGCACACCGTGGGCCGCCGGGTGCTGCGGCCCGAAGTTCATGGTGTAGTTGCGGATCTCCGTCATCGGGGCCATCGCGGCCCCCGGGTCCGTCGGATTCGCGGCCATCAGCGGGGTGCCTCCGGGTCTCTGAGCGCCGGCTCGTACCGATGATCGTGACGGATCACCTTCGGCACGAGCACCCGCGGCACGATGCTCACGGGCTGATAGACGACGCGCTTCTTCTCCGGGTCGTACTGCGCCTCGACATTGCCGATGAGCGGGAAGTCCTTGCGGAACGGATGCCCGATGAAGCCGTAGTCGGTGAGGATGCGGCGCAGGTCGGGATGGCCGCGAAAGAGGATGCCGAAAAGATCGAACGCCTCGCGCTCGAACCAGTTGGCGCTCGCCCAGACGTCGGTCACGGAATCGACAGTCGGCTCCTGCGTATCCGCGCACGTCACGCGCAGTCTCAGCCGCGCGTTGTGCGCGACCGACAGCAGCTGGTAGACGACCGCGAAACGGCCGGCCATGTTCGGATCCGGCGCGGTCGCGCGCGCCACCCTGGCGCGGCTGAACCCGGATCGGGTCGCGGTATCGGTCTGCCAGTCGTCGCGCCCGAAGTGCAGGTAATCGACGCCTGCGACGTCCATCAGCAGCTCGAACCGCAGCTCCGGGTCATCCCGCAGCGTGCGGCAGACGGTGAGGAGCGCCTCGGGCTTCACATCGTATGACACGTCGCCGGGCAGCGATGGCAGGCGCTGCACGGCGTCCTGCAATTTCGCCTCGATCTTTCGTGACAGCTCGGAGGCAATCGGGGTCGCGCCGTCCGCGGCCTTCACGTCCGGCGGGGAAATCGGTTCTGCCATTCTCGATGTCTGCCTGGGTTGCTACCTGGCGATCGTGCTGGTGCGCGCGATCTTCTTCTGCAGCTGGATGATGCCGTACACCAGCGCCTCGGCCGTCGGCGGACAGCCCGGGACGTAGACGTCCACCGGCACGATCCGGTCGCAGCCGCGCACCACCGAGTAGGAATAGTGATAGTAGCCGCCGCCGTTGGCGCAGGAGCCCATGGAAATGACCCAGCGCGGCTCCGCCATCTGGTCGTACACCTTGCGCAGGGCCGGAGCCATCTTGTTGACCAGCGTGCCGGCCACGATCATGACGTCCGACTGGCGCGGGCTCGGACGAAACACCACGCCGAAGCGGTCGAGGTCATACCGCGACGCGCCGGCGTGCATCATTTCCACCGCGCAGCACGCGAGCCCGAAGGTCATCGGCCAGAGCGAGCCGGTCCGCGCCCAATTGAGGAGGTTGTCGACCTGCGTGGTGAGGAAGCCGCGCTGCGCGAAGCCTTCTGCGCCCTCTGGATCTAATCCCACTCCAGCGCCCCTTTCTTCCACTCGTAGATGAAGCCGACGGTGAGGATCGCGAGAAACACACCCATCGCGATGAGGCCCGCGACCCCGAGCTTCCCGAGCGCCACCGCCCAGGGGAAGAGGAACGCGATCTCCAGGTCGAACACGATGAAGAGAATGGCGACGAGGTAATACCGCACATCGAACTTCATGCGGCTGTCCTCGAACGCGTCGAAGCCGCACTCGTAGGGAGAGAGCTTGTCGCGATCGCGGGGGTTGCGGGAGAAGAACCGGCCGATGCCGGTGCCGAGCGTCAGGAGCAGCAGCGCGAGTCCTGTCGCGATGACGAGAAAGATCAGTATCGGCAGATAATTGGTCAGCATGCCTCTGTCGCTCGAAACAAAAGGTGCCTTGGCGGGACCCGGCGGTTGCTGCGCGCAACCCGCTCCCGCTGTAAGCCGCCCATTGTAGCAGCGCTCGAGACCTTTTGGATGGTGCCGACGGGGAGATTCGAACTCCCACACCTTGCGGCGCTAGCCCCTCAAGCTAGTGTGTCTACCAATTCCACCACGTCGGCAACAGTCAAACGTCTCGAGCATCCCGCCGCGGAATCACTTCTGCGGCTTTGGCGGTGCGGAGCCGCCAGGCGCCGCGGCCGGCGCACTGTGAGGCGCGGGCGGCGGTGCCAGGTTGGACCGGGCGGCCGGGGCCACCGGAGTCTGAGCCCGGCCCGCGATATCCAGAATCGTCGTCTTCTGCTCGTGCGAGCGGGTGCTGAGATAAGTCAGCGCCAGGCTGTTGAGCATGAAGATGGCGGCGAAGACCGCCGTTGCTCGCGACAGAGCCGTGGTTGCGCCGCGCGCGCCGAAAACGGTGCCGGAGGCGCCCGCGCCGAACCCGGCGCCGGCCTCCGCGCCCTTGCCGCGCTGCAGCATCACCAGAATGAGGATGCAGACCGCCGAAAGGATCTGAATGACTACGAGTATGTCGTGCAACATAAAAACTACCGCGATCCGGCCGCAGCCAGGATGGCAAGAAATTCGTCCGCTTTGAGCGAAGCGCCGCCGATCAGGCCGCCATCGACGTCGGGCATGGCAAGGAGCTCCGCTGCATTGCTCGCCTTGACGCTGCCGCCGTAGAGGATACGGGTGGCGGCGGCGATTGTAGCATCCTGCGCGGCAATACGGCCACGGATGAAGGCGTGCACCTCCTGCGCCTGTTCCGGCGAGGCGTTGCGGCCGGTGCCGATCGCCCACACCGGCTCGTAGGCGATCACGGCGCTCGCCAGTGTCTGCACCCCGCAAAGCTCGAGAACCGCGTCGAGCTGGCGCGCCACCACCTCGCGGGTGCGGCCGGTCTCCCGGTCCGCGAGCTGCTCGCCGACGCAGAGGATGGGCATGAGCTCCCTGGCGTGGGCGGCGGCGAACTTGCGGGCGACGAGCTGGTCGCTCTCACGATAGAGGAGCCGGCGCTCGGAGTGCCCGACGAGAACGTACTGGCATCCGACGTCCTTGAGCATCGTGGCCGAGACCTCGCCCGTGAAGGCGCCCTGCGCATCGGCGCAGACATCCTGCGCGCCGAGGAGGATGGCGGAGTCGCGCAGCAGGCGGCCGACTTCCTGCAGATAGACGTGCGGCGGGCAGACGATGCACTCCGCCGCCGGCTCGACGGGGTAGCGAGAGATGATCTCGTCGATGAGGCGCGCATTCTCGCTGCGCGTCCCGTGCATCTTCCAATTGCCGGCAACGATCGGGCGGCGCATTAGACCGGACCTCTGGCGGGGGCGCGATGATAGCCACCGAGGGCGGCCGGCGCAACGCGGCATGCTCCTTTTATCCGCGAGCCCCATCCCAGGGTGATTTCGAGGACTGCCTGGATCCGCTCCCTGGCCGCTGCCGCCGCACTCTTCGCGGATAGCTGGGGCTTCGCCATCCTGGCTAAGCCCGCTCGGCACAGCGGGCCGAGCCCCGCTTACGAAGCTCCGCAAAGGGCCCTGCGACCAGGGCCCCGCTCCAATTCCGCAGCCCCCGTGATCTCCTCGTCAGGCCACGGCCGTGCGGACGACTTCGGCAAGCTCCGTGGCGGCGGCCCGGGTGGCGCTCTCGTCGCGGCCTTCCACCATGACGCGGATGACGGGCTCGGTGCCGGAGGGGCGAAGGACGACCCTGCCCTGACCGTTCATCCGCTTCTCGATGCGCTGCACGGCATCGCGCACGGCCGGGATCTCCGACGGATTGAAGCGGGCGGCGACCTTCACATTGAGCAGGACCTGCGGGTATTTGCGCATGCCGGAGGCGAGCTCGGCGAGCGAGCGGCCCGTCTGCTTCATGACGGCGAGCACCTGCAGCGCGCTGACGATGCCATCACCCGTCGTAGTCTTGTCGAGGCAGATGATGTGGCCGGAGGTCTCGCCCCCCAGTATGCCGCCGGTGTCGCGCAGCAGGCCGAGCACGTAGCGGTCGCCCACCTGGGCGCGTTGAAAGTCGATGCCGCTCTCGCGCAATGCCACCTCGAGTCCCAAATTGCTCATGACGGTGCCGACGACCGGGCCGCGCAAGGAGCCGCTGCCGCGCCGGGCCTGCGCGATGATGTAGAGGAGCTGATCCCCGTCCAGGATGCGTCCGAGATGATCGACCATGACCAGGCGGTCACCATCACCGTCGAGCGCGAGACCCAGGTGGGCGCGCACGCCCGGAACGGTCAGCTGCAGCAACTCGGGGGCCGTGGAGCCGCAGCCATCGTTGATGTTGCGGCCGTTGGGTGAGCACCCGATCGGGACGATCTCGGCGCCGAGGTCGGCGAGCACGCGCGGGCCTACCTTGTAGGCGGCGCCGTTGGCGCAGTCCACCACGATCTTCAGCCCCGCGAGGTCCACCCCGGCCGGCAGCGTCGAGGCGCAGAACTCCTGGTACTGATTGCGCGAGCGGTCGACGCGGGTGGCCTTGCCCAGGCTGCGGGAGCTGCGCGTGATGACCGGCTGAGCGAGCTCGGCCTCGATGCGCTCCTCGAGCTCGTCCGACAGCTTCGCGCCGCTGCGGTCGAAGAACTTGATGCCATTGTCGTCATAAGGATTGTGGGAGGCGCTGATGACGACGCCGAAGTCGCAGTTGAAATGACGCGTCATGTAGGCGATGCCGGGCGTCGGCAGCGGTCCGATCAGCATCACGTTCACCCCCGAGGCGACGAAGCCGGCCTCGAGCGCGGACTCGAACATATAGCCGGAAAGCCGGGTGTCCTTGCCGATGAGCACGGTGCCGCCTTCGGGCACCAGCACGCGCCCCGCCGCGCTCGCAAGGTTCAGCGCGAAGTCCACGGTCATGGGATGGTCGCCCACCCGGCCTCGGACGCCATCGGTACCGAAGTAGCGTCGGGTCACGGCTGATCCTCCACCAGCATTCGTCCATGAAGCGCTGAGCCCGCCCGGCCATTTCGCTGCGCAGTCCCTGCTTCGCGAAAGCCCTGGGCGGACTCCATGTCCGCCCGTCCGTCGCTTCGCGACGAACCCTGGCCGTGCGCTCGCCGCTTAAGCGCGGCTCGCCCATCGGTACTAAGATATTTTCGCGTCAAGGAGAGAGCCCCTCTCGTCATGAGTTGTGCGTCGGCACCTGCACGGCGCCCACGATTTTCAAGGCATCCGCGGTCGCGCGCACGTCGTGGACACGGAGGATACGCGCGCCGTTGAGCGCTGCCATCACCGCGAGCGCGACGCTACCGTGGATCCGCTCCTCGGGAGGCCGGCCGGTCAGCGCACCCACCATCGACTTGCGTGAGAGCCCTGCCAGCACGGGCAAGTCCCTCACGGACAGCTCGTGCAGATGGCGTAAGAGCTCGAGATTGTGCTGCAGAGTCTTGCCGAAGCCAAAGCCCGGGTCGAGCACGATGCGCTCGGCGCCGATACCGGCCTCGAGGCAGGCCTCGACCCGCTGCTCGAGAAACTGGCGAACCTCCACCACCACATTCTGGTAGCTCGGAGAGTCCTGCATCGTCCCGGGCTCCCCCAGCATGTGCATCAGGCAGACCGCGCACCCTGAGGCCGCCGCGGCTTCCAGTGCTCCCGGCTCGCGCAGCGCGCGCACGTCATTGATCATGGCCGCGCCCGCCGCGGCGGCGGCGTGCATCACCTCGGGCTTGCTGGTATCGACGGAGAGAACCGCTTGCGTGCGCGCCCGCAGGCGCGCAATCACGGGAACGACCCTGCGCAGCTCCTCGTCCAATGCGACCTGCTGCGCCCCCGGCCGCGTCGATTCGCCGCCGACATCGATGATGGCCGCCCCCTCCTGCGCCATCTGCAGGCCGCGCTGCACCGCATCGTCCAGCCGCACGAACCGTCCCCCGTCCGAGAACGAATCCGGCGTGACATTCAGCACCCCCATGACGACCGGCTGCTCGAGCCCGAGCACCCGTCCTCTGCAATGCAGCACCGAATGTGGATGAGCCACGCCTACCTCGCCACGGAATCAGGACCTGGCACCGTGCGAAAGCAAGTGAGCAGCGGCCCAGTGCCGTCCCTGAGCCGCGGGTTCAAATCCCGCCAGACCCCGGCCGCGTACGAAACCGCCGGGAGCGATTCTGGACGGCGAAGCCGGCCCGAAGGGCCCGGCGCACGAGGCGCCGGCGGATCGCCGGGAGCGATTTGCGCCAGTGAGCCTAGTGCTGTCCCGCCGGCGGCCCGATGGCGGTTCCGCCAGGTCCAGGAGCCGGCGCCGCGGTCCCCTCGGCAGGCGCCCGCGGCGGTCGATTCGAGAGCGAATCGTCCCAGCCCGCCGGCGGCTTCGGCGGCCTCCCCGCCATGATGTCCTTCAGCTGATCCTCATCGATGGTCTCGTACTTGATGAGCGCATCCGCCATGATGTGCAGCTTCTCCAGCGAGCTCGTAAGGATCTGCCGCGCCCGCTGATAGTTGCTCTCGATGACGCTGCGCACCTCTTCGTCAATGGCGTGCGCGGTGACATCCGACACCTGCTTGTGCTGCGTCACGCTGCGGCCGAGGAACACCTCGCCGGTCTCTTCCGAGTACGTGAGCGGCCCGAGCTTGTCCGACAGGCCCCACTTGGTGACCATGTTGCGGGCCAGCTCCGTCGCACGCTCGATGTCGTTCGAGGCGCCCGTCGTCACCGACTCCGGCCCGAAGATCAGCTCTTCCGCGATGCGTCCGCCGAAGAGCGTCGCGATCGCGCTCTCCAGCCGCCGCTTCGACATGCTGTAGCGGTCCTGCTCCGGCAGGAACTGCGTCACCCCGAGCGCGCGGCCGCGCGGAATGATCGTGACCTTGTAGACCGGGTCGTGCTCCGGCACCGTCATGCCGACGATCGCATGGCCCGACTCGTGATAGGCGGTCATGCGCTTCTCGTCCTCGGTCATCACCATGGAGCGGCGCTCCGCGCCCATCATGATCTTGTCCTTCGCGCGCTCGAACTCCTCCATGCCGACGATGCGCCGGTTGGCGCGCGCCGCGAACAGCGCCGCCTCGTTGACCAGGTTGGCGAGATCCGCCCCAGAGAAGCCCGGGGTACCGCGCGCGATGAGCGCCGGCTTGACGTCGTCCGCAAGCGGCACGCGCCGCATGTGAACGCGCAGGATCTGCTCCCGGCCGCGCACGTCCGGCAGCGGCACCACGACCTGGCGGTCGAAGCGGCCCGGCCGCAGCAGCGCAGGATCGAGGACGTCCGGGCGGTTGGTGGCCGCGATGACGATGATGCCCTCGTTGCCCTCGAAGCCGTCCATCTCCACGAGCAGCTGATTGAGTGTCTGCTCGCGCTCGTCGTGACCGCCGCCGAGGCCTGCGCCGCGGTGACGGCCGACCGCGTCGATCTCGTCGATGAAGATGATGCAGGGCGCGTGCTTCTTCGCCTGCTCGAACATGTCGCGCACGCGCGAGGCGCCGACACCGACGAACATCTCGACGAAGTCGGAGCCGGAGATGGTGAAGAAGGGAACCTTGGCCTCGCCCGCGATGGCGCGCGCGAGCAGGGTCTTGCCGGTACCGGGGGAGCCCACCATCAGCACGCCCTTCGGAATCTTGCCGCCGAGCTTCTGGAACTTGCCCGGGTCCTTCAGGAAGTCGACGATCTCCGACACTTCCTGCTTGGCCTCATCGACCCCGGCGACGTCGGCGAACGTGACGTTCACCTGGTCCTCGCCGAGGAGGCGCGCCCGGCTCTTGCCGAAGGACATCGCCCCCCGGCCGCCCGAGGCGCCCTGCATCTGGCGCAGCATATAGACGAAGACGAGGATCAGGAGCAGCGCCGGCGCGAGCTGCAGCAACAGTTGCGCCAGGAAATTCGGCTGCTTCGGCGGGCGGCCCTCGATGCCGACGTCGTTCTTCTCCAGCGTGCCGATGAGCGCCGTGTAGTCGGTCTCGGGATTGTAGGTCTTGAACTGGGTGTGGTCCTTCATCACGCCGTAGAGCATGTCTCCCTGGAAGACCACGCTGGCGACCTGGTGCGCCTTCACATCGTTCAGGAAGGTGGAGTACTTGATCTCCTCCTGCTGGCTGACGCTCGGCATGTAGCGGCTGAAGACCAGCAGCAGCACGAAGACAATCACCACCCACAGGAGGATGTTCTTGGTCAAATCATTCATCTTCAAATGCGGCCTCGCTGCCGGCATCCGGCAGTTTGTCTACTCCTGAACCTGGTCCAGCTTGGAGCACGCTACACCAAGCGAAAACCCTTCGCCAGCAGATACATTTCAGGACTGCGCGCCCGTGAAGCGGCGGGCTTGATCAGCTTTACCTTGGCGAAACGGCCGCGGGCATCCTGAACGAGCTCCTGGAATCCGGAGCCCTGAAAAACCTTGATCAGGGCATCTCCCCCGCCCTTCAAGACCCGGGCGGCCATATCGAGCGCCAGCTCGGCCAGGTACATCGACCGGGGCTGATCGACGACATCGATGCCGCTCAATGCGGGAGCCATGTCCGAGAGCACCAGATCCACCCGCCGCTGCGGCAGCACCGCCAGGATACGGTCGAAGACTTCCTGCTCCCGGAAGTCGCCCAGAACGAACTCGACTCCCGCGAGCGGCTCCATGGGCAGGATGTCGCTCGCCACCACCCGTCCCGTATGGCCGAGCCGCCGGCGGGCATATTGGCTCCAGGCCCCCGGCGCCGCGCCCAGATCGAGGCAAATGGCGCCGGGATCGAGCAGCTTTTCGCGGCGATCGAGCTCTTCGAGCTTGAATACCGCGCGCGAGCGCCAGCCCTCCGCGTGTGCCCGCTGCACGAACGGATCGGTGAAGTGCTCGTTCAGCCAGCGAGCGCTGCTTTTGGACCGCCTGGCCATTACTTCCCTAACGTACAATCCCGCGCAATGTCACCCACCAAGACGCTTTCCGAACGTCAGCGCCGCCATCTGCGCGGCCTCGCTCACGCATTGCAGCCCATCGTGCGGCTGGGCTCGGCAGGGCTCACGGACGCCGTGGCCCGAGAGACCGACCGGGCTCTCACCGATCACGAGCTGATCAAGATCAAGGCCCCGGGTGGCGACCGCGACGCCCGGGACGCGCTCTTCGAGGAGCTGGCGAGCCGTACCGGCAGCTCGCTCGTGCACCGGATCGGCAACGTAGCCGTTCTCTACCGCCCGCGGCCGGAGCTGCCGCGGATCGTGATACCGGACTAGGCGCTGCGCCTGCAGCGGCTCACTCGAACCGTACCGCCACGATCTCGTACGAGTGGATGCCGCCCGGCGCGGCCACATCGACCACATCGCCCTCGGATTTCCCGACCAGGGCGCGGGCGATGGGAGAGGTGATCGAGATGCGGCCGGCACGGATGTCGGCCTCATCCTCGCCCGCCACCTGGTAGCAGACCCGGCCGCCCCCGTCCTGGTCTTCCAGCTCGACCACGGCGCCGAAGACCACCTTGCCCGTGTTGGTGAGCTTGCTCGGGTCGATGATCTCGGCGTTGGCCAGCTTGGTCTCGATCTCCTTGATCCGCCCCTCGATGAAGCCCTGCTGCTCGCGCGCCGCGTGATACTCGGCGTTCTCCGACAGGTCACCGTGGCCGCGCGCCTCGGCGATCGCCTTGATGACGTTCGGACGCGCCTCGGTCTTCAGCCGCTTGAGCTCGGCGCGCAGCGCCTCGGCACCGCGCAGAGTCATGGGAGTGCGTTTCATCCGGCGACAACCTCGTTGTGCAGGTCCTGCAGGCGGTTGACCTCGACCTCATCGAGATGGTCGAGCGCCTCGCACGTGGCGAGCCCGGCCGCGAGGGTGGTGTAGTAGGTGACCCGATGATGCACCGCCTCGCGGCGGATGGAGTTCGATTCCCGGATGGCCAGCTTGCCTTCGGTCGTGTTGACGATCAGGTCGATCTCGTCGTTCTTGATCATATCCACGATATGCGGCCTGCCCTCGCGCACCTTGTTCACCCGGCGGCACGCGACACCGGCCTGCGCCAGCGCCTGCGCCGTGCCTTCGGTGGCCACCACCTCGAATCCGTGGGCGATCACGCGACGCGCGAGCTCCACGGCGCCCGGCTTGTCGCGGTCCCGCACGCTGATGAAGCAGACGCCCTTCCTCGGCAGGATGACGCCCGAGGCCGTCTGCGCCTTGGCGTAAGCCTCGCCGAAGGTGCGGCCCGTGCCCATCACCTCGCCCGTGGACTTCATCTCCGGCCCGAGGATCGGATCGGCCTCGCGGAACTTGATGAAGGGAAACACCGCCTCCTTGACGGAATAATACGGCGGCTCGCGAGCGGCGGTCACGCCCTGATCGCGCAGCTTGCGCCCGGTCATGACCCGAGCGGCGATTTTCGCAAGCGGCAGGCCCGTCGCCTTCGATACGAAGGGTACCGTCCGCGAGGCGCGTGGATTGACCTCCAGCACGTAAATGACGCCGTTCTGGATGGCAAATTGGATGTTCATGAGGCCGATGACCGACAGGGCCTTGGCGAGCCTTCGGGTCTGCTCGCGCAGGCTCTCCTGGGTCTGCGCGCTCAGGCTGTTCGGCGGCAGGGAGCAGCCGGAATCGCCGGAGTGCACCCCCGCCTGCTCGACGTGCTCCATGATGCCGCCGATCAGCACATCGTCGCCGTCGCAGACAGCATCGACATCGACCTCGATCGCGACGTCGAGAAAGCGATCCAGCAGCACGGGGCTGTCGTTGGAGACCTGCACCGCATGACCCATGTAGGCGCGCAGGTCCTCTTCGTTGAAGACGATCTCCATCGCGCGGCCGCCGAGCACATAGGAGGGCCGCACCACCAGCGGGAAGCCGACTTCCCGTGCGAGCGCGACGGCCTGATCTTCCGTGCGCGCGGTAGCGTTGGCGGGCTGCTTCAGGCCCAGCCTGCGCACCAGCGCCTGAAAGCGCTCCCGGTCCTCGGCGACGTCGATCGAGTCCGGCGAAGTGCCGATGATCGGGGCACCCGCCTCCTCCAGCGCGCGCGAGAGCTTGAGCGGCGTCTGACCGCCAAACTGCACGATCACCCCGCAGGGCTCCTCCTTCGCCAGGATCTCCAGCACGTCCTCGAGCGTCAGGGGCTCGAAATAGAGCCGGTCGGAGGTGTCGTAATCGGTCGAGACGGTCTCCGGGTTGCAGTTGACCATGATGGTCTCGAACCCGTCCTCGCGCAGGCTGAGCGCCGCATGCACGCAGCAGTAATCGAACTCGATCCCCTGGCCGATGCGGTTCGGCCCGCCGCCGAGGATCATGATCTTGCGGCGTCCGGTCGGCTGCGCCTCGCACTCCTCCTCGTAGGTCGAGTAGAGGTAGGCGGTCGAGGTGGCAAATTCCGCGGCGCAGGTGTCGACCCGCTTGTAGACCGGCCGCACCCCGAGGTCGTGGCGCTTGGCGCGCACGGCCTTCTCGGGCAGATCGAGGAGCCGGCCCAGGCGGCTGTCGGAGAAGCCCTTGCGCTTGAGGGCCCGCAGCCGCTCCGCGGTGAGCGCGCCGAAGCCTTCCGCACCGATCCGCCGCTCCTCCGCGATCAGTTCCTCGATCTGCGCGAGGAACCACGGGTCGATGTGCGTGAGCTCCGCGATCTGCTCGAAGGACCAGCCGGCGCGAAACGCATCGGCGACATACAGCAGCCTGTCGGCGCCGGGAGCGCGCAGCTCGTAGGCGAGCCTCGCCTGGCCGTCCTCGTCGAGGGGAAGCTTCAGGATGGGCGAGAGCCCGTCGAGTCCGGTCTCGAGCCCGCGCAGTGCCTTCTGCAGCGACTCCTGGAACGTGCGGCCGATGGCCATGACCTCGCCCACGGACTTCATCGAGGTGGTGAGCACCGGCTTCGCCCCCGGGAATTTCTCGAAGGCGAAGCGCGGGATCTTGGTCACGACGTAATCGATGGTCGGCTCGAAGGAGGCAGGTGTGGCCCCCCCGGTGATGTCGTTGGCGAGCTCGTCAAGTGTGTAGCCGACGGCCAACTTGGCCGCGATCTTGGCGATAGGGAAGCCCGTCGCCTTCGAAGCCAACGCCGAGGAGCGCGACACGCGCGGGTTCATCTCGATGATGATGAGGCGCCCGTCCACCGGGTTCACCGCGAACTGCACATTCGAGCCGCCGGTCTCCACCCCGATCTCGCGCAGCACCGCGATGGAGGCGTTGCGCATGGTCTGATATTCCTTGTCGGTGAGCGTGAGCGCTGGCGCCACGGTGATGGAATCACCGGTGTGCACGCCCATCGGATCGATGTTCTCGATCGAGCAGATGATGATGCAGTTGTCCGCGCTGTCGCGGACCACCTCCATCTCGTACTCCTTCCAGCCCAGCACGCTCTCCTCGACCAGCACCTCGTTGGTCATCGAGGCATCGAGGCCG
>DASTAC010000140.1:0-12125 GCA_035713045.1 Steroidobacteraceae bacterium
GGCATGGGTGACGAGCATCCCGAACGGGTGCTCGCGAATGATGCGGTGCGCCTCCTCGAGCCGCGTTTCGGCGAAGTGATCGGGCAGGTACATCGGATCATTCCCCTCGGCCGTGAGGCGCGGTGAAGTCGAGCACGGGCCGGATCGGCACGATGCCGCCCGGATTGATCTGACGGTGGTTGCCGTAGTAGTGGATCAACGACCGCCCGCGGCGCCATTCGCCGTCCACCAGCTGACCCACGACGTACCTCCGTACCGACCTCGGCGCAGCGCCGGCTCGAGCTGCGAGGCGCACGCGCCGCAGCTACTATTCGCCATCCCCGTGAAGGAGGCAAGCCATGTCCCTGTCCCTGTATTCGGCCACCGTTCCCGCGTATCGCCAGATCCTGGGCGCCGTATCGGGACTCCTGAGCAAAGCTCAGGCGTTCTGCGCCGAGAAGGGGATCGAAGCCCCGGAGCTCATCCAGGCCCGCCTCGCGCCCGACATGCTGCCCTTCGCGTACCAGGTGAAATCGACGGCGGTGCATTCCCTCGGGGCCATCGAGGGTGTTCGCAAGGGTGTCTTCTCTCCGGATACGACGCCGCCGCCCGCGACTTTCGCGGCGCTCGAGACCAGGATCCGCGAGACTCTCGCCGCCCTCGAGGCGATCCAGCCGGCGGAGATCGACTCCTTCGCCGGCCGCGACATGCGCTTCGAGGCGGGCAATCGCCGGCTGGAGTTCGCCGCCGAGGATTTCCTCCTGTCCTTTTCCCTCCCCAACTTCTACTTCCACGCGGCGACGGCCTACGACATCCTGCGCTGGAAGGGCGTGCAGATCGGCAAGCGCGATTTCGTGGGCAGGCTTCGTTTGAAGAGCTGATCGTCCGCCGGGGCCTGCACGTCGAGGACCCGCCGCAGGGCCGCCGTGCACGGCAGGTCAAGGCGGGACCGCGCCGCCGCCACAGGTACGGGCGGCTTCGGACGGCTCAACCGTCGAGCCGCACCGTCCAGCTCACCGTGGCATCCGCTATCAGGGAGGATCGGACGCTGCAGTATTTGGTGACCGAGAGCTCAACGGCGCGCGTCGCCTTCTCGATCGTCGTGCCCGGCGCCCGGATGTCGAAGTGCAGAACGGCCGCCGCCAGCCGGCGCGGGATCGACTCGACCCGATGCGCCTCGACGCGGATGCGAAGCGCCTGCGCCGGGGTGCGTTGCTTCTCCAGAATCGTCACGACGTCCACCGCGGAGCACGTCGCGATGGCTGACAGCAGCAGATCAAAGGGACTCGGCGCCGTCCGCGCATCGCCATCGATGCGGACCGCGGGGCCGCCGGGCCGGCAGGCCTCGAAGGCGAGGGCGCCGACCCATTGCACGTCGATCGGTGCGTGCGCGACCGTTCCCGGGGGCGTATTCGACATGTTCGGCTCCTGCGATTCGGCACACGATCATAACCCGGCCGCGCGGGCGATCCGAGGGAGCCATGGCTGCTCGAGTCTGCGCGTCGAGGAGTGGATGAATGTGCCAGCCGCGGTCTAGGGGCCGTTGCCGTGCAATGCCCTGAACCGCCCGGTTGCCGAGAGCTGCTCGCGGGCGGTCTGCGCGGTCCAGAGGGCGTTGCGGCGGGCCACGAAGGGACTCGCCGTCAGCTGCTCGAGCGAGCGGGAGGGCGCGAAGAGAAATCCCTGGCCGGCGACACAGCCCAGCGCCAGAAGGGCGGATACCTGCCGCTCGCTCTCGACTCCTTCGGCCACCGTGTCGAGTCCCAGGGTCTCTCCGAGGGTGATCACCGCGCGGGCGAGGTCGGGGCCGTCATCGGAGCTGAGTCCGGTGACGAACGAGCGGTCGATCTTCAGGATGTCGATCGGAAAGCGATGCAGGTAGGACAAGGACGAGTAGCCGGTGCCGAAGTCATCGATGGCGAGCTTCACGCCGAGGGCCTTGATGCGGTGGAAGCGGTCGAGGTTGATGTCGCTGTTGTGCATCATGCTGCTCTCCGTCAGCTCGATGACGAGATTGCCGGGCTCGAGTCCGGAGGCTTCGAGCGCCTCGCGGATATCTTGGGCCAGCTCGCCATGCTGGAGGTGGCGCGCCGAGATGTTGACGGTGAGCCGCAAGCTGGAGGCGCCCGCGATCGCGGGGCGCCAGGCGCAGACGTCGCAGCACGCTCGCTTCAGTATCCAGCGTCCCAACGCCGCGATCTGACCGCACTCCTCGAGCACCTGGATGAATCTGCCGGGCATCAGCACGCCCGCTTCCGGATGCCGCCAGCGGGCCAGGGCCTCGACGCCGAGCAGGGCCCGGCTGCCGAGATCCACGATCGGCTGATACTCGATGAAGAACTCCTCGCGCTCGAAGGCACGGCCGATGTCGGCCTCGAGCCGCAGACGCTCCTGCAGCAGGGTCTGCATCTGCGGCTGGAAAGCGACGTGGCGGTTCTTGCCAGCCGATTTGGCGTGATACATGGCCAGATCCGCGTTGCTGAGCAGCGCCTTGGCCGTGGTATCGGTCCCGGAGAACGCCACGCCGATGCTGGCGGTCACGCGCACCTCGCGGCCATCGAGCGGGAAGGGCGTGCCCAGCGACTCTATCAGTGCATCGGCCACGCGCTGCGCCTGGGCGGCCGTTGCGATGCCTTCCAGAAGGACACCGAATTCATCGCCGCCGAGCCGTGCCACGGTATCGGATGCACGGCTCGTCTGCAGGATGCGTTGCGCAACGGCCTGCAGAAGGCGGTCACCGGCATCGTGTCCGAGCGAGTCATTGATGTTCTTGAAGTTATCGACGTCGAGAAACATGACCGCCGCGCGGCTCTCGCCCCGCTGGGCGCGGTCGAGGGCGTGCTGCACGCGGTCGCGGAAGAGATTGCGGTTGGCGAGCAGCGTCAGCGGATCGTGGAAGGCGAGCTGGCGCAGCTTCTCCTCGAGCATCTTGCGCTCGCTGATGTCGCGGAAGTTGAGCGCCAGCCCCCGCACGGCAGGGTCGTCGCTCAGATTGCTCCCCACCGCCTCGATCACCCGCGCGGCGCGCTCGATCCGCAGCTCGACGGGCCCTACGGCGCCGGAACTCGTGCGTGCGACTTCCCCGAGAAAACTGCGCAGCCGCTCGGCATCCTCGCCGCCCCAAAGCTGCGGCAGGCTCTTCCCGGTGATCTCCTGGGGGTTCAGGCCGAGGATGCGCCTGGCGGCGGGCGAGGCGAAGCGCACCACCCAGTCGACGCCGATGATCATGATCACATCCGAGGCGTTCGCGACCAGCGACGCGTAGTGCTCCTCCGTCATGCGCAGGACGACTGCCTGGCGAAACATCAGGAGCGCGGTGAGCGCCGCGACGACGCCGATCATCAGAGTCGCGTGGCTGCCGGCTCCGCCGCGGCTGAGATAGATGAGCACGAGGAATGCGGCGGCCATGGCCACGTACGGCAGCGATCGGGCCAGCGCGCCGGAGGTGCGCGATGCCTCGCGCGCGGGCGTGGTGATCGTCCGGATCTGCTCGCGGCCCGCCGCGGCCATCGGCAGGTAACAGGAGACGTACAGGACGTCCTGAAAGCCCCCCGGCACGTAGTAGCCGTGTACCTTCGCGAGGGACCAGATGATGTCACCGAGAAACATGGCGGAGAAGCCGGTCAGCAGCATGAGCGGAATGCGCCAGCCTCCGGCCCCGGAGCCGGTGAGCAGCAGCACGCCGAAGAGCAGCAGACAGAGGCTGTCGAGCGCAAGGTACGCCTCGCTGAGCGCTTCCTTGAGGACGCCGAGGTCGGCGTGGATGGCGGCGGGCTCGACTGCGAAGAACCAGAAGAATGCGCCGAAGCCGAGCACGAAAATCGCGGCGTCGAGGACCAGCTGCGCCCAGGAGAGCCGCACCGCGGCCGCCCGGATCAACCAGATGGCCGTGGCGGTCAGCGGCAGATAGAACGCGCAGTAAAAGATGTCGGCTGGACTCGGAAAGGGGTCGCGGCCGAGCATCCAGTAGGTGAGTCCGATGCAGTCGGCGACGAAGTAGAGCGCGAGCGCGGTGGTCAGCGACCACCAGGCCGAGCGCAGCGGGCCGGGGACCATCCGCCTGGCGGTAGCCGCCGCCACCAGGATGCACAGGAGCTCGGCGGGCTCCTTGTAGAAGAGTCCGATATAGAAGGTGACTTCCGGTCCGCCGGCGCCGCTGAGCATCCAGGCCACGCCGACCGCGACGTAGATCGCGAAGAGGATGAGGAGACGGTCCACCCAGGCCGGCACGGAAGGTGGCCGGCCTGTCTGGGCAGGTACTGCTGCGGTGTCCATCTCTGCTGTCTGGGTACGTGCCTCGGCGCAGGAGCGGCCGCGCTTGCAACCTGCGGCGCAAGCTGTTGAAGGGAAATGTACGGCAGCCCTGCCGGGTCCGCGAGCGGCAACTGTGCCGGCGTGACGCAGTTCTCGGCGGTCGGACGGGAAGTGTGCGCCCGCTCCATATTGCGGGGAGTTAATATCCGGGCAGCGGGGAGGGCGAGAGGTCATGAACACCCTGGGGTTGCCGGAGCTGGCCGGAAAGGATGAGCTTCGGGCGCTGCAGCTCGAGCGGCTGCGGTGGGCGGTGCGGCACGCCTACCGGAATGTCGGTCATTATCGCCGCACCTTCGATGCCGTCGGGGCTCACCCGGATGACCTGCGAACCCTCGAGGATCTGGCCCGGTTCCCGTGCCTGTCCAAACAGGACTTCCGTGACAACTATCCGTTCGATCTCTTCGCCGTGCCGCGGGAGAAGGTGGTGCGCCTTCACGCCTCGAGCCTGCGCACCGCGGGACTCTCGCCGCATTACCGGCTGGAGATGGCTCGTGCCGGCCATCTGAATGCGCTGAAGATGCACGTCGAGTGTGACGCGCAGTCCGCGGATGACGACTCCCGGCAGCGTGCCGCCCGGGAGCTCGGCCATCACGTGAAATCCCTCATCGGCATTACGATAGATATTGCCGTGCACCTCCCCGGAACCCTCGAGCGGTCCGTAGGCAAGGCGAAGCGCGTCCATGACCGGTAAAGCGCCGGACCCGCCGGCGCCGGCGTCCGAGAGCCGGCGAATCGCGGAGCGCTCCGTGGAGGCGCTCTTCGCAAACGATCCCGCGTCGAGCGGTCTCGGCATTGCCATCGAGGAGGTCGGGCCGGGATTCGCGCGCCTTCGCATGACGGTGGGGCCGCATTTGCTCAACGGACACGGCACGTGTCATGGCGGATTCATCTTTGCGCTCGCCGACACCGCGTTCGCCGCGGCCTGCAACACTTACAACTCCGTGACGGTGGCTGCCGCCGCCTCGATCGATTTCCTGGCGCCGGCGCAGGCGCAGGATGAGCTCACCGCCGAAGCGCGGGAGCTGTGGCGCTCGAAGCGAAGCGGCATCTACGAGGTCAAGGTGTCCAATCAGCGCGGCGAGACGGTCGCGCTCTTCCGCGGCCGCTCGCATTGCAAGGGCGGCCCACTCGTTCCCGGCACTCAGTCCGGGTCCGGCGGCGGTCAGGCTCGCTCGTAGGTGCCGGTGGGCATGCCTTTGGAGCGTGATCAGTCCTCGCGCCCTCAAGGTGTCCGAGTCAAGCGCTCGGCAAAGGGGAGGTTCCCGCGACCCACTTTGCGCAGGGTGTCGAGCAGCTCCGCCTGCGCCGTGGTCGGCCGCCAGTCGCGTCGCAGGGTGAGACCGATCTCGCGTACCACACGGCCGGCCGGGTGAGGCAGGGCTGTCAGCTCGCCGGCCGCGAGCTCATGGTGAGCCTGCTGCGCCGAGAGCAGCATCGCGCGATCGCTGTGCAGCAGCAGAGCACGGGCGGCTATCAGGGAGTTGCATTCGATGACGGCGGCGGGCGGAAGTCCGCAGGTGCCGCGGAACAGCCGCTCGAAATGGCGGCGAAGGGGCGAGCCCGAACGGGGGGCGATCCATGGGAAGCGAACGAGCGCCTCTGGCGGCGGCGCGCGCCGTCCGGCGCGGCTCATCGCGGCCAGAGGATGGTCCTTGCGGACGATGATCGCCAGCGGGTCTTCGAAGAGGAGCTCCTGGACGATATCCGCGGGTACCGACTCGCGCAGCGCTCCGACCAGGATGTCCGCGCGTCCATTGCGCAGCGCATCGAGCAAGCTTTCGTAAGGCCCGTCCAGGATCGAGATCTGGTGGCTCGTCCAACGGGCCGTGAACCGCAGGATGGTCTCCGGGACGATGAAGCTGCGTGCGAGCGGCATCGCCCCGATCACGGTCTCACCGCGCTCGGTACCCTCGAGCGCCGCCACTTCGGCGCGCGCCTGGGCGAGCTCGGCGACCGCGAGCTGCAGCTGGCGGCAGAGGCGCAGTGCCTCGCGCGTCGGGCGAAGGCCGTGGCTCGTCGTCTCGAAAAGTGGAGTGCCGATCCGCCGCTCGAGCGCTCTGGCCGCCCGGTGCAGCGTCGCGCGGGTCAGTTCGCGGCTGCGCGCCGCGGCCCCGAAGCCGCCCGCCTCGACGACCGCCAGGAGCGCCAGCAGTTGCCCGGAGGTTATGCCCTGGAGCGGCGGCCTCGCGCGCTGCGACTGGGCGGCGGCCGCCGCGATGGCCGCGACGATGCGCTCGAGGACGCGGGTGACGCGCTGCGAGCAGAGCCGTCCGGCCTCGGTCGGCGACATTCCCTGCGCCGTCCGGGAAAAGAGCGGCTGGCCGAATTCCCGCTCCAGGGAAGCGATGGCCTGCGTCACTGCCGGCTGGCTCAGGTGGGCTGCGCGCGCCGCGGCGCTCACGCTTCCAAGTTGCGCCACGGAGGAGAGGACTGACAAATGGCGGAGGTTCGGCATCTGGACGGTCATGGGTATGGAATTTCTTATACCCCAGGCAATTTTGCAATTGGAATCCCGCGACCGCCCGCAGGACAATGGTCATCGGCCAGAAGTGAGGCGTACTGCCGTGAACGTCGTGTACACCAACATTCCGCGCGCGGAACGCGCTGCGGTAGAGCGGCTCGCAGCGAGTGGCGTCGCCACCGTCCACGAAGCCCAAGGCCGTAGCGGCCTGCTCGCTCCTTACATGCGCCCGATCTTCCCGGGGGCTCGCATCGCCGGAACGGCGGTCACGGTCAGCCTGGCGCCCTGCGACAACTGGATGATCCACGTAGCGGTCGAGCAGTGTCGCGCGGGCGATGTTCTCGTCGTCGCCCCGACCTCGTATTCCGACGCCGGTTACTTCGGTGAGCTGCTCGCCTGCTCGCTGAAAGCCCGCGGCGTGCGCGGACTGGTGATCGACGCGGGCGTGCGCGACGTGCGGGATCTTACCGAGATGGGCTTCCCCGTCTGGTCCAGAGCCGTCTCGGCCCAGGGCACGGTGAAGGAGACTCTGGGCAGCGTGAATGTGCCCGTCGTCTGCGCGGGTGCTCTCATTCATCCGGGAGATGTCGTGATTGCCGATGACGATGGGGTATGCGTCGTGCCGCGGCGCGCCGCGGGGCAGGTCGCCGACGCCAGCGCGGCGCGCGAGGCCAAGGAAGCGAAAACCCGCGAGCGCCTGAAGGCGGGCGACCTCGGGCTCGACATCTATCAGATGCGTGAGAAGCTGGCGGCCCGCGGACTCGTCTACCGCGAAGCGCCGCAGGAGGAATGAGCGCATGCTCCGCGCGATTCCCGCGACGCTGATGCGGGGCGGCACCTCGAAGGGACTCTATTTCAACGGGCGTGATCTTCCCGCCGATCGCGACGCGCGGGACCGGGTGCTCCTCGCGGCCATGGGCTCGCCCGATGTCCGCCAGATCGACGGCTTGGGCGGAGCGCACCCGCTGACGAGCAAGGTGGCGGTCATCGGTCCCGCGACCCGCCCCGAAGCCGATGTCGATTATCTCTTCCTGCAGGTCGTGGTCGACAAGGCCGAGGTCAGCGACTCGCAGAACTGCGGCAACATTCTCGCGGGAGTGGGCCCCTGGGCGATCGAGAACGGACTCGTTCCGGTCGCCGGATCCGCCACGCCGGTGCGGATCCACATGGTCAACACCGGCAGCATCGCCGTCGCGAGCGTGCCCACGCCGGGCGGCGCCGTCGAGTACGAAGGCGATATCCGTATCGACGGCGTTCCGGGGACCGCCGCCGGCATCAGCATCGAGTTTCTCGATGTCGCGGGCTCATCCTGCGGCGCGCTGTTGCCGACGGGCCATCCTTCGGACCGTATCGATGGCGTGGAGATTACCTGCATCGACAACGGCATGCCCGTCGTGCTGCTCGCCGCAGAGGACTTCGGCATCAGCGGGGTGGAGTCGCCCGAGGCGCTCGAGGCCAATGCGGCCCTCAAGGCGCGGGTGGAGAAGATCCGGCTGCAGGCAGGTCCGCGAATGAATCTCGGCGATGTCGCCCGCAAGACGGTCCCGAAGATGTCGCTCATCTCGCCGGGGCGTCGGGGGGGCGATCTCAACACCCGGACATTCATTCCTCACCGCGTGCACGACGCCATCGGCGTGCTCGGCGCCGTGAGTGTCGCTACCGCGTGCATGGTTCCCGGCAGCGTGGCGGCGCGGATGGTCAAGCCGGGTGCTGCGGGCCGCCGGAGCCTGGAAATCGAGCACCCGACCGGCTTCTTCACGGTCGAGATGGACGTGACCGGGCAGGGGGACGAGGTGAAGATCACCCGCTCCGCGTTGTTGCGGACCGCACGCAAGCTGATGCGCGGCGAGGTGTTCGTGCCCTCTGCCGCATGGAGCACCCCATGACCGGCGGCGACACGGGCTCGGGCTCCGCGGACGCCCCCTCGCGTCGCGGCATCGTCCCCCGGATCGCCCTCATCGGCTACGGAGAAGTGGGGCAGATCCTCGCCGCGGATCTCGCGACGGCGGGCGTTCGCAACCTCATCGTCTGGGATCGCCTCTTCCCGAGCGCCTCGAGCGCACCGAGCCGCGCTGCGCAGGCATCGAAGGTGCGGGTCGCCGCTTCCATGGCGGAAGCGGTGGCGGGGCGCGGCCTCCTCATCTGCGCCGTGACTGCGGCCAACTGCGTGCCCGCTGCGCGCGAAGCGGCGGAGTCGCTGCCCGCAGAAGCGATCTACTTCGATCTGAACTCGGTCGCGCCGCAGACCAGACGCAGCGCTGCCGAGGCGATCACGGCGGCCGCAGGCCGTTACGTGGAGGCCGCGGTGATGTCGCCGATCGCGCCGAAGCGCATCGGCTCACCGATGTTGATCGGGGGCCCGCACGCCGCCGCGTTCGAGCCGCTGGCGCGCGAGCTCGGCTTCACGGGCGTTCGGCCGTTCGACGCCGCGGTCGGGAAGGCTTCGGCGGCCAAGATGTGCCGCAGCGTGATGATCAAGGGACTCGAGGCGCTTTTCACCGAGTCGCTGCTGGCGGCGCGGCGGCACGGCGTCGAGCGAGCGGTGCTCGAGTCACTGCGGGACCTGTTCCCGAACGAGGACTGGGAGCGGATCGCGGCCTACATGATCTCGCGCTCCCTGGAGCACGGCCGCCGGCGCGCCGAGGAGATGCGCGAAGCCGCGCAGGCGGTCGCCGGCGCGGGCGTGGATCCCTTGATGAGTATCGCCTGTGCGAGCAGGCAGGACTGGGCCGCGGCGCATCGCCCGGCGGGGTCGCCGGCTTCGCTCGCGAGCTTGTTGGATGCCCTGCTCGCTGCGGGCGCGGCCGAAGCAGTGGAGACCGCATGATCATCGATTGCCATGGCCATTACACGACGGCGCCGGCGGCGCACCAGCGGTTTCGCGAGGCTCAGACCGCGCGCCTGAAGGACCCGACGCTGCCGCCGGCCGCGCCGGGCCGGATCTCCGACGATGAGATTCGAGAGAGCATCGAGACGAACCAGCTGAGGCTGCAGAGAGAGCGGGGCGGCGATCTCACGCTCTTCTCCCCCCGGGCCTCGGCCATGGGGCATCACATCGGCGATGAGGAGGTGTCGGCCGCCTGGACCCGCGCCAACAACGATCTCATCAAGCGCGTCATCGACCTCTACCCCGACAATTTCGCCGGTGTGTGTCAGCTGCCGCAGTCCCCGGGAGTGCCGATCGCGAACTCCGTGCGCGAGCTCGAGCGCTGCGTGCGGGAGCTCGGCTTCGTCGGCTGCAACCTCAATCCCGACCCCTCGGGCGGCTGGTGGAAGTCTCCGCCTCTCACCGACCCGCACTGGTACCCGTTCTACGAGAAGATGGTCGAGCTCGACGTGCCGGCGATGGTGCATGTCTCGGCCTCCTGCAATCCCTGCTTCCATGCGACGGGCGCCCACTACATCAACGCCGACACCACGGCATTCATGCAGTTCATCCAGGGGGACCTCTTCCGCGACTTCCCGGCCCTGAGATTCATCATTCCGCACGGGGGCGGGGCGGTGCCCTATCACTGGGGCCGCTACCGCGGTCTCGCCGACATGCTGAAGCGTCCGCCGCTCGGCGAGCACGTCATGAAGAACGTCTACTTCGATACGTGCGTGTACCACCAGGCAGGCATCGATCTGCTCGTCCGCGTGATCGACATCGACAACATCCTCTTCGGCTCGGAAATGGTGGGCGCCGTGCGCGGCATCGATCCCCAGACGGGCTTTCATTTCGACGATACGAAGCGGTACATCGATGCGCTGCCGATTTCCCAGGCCGACAAGGGTCGGATATTCGAGAAGAACGCGCGGCGCGTGTTTCCGCGCCTGAACGCGCTCCTCGAGGCCAGGGGCAAATGAGCACGCTCCTCGTACCCGGCGGCCCAGGGTGGGCTGCGAGCGGCGCCTCCGGCGGGTTCACGATGGACCGCGACTGGCTTTGCTACCATCCCACTCCCTCAAAGCCCGACTACGTGCCGCCACCGGGCGCCGTCGATGCCCATTGCCACGTGTTCGGGCCCGGCGCCCAATTTCCCTATGCGCCGCAGCGCAAGTACACCCCCTGCGATGCCTCCAAGGAGCACCTCTGGGCGCTGCGCGACTTCCTCGGCCTGGAGCGCAATGTCATCGTGCAAGCCACCTGCCACGGCACCGACAACAGGGCGCTCGTCGACGCGTTGCGCGCTTCCGGGGGACGGGCGCGCGGCATCGCCTCGGTCGCGCGCAGCGTCACCGACGCTGAGCTGCGCGCCCTCGATGCCGCCGGGGTGCGCGGAGCGCGCTTCAACTTCGTCAAGCGCCTGGTGGACACCACCCCGCGGGAGGTGCTCGAGGAAATCGCCGGGCGCGTAGCCGCCCTCGGCTGGCACATCGTCATCTATTTCGAGGCCGCGGAGCTGCCGCAGCTCTATGACTTCTTCGCCTCGCTCCCCACCACCGTCGTCGTCGATCACATGGGACGCCCGGATGTGACGAGGCCGGTCGACGGCCCTGAGTTCGAGCTGTTCGTCCGCCTGATGCGGGAGCATCCGAACGTGTGGTCCAAGGTGAGCTGTCCGGAGCGGCTCTCCAAGGCAGGTCCGCCGGGGTACGAGGACGTCGCGCCTTTCGCCCGCAGGCTGGTCGAGACCTTCCCCGACCGGGTGCTCTGGGGCACCGACTGGCCGCATCCGAACCTCAAGGCCCACATGCCGGATGACGGCAAGCTGCTCGATTACGTGCCGCGGATCGCCCCTACGGCGGCGCTGCGGCAGAGACTGCTGGTCGACAATCCCGGCCGGCTCTATTTCGAACGGTAATGGCACAATCCCATGTCACTCGACAAACCCTATTCCGACATTCCCGGCACCGTGATCTTCGATGCGGATCAGGCGCGCAAGGGCTACCACCTGAACCAGTTCTGCATGTCCCTGATGAAAGCGGAGAACCGGAAGCGCTTCAAGAGCGACGAGCGTGCATACCTGGACGAGTGGCCGATGTCGGAGGATCAAAAGCGCGCCGTGCTCGCGCGTGACTACAACCGCATGATCGGGCTCGGCGGCAACATCTATTTCCTGTCGAAGCTCTTCTCAACGGATGGCAAGAGTTTTCAGCACACCGCGGCCACGATGACCGGCATGACCCAGGAGGCTTACGCGACCATGATGTTGCAGGGCGGGAGGTCGCCCGAAGGCAACCGCCGCGTCGGCGAAATCCCGTCCCGCGAGGGCCCGAACGAGGAGGGCAAGTAGTGGCTCGCATCACCGCCGGCGCCGCCACGTCGCACGTTCCCGCGATAGGCGCGGCTCTCGACAACGGGCGCGCGACCGAGCCCTACTGGAAGCCCCTGTTCGCCGGCTATGACTTCTCCAAGCAATGGATCGCAGATCGGAAGCCCGACGTCGTC
>DASTAC010000141.1:0-5080 GCA_035713045.1 Steroidobacteraceae bacterium
GACGACGGCGAAGGACAACCGTCAGGGCCGAGCTCTGCTCGAGGCTTTCAACTTCCCTTTCCGGAAGTAAGAGGAACCGGTACGCCTATGGCGAAGACGAGCATGGTCGAGCGCGAGAAGCGTCGCGCCAAGATCGTGAAGAGATACGCGGCGAAGCGGGCACAGCTCAAAGAGCTGATCCGCAGCCCCAAGACATCCCCCGAGGAGCGCGCAGGAGCCCAAGCGAAGCTGCAGTCGCTGCCGCGGGATGCGAGCCCGTCGCGCGGCCGCAACCGCTGCGCGATCACGGGCCGCTCGCGCGGGGTCTACCGCAAGTTCGGCCTATCGCGGGTGAAGATCCGCGAGGTCGCCAACCGCGGCGAGATCCCGGGCCTGTCGAAGGCGAGCTGGTGAGGAACGCCACATGAGCATGACCGATCCGATCGCCGATCTCCTCACGCGCATCCGCAACGGCCAGACCGCGGGCAAGGCCGAGGTTCGCCTCGCGTCCTCGAAGCTGAAGACCGCGATCGTGAAGGTGCTGAAGGACGAGGGCTACATCGCCGACTTCCGCCTCGACGAGGAGAGCGGCGCCAAGGCGCTGCCGACCCTCATCATCGGCCTGAAGTACTTCGAGGGCCGCCCGGTCATCGACCGCCTGGAGCGTGTCAGCCGGCCCGGGCTGCGGATCTACCGCGGCAAGGACGAGCTGCCGAAGGTGCTGGGCGGCATGGGGACCGTGATCGTGTCCACGCCGAAGGGCGTGATGACCGATCGGCAGGCGCGCTCCATCGGGCAGGGCGGCGAAGTGCTCTGCATCGTGGCGTAACGGAGAGCAATCCATGTCGAGAATTGCCAAAGCGCCCGTCCCGTTGCCTCAGGGCGTCACCGCGACGATCGCGGGCAGCTCCGTGACGCTGAAGGGGGCCAAGGGCTCGCTCAGCCTCACGGTGGGGCAGGGCGTCACCGTCGTGCAGGCGGAGAAGCGCCTCGAGGTGACCTATACCGATCCCGGCCAGGCGCGCACCTTCGCCGGCTCCGCGCGCGCGCACCTCGCCAACATGGTGCAGGGCGTGACCAAGGGGTACGAGAAGAAGCTCGAGCTCGTGGGCGTCGGGTTTCGCGCGGCGGTGCAGGGCAAGGTGCTCAACCTCACGCTCGGGTTCTCCCATCCGGTGAATTTCCCGATCCCCGAGGGCATCACCATCGAGACGCCGAGCCAGACCGAGATCGTCATCAAGGGCGTCGATCTGCAGAAGGTGGGGCAGGTCGCCGCGAAGATCCGCGACATCCGGCCGCCGGAGCCGTACAAGGGCAAGGGCGTGCGCTACGCGAACGAGCAGATCTCCCTCAAGGAGGGCAAGAAGAAATGATCACCTCCAAGAAGGACCGGCGCCTGCGCCGGGCCGTCAAGACGAGGTCGCGCATCCGCGAGCTGGGCATTGCGCGCCTCACGGTCCATCGCACACCGCGCCACATCTACGCACAGGTCACGGATCCCGCCGGGGCGACCGTGATCGCGGCCGCCTCGACTCTGCAGGAGGCGGTGCGGCAGGGCCTCAAGGGCACCGGCAACGTCGATGCGGCGAAGGCCGTCGGCCGCGCCATCGCGGAGCGTGCGCAGGCCGCGGGCGTGAAGAAGGTCGCCTTCGATCGCGCGGGATTCCAATTTCACGGGCGCGTGCAGGCGCTCGCCGAGGCCGCGCGCGAAGCGGGTCTCGAATTCTGATCAGGCCAAGGTAGACGACACATATGGCAAGAGCGGAAAAGGGCCAGGCCCAGGACGAGCTCCTCGAGAAGCTCGTCGCGGTCAATCGCACGGCGAAGGTCGTCAAGGGCGGCCGGCAATTCGGCTTCACGGCTCTCACCGTGGTAGGCGATGGCGCCGGCCGGGTGGGCTTCGGCTTCGGCAAGGCACGTGAGGTGCCGGTCGCCATCTCCAAGGCGATGACGCAGGCGCGCAAGAGCATGGTCAACGTCGCACTGCGAAACGACACGCTGTATTACGCGGTCAAAGGGGTGCACGGCGCCACGCGGGTGCTGATGCAGCCGGCCTCGGAAGGTACCGGGGTCATCGCGGGCGGCGGGATGCGCGCGGTGCTCGAGTGCGCCGGTATCCGCAACGTGCTCGCGAAGAGCTACGGCTCGCGCAACCCCATCAACGTGGTGCGCGCGACGGTGAATGCGCTGGCACAGATCCGCTCGCCGGAGGACATCGCGGCGAAGCGCGGCAAGAGTCTGGACGAGATCACGGGCTGACGCGCATGAACGCAGCACAACGCAAGGAGCTGAAGGTCACGCTCGTCAAGAGCCTGCACGGGCAGCTCGCCAGCATCGCCGCCAGCGCGCGGGGACTCGGACTGCGCCGCATCAATCAGACGGTCGCCGTCGCCGACACTCCGGAGAACCGCGGCATGATCCAGGCCGCCGTGCACCTCCTGAAGGTCGAGCGCGCGAGCTAGAGAAGGGCTTCAAAGATATGCGACTCAACACACTCAAGCCCGCGCCCGGCGCCAAGCGGCCCCGGCTGCGCGTGGGACGCGGCGCCTCCGCCGGCCAGGGCAAGACCTGCGGCCGAGGCGTCAAGGGTCAGCGCGCGCGCAAGGGCGGCTACCACAAGGTGGGTTTCGAGGGCGGCCAGATGCCGATTCAGCGGCGGCTGCCGAAGGTGGGCTTCCGCTCCGCCATGGCGGCGACCCGCGCCGAGGTGCGGCTCAGCGAGCTCGCCCGCGTCGAAGGGGAGGCCGTCGACCTCGAGGCCTTGAAGAAGGCCGGCGTCGTGCCGGCGGAAGCCGAGCGCGCCAAGGTCGTGCTCTCGGGCGCGATCACCAAGGCGGTGACGCTCAAGGGCATCAAGGTCACCAAGGGCGCGCGGGCGGCGATCGAAGCCGCCGGCGGCAAGATCATCGACGAGGCCTGACGGACTTCCGGCGGACCGCCGCAGGCCATCGTTTTCATCGAGACGGACCGTAAGACAGCGTAATCGTGGCGAAATCGACACTAGGTAATCCAGCCGCCGCACTCGGCGAAGCTGCCCGATTCGGGGAGATTCGCGCGCGCGTGCTGTTCCTGATCGGCGCCATGATCGTCTACCGGATCGGCACTTTCATCCCGGTGCCGGGTATCAATCCGGCGCAGGTCGCGCGCTTCTTCAGCGAGCAATCCGGGACGATCTTCGGGATCGCGAATCTCTTCTCCGGCGGCGCGCTGCAGCGCATGTCGATCTTCGCGATGAACGTGATGCCGTACATCTCGGCCTCGATCATCATCCAGATGATGTCGATGGTGGTGCCGAGCCTGATGGAGCTGCGCAAGGAGGGCCAGGCGGGGCAGCGCAAGATCACGGAATACACCCGCTACGGCTCGCTCATCCTCGCCGTCGTGCAGTCCTTCGCCGCCGCCGGCGCCCTGGTCAAGGGAGGCATGACGCTGATGGGCGGCCCGCAGTTCCTGCTGGTGGCCACCATCACCATGACCACCGGCACGATGTTCCTCATGTGGCTCGGCGAGCAGATCACCGAGCGGGGCATCGGCAACGGCATCTCCATGATCATTCTGGCCGGCATCGTGGCGCGCCTGCCGTCGGCGATCGGCGGGATGTTCGCGCAGGTGAGCAGCGGCGAGATGCAGGGCCCGTTCGCGCTGCTCCTCGTCATCATCGTGGTTGCGGTGACCTTCTTCGTGGTGTTCATGGAGAGCGCACAGCGGCGCATCACCGTCAATTATGCCAAGCGCCAGGTCGGGCGGCGCATGTACGCGGCGCAGAGCAGCCATCTGCCCTTCAAGATCAACATGTCGGGAGTCATCCCGCCGATCTTCGCCTCGAGCCTGCTGCTGTTCCCGGCCACGATCGCTAGCTTCGTCGGTACCGGCAAGGGCCAGTTCGCCGGCTACATGCAGGAGATCGCGGCCGCCCTCGGCTACGGCCAGCCGCTGCAGATGGTGATCTACGGCGTGCTCGTCATCTTCTTCGCCTTCTTCTACACGGCGCTGGTGTTCAATTCCCGCGATACCGCGGACAATTTGAAGAAGTCCGGCGCGTTCATCCCCGGCATCCGCCCCGGCCAGCAGACTGCCGATTACATCGACAAGGTGCTGACGCGCCTGACGCTCTGGGGCGCGCTCTACGTTGCGGCCGTGTGCATCCTGCCGGAGTTCCTGGTCGCTCAGCAGGGCACCCCGTTCGCCTTCGGCGGCACCTCGCTCCTGATCGTCGTCGTGGTGGTGATGGACTTCCGGGCGCAGCTTTCGGCGCACCTCATGTCCCACCACTACCCCGGACTCCTGAAGAAGGCGAACCTCCTCGGGTATGGCCGGTCCGGGTCGAGCGGCTAAGGCGATGAGAGGGCTCATTGATTCGGCGCGCAGCGCCGCTGCACCGAGCGGGTCGCTTCGACCCGTGGAGCAGGTGCGCGCAGCGCATGACAGTACAACCCGCCCGGCGGCGACCGTGCGGGCTCAAGCGGATAAGCACCTATGAAAGTCAGACCCTCGGTCAAGAAGATCTGCAAGAACTGCAAGATCGTGCGCCGCCGGCGCGTGGTCTACGTCATCTGCTCGGACCAGCGCCACAAGCAGCGTCAGGGCTGAGCGGCGGCGGCGACTCGAGCATTTTTAGCGAAATTCCTGTAAAATACGCCGTTTTTCCCGCGGCGACGGTAAAGATACAATGGCACGCATAGCCGGCATCAACATCCCGATGAACAAGCACGTGTGGGTCGGACTGACTCACATCTACGGCGTCGGCCGTGCGCGTGCGCACAGCGCCTGCGAGGCGGCGGGAGTCAACCCGCACACCCGGGTCAAGGACCTCACGGAGAACGAGGTCAATGCCATCCGCTCGCAGATCGCCAAGTTCGCCGTCGAGGGCGACCTGCGCCGCGAGGTTTCCATGAACATCAAGCGGCTGATGGACCTGGGCTGCTACCGCGGCATCCGGCACCGCCGGGGCCTGCCGGTGCGCGGCCAGCGCACCCGCACCAATGCCCGTACGCGCAAGGGTCCGCGCAAGCAGGCCGTGAAGCTGAACGCGCCTCCGGGCAAAGCTTAATTTCGAGGAAGTATTGAACAATGGCTGATCAGAAGCAGGGCGCCGGGGCGT
>DASTAC010000142.1:0-22059 GCA_035713045.1 Steroidobacteraceae bacterium
GGCAGCCATTCGAGCCATTGCGGCAGCGATTCGCCGCGGATCTGCTCCTCGTGGCTGGTGGCGCACATCTGCACGAGTCCGAGGGGATGGTCCCAATCATCGGCGCCGAAGTAGAAGTCGCTGAATGCCAGCGTCTTCTGAAAGACAGTGTCATTGACCTCCCGCATCACAGCCATCAGCACGCTCATGTTGTGGCGCATGTAGTTGCGGCCGAGCTGGCCCGAGCCGTTCGCCAGTCCCTGGGGGTGTGCGTCATTGGCCGAGCGCAAGAGCAGCAGCGCGGAGGACAGAGCGCCGCAGGCGACGACGACGATGTCCGCGCGGTAGCGCTCTTCGCGGCCTTCACGTGTGACATGAACGGTATCGACGGTTTTGCCGGAGGCATCGGTGCCGAGCTTGGACACGTAGGCATTCGTGAGGAGCGTGACGTTGGGATGCTGCGCCAGCATTGGATCGATGCAGATGACCTGGGCGTCAGCCTTGCCGTTGAGAAGGCAGGGGAAGCCGTCGAAGAAGCTGCACCGCATGCACGTGCTGGTCGGCGTCGGCTTGCCGTCCTTCTCATCCAGCAGGATGCCGAGCGGAAGATGGAATGGATGAAGCCCGATGCCGCGCAGGTGCTCGGCCAGCTGCGCGACCTTGGGCTCGTGGCTCACCGGGGGGTGCGGATAGGGAGCGCTGCTCCAGGGCTCCAGCGGGTCCTCGCCCCGCTGGCCGTGGACGTGAAACAACTGCTCCGCCTGCGTGTAGTAGGGCTCGAAGGCATCGTACCCCAGGGGCCACGCCGGCGAGATTCCGCCGGCATGCACTACCTGACCGAAGTCGCGCTCACGCAGCCTGAATAGCGCCGCGCCGTACATCTTGGAGTTTCCGCCGACGTAGTAATGGAGCGCCGGACTGAAGGTGTCTCCCGCGGCGTTGGTCCAGGTCTCGTGCGCCTGGTATGCGCCGTCGACGAACACCGCCTGGGGGCTCCAGTTCTTCTCGCTGCGGGGCAGGTAATCGCCGCGCTCCAGGATGAGGATGCGCTTGCCGGTCGGGGCCAGCCGGTGGGCGAGAGAGGCGCCTCCCGGTCCGCTTCCGATTACGATGAGGTCGTAGCGATCCGAGCTCAAGGCCAACCCCCTGCCTGCGCAATCCAGGAATGATACTCCCGTTCCGGCAAGGGACGTGCCGCGGCCAGGCTTCGAGACGCCTGGATAGTCGGTTGACGCCATTCGCCGGCGTCCATTCGCGATCCGGGTGCGCGGAGACCGTGCCCGCGCATTCGGTTCCGCTGGCGGCCAGTAGTTGGAAGTCATTGGCCTCGTCGATCCGAAGCTGCCTGCAGATCGCTAAATGGCTGATAAACCAGTAATCTACGAGTGACGGGACTCCCGCCCAGAGGAGGGGAAGTGTATGGTTGGCTGATGTCGAGCCGCATTTGTACTGCCGCCTGATGAATGCGGCGGGAGCGGCTGATCAGCAGCTCTTCGCACTGGCTACGGATCTCGTCAGAGCACGGCTGGTCGGTAGTCGCCACCTGTAATGAAGGGGTGGACATTGGCACCGCAGCGCGTTCCAGCTTGTATGCGCTCCTCCATGCTACCGGCATTCGCGAGTTCGACGTGCTGCCGACACGCGATGGCGCCGTGCCCCGCCCCGCATTAAGATGCCGATATAGGCCGCTCCCATTCTGGCGGCCGGCTGCGAAAACGATGCGTCCAATCGGACCGGTGCCGAACCCAGGGGGACCCGATGGCTGATGATCCGCAGTTTCCCAACAAGCTCAGTCGGCGGGAACTGATCCGGGCCGCGGCATCGGCAAGTGCTGCGGCGGCCCTGGGTGCCCGTCCGTCTCCGGCCTGGAGCGGCTCTCCGAGCGCGCCCGCGCGGGAGTTGCCCGTTGCAGCCGCGCCGAGCCGAAGCTATCCACCGGAGTGGACCGGCCGGAACTTCAATCTCGGAAGATACCGGATTGCCGCGGGCTACCCGCCTTATGAGCCGCATCCGCGCTACCTGGGCGAACTGACCGGCTCCTGGCACCAGATCGGGAGGCAATACGGGGAGCGGGCCGCGGACCTCATCCGCTGGGTGTACGAGGGATGGTATCGCGAGCTGCTGCCCGTGCAGGGCAGCCCGGAAGTCATGACCGCCTACCTCCGGCAGCAGGAGGCCTACTACGATCTCCTCGTGCCGGAAGCTCTGGAGCTGATGCATGGCATCGCCGACGGCGCCGCGCCGGAGCTGGCGCGCTCCGTGTTCGCCCGCGAGCTCGGCCATTTCGACAAGATCATGATGATCAACAGCTATTTCGGCCTCAAAGGCAGACCGCCTGCCGCGACGCTCGCCGAGGTGACGGCGGATTGCGGGGTCCATAGCTGCAGCGGCGCGGTGATTCTGGGGCCGGCCACGCGGGACGGAAAGAGCATCCACGTCAGCTCCGAGGACCAGCATTTCTTCCCGCAGGAATATCTGGTCTCGTTCATCGTCAGGCCGAGCGACCCGCGAGCACACCGCTACACGGTCACGGACTCCGCCGGAGAGATCGGCAGCGAGCACGCGCAAAACGATCGCGGCGTGACCGTCAGCGGCTACGCGGGCGGTGGCATCGGTATCCTCGGACCGACCCTGGCCCATCCCTTCTCCGGCTATCGCAGACCGGGTCTGGACTGGCAGGTCGGCAACTTCTACGGCGCGGCGTTCGCGGACAGCGCCCGCCATGCCGTCGAGCTGCTCACCATCGGGCGTCCCGAGTATCGCGCCAGGTCCGGTCTCAGGATCGTCATCGGCAAGTGCACGCGTGGTGCCAACTGGGTGGTATCCGACCGCAATGAGGCGTTTGTGATCGAGAGCATTCCGGCGGATCAGCGGGGCATCGCGCGCTACGCCATACGCGTTCCGGGGCAGATGGGTGAGAAAGGAGGCCACTACATCGCCTCCACCAACAATGTCGAGGCCCCGGACAGCTACAACGAGGACAACGTCCATGACCCCGCCCACCCGATGCGGCAGCACGGCAACGGGGAGCAGAATCCCAGCTACTTCGGGCTGAATCTCATGGGAATGCGCTTCTGGACTTTCATGTGGCTGATACGGAATGCTTACGGACGCATCGACGTCGACATGGTTCAGGAGTGGCGCCGCTCGCACTTCATCTATGACCGAAATGGCGCATGGCATGACCACGCAATCGTGGCGGGGAAGGAAGTGCCCGTGCATCTGCTACCCGACGCCGCGACGTTGTGCTGGCATGGCTCGGGTCCGGCGGGAATAGACACGTTCGAGGGGGTCGACACCTACGTGAGTCTCTCAGTGGCCCAGGACCTGACCTCCTTTCGCACCAAGGGCCGACCCTGCGAATGGTCGGGACCCTGGGACCGATTGTCGCTGGGATAGGGTCGAGCGGGTTGTCCGGGTTATGATGGAAGCCCGTCTATTCCCACTCGATGGTCGCAGGCGGCTTGCCGGAGATGTCGTAGACGACCCGGGAGATGCCGGCAACCTCGTTGACGATGCGGCGGGAGACGTGGTCCAGGAACTCGTAAGGCAGCCGCGCCCAGTGCGCGGTCATGAAGTCCACTGTCTCGACGGCGCGCAAGGCGACGACGTAATCGTAGCGGCGGCCGTCGCCCATCACGCCGACCGAACGGACCGGCAGGAATACCGCGAACGCCTGGCTGGTGCGGTCGTAGAGGTCGTGTCTGCGCAGCTCTTCGATGAAGATGTCGTCGGCGCGGCGCAAGAGATCGGCGTAGTCCTTGCGGACCTCGCCGAGTATCCGTACGCCGAGGCCCGGACCCGGGAACGGATGGCGATAGACCATCTCCCGAGGCAGTCCCAGCTCGACGCCCAGCCTGCGGACCTCGTCCTTGAAGAGCTCCCGCAACGGCTCCACGAGCTTCAGGTGCATCTTCTCGGGCAGGCCCCCGACGTTATGATGCGACTTGATGACGTGTGCCTTACCGGTGCGCGCCCCCGCCGACTCGATGACATCGGGGTAGATCGTGCCCTGGGCGAGGAAGCTCACCCCAGCGAGCTTGCGGGATTCCTCGTCGAACACCTCGACGAAGGTGCGCCCGATGATCTTGCGCTTGGCTTCCGGGTCCTCGACGCCGGCGAGCGCCGAGAGGAAGCGCTCTTGCGCATCCACACGGATGACGCGCACGCCGAGGTGCTCGGCGAATGTGGCCATCACTTGGTCGCCTTCGCCGAGACGCAGGAGTCCGTGATCCACGAACACACAGACGAGCTGATCCGAGATCGCGCGGTGCAGCAGCGCGGCGACGACGGAGGAGTCGACTCCGCCCGACAGTCCGAGCAGAACCTTGCCGTCGCCGACCTGGGCACGGACGCGCTCGATCGCGTCCTCGATGATGTTGCCCGTGCTCCAGAGCGCATCGCAACCGCAGATCTCGCGCACGAAGCGCTCGAGGAGGCGCGCGCCCTGGGGAGTATGCGTGACCTCGGGATGGAACTGCACGCCGTAGAAGCGCCGGCCCTCATCGCTCATGGCGGCGAACGGAATGGAGGCGGTCGCGGCGGTGACCGTGAAGCCTTCAGGCAGCGCGCCCACCCGATCGCCATGGCTCATCCAGACATCGAGAACGGCGCGGCCTCCGGAGTCGCGGCGGTCCTCCAGGTGCTCGAGCAGCCGGCTGGGGCCGGTCACCGTCACCTCGGCGTAACCGAACTCCCGCTCCGTCGACGCTACCACGCGTCCGCCGAGCTGCTGCGCCATGGTTTGCATGCCGTAGCAGATGCCGAGCACCGGTACCCCGAGAGTGAATACGGCGTCGGGCGCCTTCGGCGGACTGACGTCCGTGACCGACTCCGGCCCTCCCGAGAGAATCACGCCTCGGGGCTGGAATGCGCGGACTTCCGCGTCCGTGATGTCCCAGGGATGGATCTCGCAGTAGACCCCGAGCTCGCGCACCCGCCGGGCGATGAGCTGGGTGTATTGCGCTCCGAAATCGAGGATCAGGACGCGGTGAGCGTGGATGTCCGCGCGTGTTGCCGTGGGTGAGCCGGCTGATCGGGCGACGCTGGCCATGTGCGCCTAGGACACCCGGTAATTGGGCGCCTCTTTGGTGATCGTCACGTCGTGAACGTGGCTCTCGCGAACGCCGGCGTTGGTGATACGCACGAATGTCGGACGGGTGCGCATATCCGTAATGTTGCGGCTTCCCGTGTAGCCCATGGCGGCCCGCAGACCTCCGGCGAGCTGCTGCAGGATCGTGACGACGCTACCCTTGTAGGGCACGCGGCCCTCGACGCCCTCGGGGACGAGCTTCTCTAGCTCCGTCGAGGCGTCCTGGAAGTAACGGTCGGCTGAGCCGTGGCGCTCCGCCATCGCGCCGAGCGACCCCATGCCGCGATAGGATTTGTAGGATGCGCCCTGATAGAGCTCCACCTCTCCGGGCGACTCCTCGGTCCCGGCGAAGAGGCTGCCGATCATGACGGCGTGGGCGCCTGCGACGATCGCCTTGGCGATGTCGCCGGAGAACCGGATCCCGCCGTCGGAAATGACTGGCACGTCGCTGTCGTGCAGCGCTTCCGCCACATTGGCTACGGCGGAGATCTGCGGCACGCCGACGCCGGCCACGATGCGTGTCGTGCAAATGGACCCGGGGCCTATGCCGACCTTCACGCCGTCCGCCCCGGCAGCGACGAGGGCGAGAGCGGCTTCGCCGGTGGCAATGTTGCCCGCGATCACCTGCTGGTCGGCCCACTGGGACTTGATGCGCTCCACCGTCGCGATGACGCCGCGCGAATGTCCATGCGCCGTATCGACGATCACCACGTCGACGCCCGCCTCGCGCAGCGCCGCGACCCTGTCCATGGTGTCGGGAGTGGTGCCGACGGCTGCGCCTACGCGGAGCCTGCCCCGATCGTCCTTGCACGCGCGCGGGAATTCCGTCGCTTTCTGGAAGTCCTTGACCGTGATCATGCCGGTGAGCTCGTGATCCCCGTTGACGACCAGAACCTTTTCGATGCGGTGCTTGTGCAGGAGCGCCAGCACCTCTTCCTTCGGGGCGGTCTCGCGCACGGTGATCAGGCGGTCCTGCGGAGTCATGACCGAGGAGACGGGCGCGTCGAGCTTCCGCTCGAAACGCAGGTCGCGGTGCGTGACGATGCCGACGGCCTTGCGGCCGACGACCACCGGCACCCCGGAGATGCCGCGCGAGCGCGTGAGGTCGAGCACCTCGCGGATGGTGGTGTTGGGAGAGACGGTGATCGGGTCCTTGATGATGCCGCTCTCGAATTTCTTCACGCGGCCGACCTCGCGCGCCTGCGCTTCGATGGTCATGCTCTTGTGAACGATGCCGATGCCGCCTTCCTGGGCGATGGTGATCGCGAGCCGGGCCTCCGTGACCGTGTCCATGGCGGCCGAGAGCAGGGGTAAGTTGAGCCGAATCCGGCGGGTGACGCGCGTCCCGAGATCCACTTCCCGAGGCAGGATTTCCGAGTATGCCGGGACCAGCAGGACGTCGTCGAAGGTGAGGGCTTCTTCGAGAATTCGCATAGCTAATTCTACGCACGGGGGACGCCGCGGTAAACCTCGTGCTATGGTGACCGGCCATGCCCGCCAGCCTCTTTCCCGGTACGGAGCCGGAAGCCGCGCCCGGCCGCAGCCTCTACACGGTCTCGCGCCTCAATAAGGAGGTGCGCACGCTGCTCGAGCGAGGCCTGGGGGTCGTCTGGGTGGAAGGGGAACTCTCGAACTTCTCCCAGCCGTCCTCCGGACACTGGTATTTCTCTCTGAAGGACCGCGACGCCCAGGTGCGGTGCGCGATGTTCAGGCTGAAGAACGCGGCGCTGGGGTTCACGCCCAAGGCCGGCCAGCACGTCGTGGCCCGCGGACGGGTGAGTCTTTACGAGCCTCGCGGCGATTACCAGCTCATCGTGGACCACCTGGAGGAGGCCGGCCTCGGCGCCCTGCAGCGGGAGTTTGAGCGGCTGAAGGCGAAGCTTGCCGGCGAGGGCCTGTTTGCCAGCGAGCGCAAGCGCAGCCTGCCTCGGTTCCCGCGGCGGATCGCGGTGGTCACCTCACCGACGGGGGCGGCCGTGCGGGACGTCCTCAACATCCTGGCGCGGCGGTTTCCGCCCGCCGCGGTCCTGGTTCATCCGACGCCCGTGCAGGGCGCGGCGGCGGCGCCGGCGATCGTGCAGGCATTGCAGCTTGCTTCCGCGCGCGGGGATTGCGACGTGCTGATCCTGGCGCGGGGCGGAGGCTCGCTCGAGGATCTGTGGGCGTTCAATGACGAGCGGGTGGCGCGCGCGGTGCGGGCGTGCGCCATTCCGGTGGTCACCGGTATCGGCCACGAGATCGACTTCACCATCGCCGACTTCGCAGCCGATGCGCGCGCGCCGACACCTTCCGGGGCGGCGGAGCTCGTCGCCCCTGATCGGGCCTCCTGCCTGGAGGCTCTGTCTCGGATGGAGGCGCGCATCACCGCCTGCATGAAACGCGAGCTGCGCGTCGCATCGACTCAGTTTGCAAATGTCAGTATGCGCCTCAAGCAGGCGCATCCGGGACTGCGGCTCGCCCACCAGGCGCAGCGTCTGGATGATCTCGAGCAGCGGCTGACGAGCGCGGCCCAAGCGGTGCTGCATACGCGGCGGCATCGCCTGAATGACGCCTACACGAGCCTCATCCAGCATTCGCCCGAGCATCTCGCGCGGGAATACCGACGCCGCTACGAAGGGCTTCATTCACGACTCGACCGTGTCATGAAGGAGTACGTGTCGCGCCTCGGGCATCGGGTCGATCTGGCGGACCGGACGCTCAAGGCCGCGAGCCCGCTCGCCACTCTCGCGCGCGGCTTCGCGATCGTGACCCGGGACGATGGCACCCTGGTGACGGATGCCCGCTCGGTGTCTGCCGGCGAGGAGATCGAGGCCCGCCTCGCCAGCGGACGCCTGCGGGCCCGGGTGACGGGCTCGCACGATTCCTGAAGAGGCGATCAGTGTCAGGGGACATCGACTTCATGCGGCTCGCGCTGGAGCAGGCCGGCCGCGCCCGCTCGGCCGGCGAGGTTCCGGTGGGCGCGGTGCTGGTCAGCGGCGATCGCGTGATCGCGGGCGGAGCGAACCGCCCGATCGCCTCCAACGACCCCACCGCGCATGCGGAGATCGAGGCCCTGCGCGCGGGAGGCGTGGCGCTCGGCAGCTACAGGCTCACCGACACCACGCTGTACGTCACGCTGGAGCCATGTCCGATGTGCGCGATGGCCATCGTGCATGCGCGGGTGCGCAGGTTGGTTTTCGGTGCCTGGGATCCGCGCGCGGGAGCGGCAGGGAGTGTCACTGACATCTTCGCCCTGCCGGGCCTCAATCACCGCGTCGACGTGTTTGGCGGCGTGCTGATGGAGGATTGCGGAGCCCTTCTCAGGGAATTCTTCGCCCAGCGCCGCGGTTGAGCATCAGCCGCCGTTGCCGGCGACGCTCCAGGACGGTTCCGCGTCGGCGATGGTCACGTTCGGCAGGTTCTCGTCGGGCTGCCACTCGAGGAGCTGCATGAACTGGCGCACCCGCTCGACGTACTCGACGGGCTGCCATCCCTGGGCGTAGCCGCATTTGGCGCGCAGGAACCAGCGAGGCTCGGCCAGCTTGGGCAGCTCCTGGCTCACGGCAGCCCAGGAGTCCGGGTCCTTGCCAAGCTCCTGGGCGATGATGCGTGCGTCCTCGACGTGTCCGAAGCCTACGTTGTAGGACGCGACCGTGAACCAGGTGCGGTCGGGCTCCGGGATGTGTTTCGGAACCATGTGGCGCACTTCGGCGAGATAACGGGCTCCCGCGAAGATGCTCTCCTTGGGGTTCTCACGATTCTTGATGCCCATCGCCTGTGCGGTGTCGGCGGTGAGCATCATGACGCCCACCGCGCCGTTGGGCGAGGTGGCCGTCGGGTCCCAGTGCGACTCCTGGAATCCGATCGCGGCGAGCAGCCGCCAGTCGAGCCCGTACTTGGCGGCGGCCTCCTGGAACCAGGCGCGGTAGAGCGGCAGCCGCTGCGTCAGCGAAACCTGAAACAGGCGCAGCGCCTGATAGTGCAGCGAGGTGGCCGCGCCGGAATTCTTCCGCATCAGGTGAGCGAGCTGGCCGGAGACCTTCATCTCGTGGAAGAAGCGGTTCACGGCCTGGACGAGCCCGGTTCCGCCCCGGCGCACGACCCACTGGACCGGCCGCTTTCGCGGCAGTGTGAAGCCCACCCTGATATCCGGGTAAAGATGGTGAGCGTAGGAGTAGGTGCGCGCGTCGACGATTGCATAGCGCGCCTGGCCGGAATCGACGTCTTCGAGCGGATCCGCGGTGCTGGGGGCTGTCTCGACCCACGTAAGGTGCGGGGCGAACATCGCCTTCAGTCGGGCGAGCAGCCGCTCCTGCGGACTATCGGCCCGCACTGCGAGCTTCGCCGTCTCGAGCTGCAGGGTGTCGCGTGGGGCGGGCTCGCCCTGGCGGTAGACCACGAGCTGGGGGATTTCGGCGTAAGGGGCCGCCACTTCCCCGACCTTCGACCAGGCCGGCGTAGCGGTGATCTGCGCCGCCGCGATATCGGCCTCGCCCTTCGCGAGCTCTTCGCGAATGGCCGCATCGCTCGGCACGGCGAAGATCTTGAGGCGCACGCCGAGCTCGGCGGCGAACCGGCTGGCCAGGTCGTACTCCAGCCCTTCGGGACCCTGGGCGCCAAGGTAGTAGCAGGTGGGGAGGTTCAGGGTGACGACGCGCAGCTCCCCGCGGGCGCGGATTTGCTGCAGGGCGGAGGGTCGTTGGGCGCCGCAGCCCGTGAGCAGGGTGGTGGCGGCCAATAGGACCACAGCCCTCGCTCTGACGGGCAGGAGATGCCGATGGACGCCCTTCACCGTCAATGCAAATCCCCACTGTCCTCAAATGCCTGGGCTAGAATACCAGCCCTCGGCTCCCGGGTCCCGCCGCATGGCGCTCCAGCAGCGTCCATTGACCATAATGCGGCCTCGATGAGGGATTTTGAGGGACGGAGAGGTACCGAAGCGGTCATAACGGCGCCGACTCGAAATCGGATGGTCGGGTAAAACCGGCACGTGGGTTCGAATCCCACCCTCTCCGCCAATTCCAAAACCATCTGGGAATCTCCAGGGTGGGGTTCGAACCCACGTGCATGAACAATAGGGTTCGACAACCGCGCCGGAGCGCGGTTGAACGGCGCGCAGCGCCGTCCCCGAAGGGGCGAGGCCCAGGAGGGGCCGAGTAATCCCACCCTCTCCGCCAGACCTTTTGAATTGTCTTTGGCACTTGGCTCGATCGGGCTTGCCGTGATGGCTATCCATTGCCAAACGGCTTCGAGGGCCGCTGGTTCCGCGAGGATCCGGGTTCCGGTTGACATAACTCTTGACTTCATGGGCCACCTCGCCGCCGCCTTCGGGCATCCGCCGTCCAGGCGGCGTACACCCGCAGCATCTCGAGGAGGCTCTGGCGTGCCGATTCGCGACCCGGAGCGGATCGTTTTGCGCGCGAGATTGCCGAGCGCGAACTCGTCACGGTGGGCTTCATCGATTCGAGCTGGGGCGGAATGCCGGGCGAGGCATGGGTCACCATGCGAATAGCGGACTCCGCCGGGGACCACCGGAGTGACCGCGCCCCTCGGGGTTGGGAACCACGGTGAAGGACCAGCTCAGCCGGGCATGCGCCGCCGACTTCCGGCTCGGGAAGACCGGGCCCGAGGGCCACCCGATCACCGTCAGGGGACAGTCATCGAAGGCTTCGAGTTCTGGACCGCGCGGGATCCACGCCAGCGCGTTCTGTGGCCCATCCCGGCATTGCCAGGGTGGCGCTCGAACCGACAAATCATGGGGTTCCACGCGCGGCGTGCCAGTAATCAGCGCGTATGTACGCGACCAGACATAAGCCGGTGACGATCCATCGTAGACTGAGCGGATGCTTCACGAATTTCTCACCAGCAATCGCGCCGATCTCATCGAACGCTGTCGTCTCAAGGTTGCTCGCAGGTCCGCCCCTCGGGTGACCCCAGCCGAGCTCACACACGGCATTCCGCTGTTCCTTGATCAGCTGATCAAGACGCTCGAGATCGAGCAGACCTCCGACCCCATGCGCAGCCGCTGGGTGTCAGGCCCGGCCGGTGGCGGCCCGGTATTGTCCGAGATGAGCGCCGCCGCGGCTTTGCACGGGCGCGAGCTGATGCAGAAGGGCTTTACGGTGGATCAGGTCGTCCACGACTACGGCGATCTGTGCCAGGCCATCACGGATCTGGCGTTCGAGGTCAACGCACCCATCGAGATCGACGAATTTCGAACGCTCAACCGCTGCCTCGACAACGGCATTGCCGATGCGGTGACGGAATACTCCTACCAGCGCTCTTGCGCCGCGGCGAGCTACGGCGTTCAGGCGCAGAGTGAAAGGCTCGGATTTCTCGCACACGAGCTGCGCAACCTCACCCACACGGCGACGCTCGCCTTCACCGCCCTCAAAACGGCCAATCTCGGGGTGACGGGGGCAACCGGGAAGGCGCTCGAGCGTGCCCTGATCGGGCTGCGTACGCTGGTCGATCGATCCATCGCCGACGTTCGGGTCGCCGCCGGACTGCCGCCGCACCACGCGCTCATCTCCCTTGCCGATTTCATGGGCCAGATCGGGACCTCGGCCCTGCTGGAGGCGCGCGCCCGTGAGTGCAGATTCACGGCATCCGTCATAGACGAGCGTCTTGCGATCGATGTCGACCGCGACATGCTCTCTTCGGCCATCGCAAATCTGCTGCAGAACGCGTTCAAGTTCACTCAGCCCGGAACTGAGGTCTCGGTGCACGCCTACGCGGTCGCGGATCGCATCCTCATTGACATCGAGGATCATTGTGGTGGTCTGCCGCCTGGCAGTGCCGAGCAGATGTTCCGGCCCTTCGAGCAGGCTGGCGGGGATAGATCCGGACTCGGGCTCGGGCTGGCCATCTGCCGCCGCGGTGTCGAGGCAAACAATGGAACTGTCCGCGTCCGCGACGTACCCGGCTCAGGTTGTGTTTTCACCATCGACCTGCCGCGGCGCACGTTGCCCTGACGTGCGGCTTCATTCGCTATGGCCCAGGCGACGCCGCGGGAACAGGACTGCCGCCGAGCGCTCGCCGCTCTGTGCGGCGGCGGACGGACTCGAGCGCCGCCTGCTGGCAGAGTCGTGCTCCGGGTGGCCCGCGATATTGCGCCTGCAGCAGCGTCAGCAGACGGCTGATGCGACCACGCCCATGTTGGAGCGGTCCGCGCCCCCGCAGACACAGGTACGGTGACAGCAATGATTCGCGCACCCAGAGGCAGGAAGCGACCGGCCGCGCCGGTCGCCAAGCCGATCAGGAAGAACAGCGTGCTTGCCGCGCTCCTCGCGACCCAGTACAACCGCGTTCTTCCCAAGCTCGAGCACGTGACGCTGCGGGGCGGTCAGACGCTCTATCGCGCCGACCAGGAAATCAGGCACGTGTACTTTCCGGAGGACGCCGTCGTCGCGATGATCGACAGCATGGGAGACGGCCGGACGGTGGAAGTCGGTATCATCGGCCGGGAAGGCATCGTCGGTCTCAATGTCTTTCTCGGCGGCGTCATCACTCCCGACCAGGCCGTCGTGCAACTTGCGGGCGGCGCCATGAAAATGAGCGCACAGGATCTGCGCAACGAGCTGCGCTTCGGCAGCCCGCTGCAGCAGCTGCTTCTGAGCTACGCGCGGGCGTTTCTGGCGGTGATCAGCCAGTCGGTGGCCTGCAGCCAGCACCATGACATAGAGCAGCGCCTGGCGCGATTGCTGCTGACCCTGGATCACTACGCAGGCTCTGCGGAATTCTCAATGCCTCAGGCAGCGATGGCGCCCCTGCTGGGAGTGCGCCGCGCGGGCGTGAGCGGGGCGGCTCGCCACCTTCAGGCCCAAGGTCTGATCGCGTATCGGCGCGGCCGCATCGGCGTTCTCGAGCGGCGCGGCCTGGAGAAGCAGTCCTGCGAGTGCTACCGGTTCATCAGGCGCCAGTACGCGAATTTCCAGGCCGTTCTCCCTCGGCTACTGTCCCAGAGCCGACCCGCGTCAGCATGAGCGCGCGCCGCATCGACTCGAAGCGTTGCGCCGAGAAGCCGATTTGCCGCAGTCGCGCGAGTCGAGCCCTACCGAAATGCGGCGGACATGGCCGATCGAGAGCGACAGGGACTAATGCAGGGCAAGTGCCCCGCTGCCCAACAGTCCCAGCAGACCGATAATGATCAGATAGATGGCGACGATGTAGTTGAGCAGGCGCGGTACCAGGAGGATCAGGATGCCTGCAATCAGTGATACCAGCGGTCCAATTGTGAAATGGAGGTTCATGTTGGGCTTCCAATGGATGCGGGTGGAGGTGGCTCAAGGCCTCATTGCGCCCAGCAGCACGGATATCTCGATCGTCGCGAAGCGGGAGAACGTGTCGCAGACCGCATAGGGCAGCACGATGCGGTCGCCGTGGCGCATGGCTCCGCAAGTATAGACGACATTCGGGACGTAACCCTCACGGTCCGACAACTCGGGGCGCACCAGCGGCTCGCTAGAGCGGGCGAGAACCCTCGATGGATCCTGCTTATCGAGGAGGACCGCGCCGATGGAATATCTTCTCATCGGCCCGACACCATGGGTCAGCAAGAGCCAGCCCTCGTCGAGCTCGATGGGCGAGCCGCAGTTGCCGATCTGGACGAACTCCCAGGGGAATTGCGGCCTCAGGATGGCCACGCCCTCGTCCCAGCAGTACAGATCGTCCGAGTGGATGAGGTACAGGTTCTCGTTGTCCTGCCGCCCGATCATGGCGTATCGGCCATCGAGTCTTCGCGGGAAGAGGGCCATACCCTTGTTGCGTGCGGCCGAGCCCGTCAGGGGGGTCATCCTGAAGCGCACGAAGTCGGCGGTTTCCAGCAGCTCCGACCTGATCGCCCTGCCGTTGTAGGCGGTGTACGTCGCGTAGAAGGTCTTCCCGCCGTTGCCGTCGAAGTCGACGAAGCGGGCATCCTCGATACCGTGGCATTGGGCCTCGGTGACCGGGAAGATCACCCGCTCGCTGATGTCGCTGTCGGGCTCGAATCCGACTTCGATGCAGTCCTCCCGCGCATCGGGAACTCGCCGCTGCAGGCAGTGAATCGACGCGAGAGGCGCGGTGGGGTCGACCGTCACGGTGCCATCGACAGCGAGGACTCCGGATCGGAACGTCAGCGAGGAAACATGCCCTTCCCCGACGGCCCGCAGGCTCAGGATGAAGCGGCGCTGGCCGCTCGGCACGCCGGATTGATCGGGGTGGGAGACGATGCTCGGATTGAAGAGGGCCGCCGCTTCGAAGGAGTACTCGTGCAGAAAGTATGCGCCGATGAGCTGGCGTTGCACACGGGTGAGGGGAGCTTGGGCGGAGTGGGTGACTTCCATGCTGTCGGTACGCGCCTCGAAAGTCGCGAGGAGCCGCCGATGGCGGCCCTGAAAGCTCTCCAGCACCTGCGCCAGTTGCTGGCGGGCGGTCTGCGGATCGAGCTCCAACACCCGATGCACGATGTGGTTCATCCGCCTCATATCCGTCGGGTGCAGGTCTCGCGGGTCGGTGCTCGGCCTGAAGTCGCGCACCACCACTCTCTGCGGGTCGGGATGCAGGGAGAGGGTCTGAGGGCTCAGCAATGTGACCTGTGACAAGCTATCTCCTGCCGGCGGGCATGTGATGCGAGGCTGTCAGGCGCCGGCGGCCAGCTGCAGCGGGCGGTTCGCGCGCTCGGCACCGAGGTGGCCGAGCTGACGCATCTCGACGAGACTGAGCAGGCAGGAGACGGTAGACTCGCCGCCGCGATTCTCGTTGGGGCGATCCGGATGCAGCCCATCGCGGCAGCCGCCGGTTTCCGGGTCGATCAGCGACAAGGACAGATCGTTGCTGCCGAAGAACCATGCGAAGGCCCGCTCTGCGTACGCTCGCCAGATGATCTCACCGTCCACCCGCCAGGCGGCGAGGCATGCGGAAATGGATGCGGTGGTTTCGACGGGCTGTTGGTCGAAGGCCAGCGGGTGAGTCCGCCTGGCGCCGAAGCTTCGCGAGCCGACGGGTCTGAAGAGACCTTCCGGTGTCGTCTGCAGGCTCATGAGCCAGTGCAGGGATCGGAAGCCGGCCCCGAGGTAGCGCGGCTCCGCGGTTGAGGATCCCGTCGCGATCAGGGCCTGGGGCAGGCGCGCGTTGTCATAGGCGAGGCTCTCCTCGAACCAAGGCCAGTCGCGCGTCCCGACCGCCGCCAGAATGGCGATCAGCTTGTCGGCGAGAAGCCCTCGGAGCCGCCGCGCGCCTGTGTCCTGCGTGACGGCGGCACAGTAGGCATCCAGGCCGAGCAGTGTGAAGCTCCATGCGCGCGGCGAGCGAAAGCTTTCCACCGCCGGCAGCGCCTCGCCGAACAGGGACGCGGCCCATCGCCGCCGGGAACGGTCGCGATCGCGCTGCGCGCACTCGCCCAATGCCCAGAGCGCACGTCCGTGGCAGTCCTCAGACCCCTCGGCGCCCTGCCAGCGTCGGTCGAAGCCCATGAAGTTGCGAAACCGCCTCGTGTCGGGATTCCATGCGTGCTGGAGAAACGCGGCGAACCGGCTCGTCAGGATGTCGGGCAGGGGCGACTCGCCGGCCCCGCCGAGAGCGCAGGCGAGCAGCAGCGCCCGGGCATTGTCGTCGGTGCAATAGCCATGCGACCGATCCGGGACGGAATGCACCGCATGCTGGAGGAGGCCGGTATCATCGCAGAGAGACAGCAAGTGCCCGATCGGGATGGCCCGGGGAGCCCGATGATCGCGGGGGGCGCCACCCGCGTCCTGCCGCGCCGCGATCTGCCGCTGCTCGCTTCTCCTTGCGCTCGCGAAGACTGCGCGGTAGCGCTCGGCAATTCTCGGCCAGATCATCGACCTGCCGTCCGCGTAGGCGCGCTGGCGCATCGCCAGCCGCCGCCGCTCATCGCACAACAGTGCCGCGGTCTCGCGGCCGAGCGCCGCCGCATCGCCAAAGGGAACGAGTATGCCCCGGCCGTCACCGAGCAACTCCCGTGCGTGCCAATAGGGCGTCGAGACGACCGCTTTACCCAAGCCGAAGCTGTACGCGAGGGTGCCGGATGTCATCTGCGCCTCGTTGAGATAAGGGGTGGCGTAGACATCGCACATGGAGATGAAGCGCAGCAGCGTCGCCTGGTCGACGAATCGATCGAGAAAGACAACGTGGTCCTCGATTCCAAGCGCTCGCACCCGGCTCATGAGCCCGTCCCGGTAGGTCTCACCCTGATCACGGATCAGATTCGGGTGGGTGGCGCCGAGCACCACATAGACGGCCGCAGCGCTGGTTCTGAGGATTTCGGGCATCGCGTCGATCATCACTTCGATGCCCTTGCCGGGGGAGAGCAGTCCGAAGGTCAGAATGACCGGTCGATCGGCGAAGCCGAGGGCGGCCTTCGCCTCGTCGGGCTCGGCGAACGCGCAATCGGGAGTCCCGTGCGGAATGACCTCGATCTTCCCGGCCGCGACTCGATACACGCTGCGCAGCATTTCCCTGCCTTTCTCGGCCATGACGACAATGCGCGAAGAAGCATCGACGATAGCTTCGAGAACGCGGCGCTGCGCCGATGTTGGCTGCGCCAGCACGGTATGGAGCGTCGCGACGAGCGGCATGGTCAGCCGTGAGGTAAGCGCCAGGATATGGCTGCCCGCCTCGCCGCCGAAGATGCCGAATTCATGCTGCAGCGAAACCACCTCGCACCCTGCCACGTTCAGGACGTGCGCCGCATGCTGATATTCCTCGAGATTGCGCTCGTTGATCTGAAGCCGGACGGCGGCCGGGTAGTCGTAGGTGTGATCGGGGTCCGTCATGGCGACGATGCAGGATGGCTCGCGTGGCTGCAATTGCTCCATCGCCTGCTGCAGGTCCGTCGTGAAGGTGGCGATGCCGCAGCGGCGCGGCAGCGAATTCCCGACGAACGCGAGTCGCCCGAGCGGACTCAATTCACTTCTCGCGGAGGAGGGCGCCGAGTATCGGGCATCGATTGGGCTCCAGCATGCTCGCTTTCGTCATGGGCCGTGTCAGGTGTTCCCGCCCCCTTCAGATCGCGGAGCAGGTCCGGCGCTGAGACAGCGCCGGTGTAGGCGACCAGGCTCTCGAGGCCATCGGCTCCGACCTCGACCCGCGTCCCTTGCGCGTCGAGAAAGACCGCGTCGCCGGCCTGCACTTCGATCGCGCCCGTCCGGGCCCGGCCCGTCAGGATGAACAGCCACGTTTCCGCGGCCGCATTCAGTTGCCAGACGGAATCGGGCGCAAGCGCCAGCCGCTCGAGCACGAAGTACGGGCTGGCAACCAGCAAAGTTCTGGCGGCAGTCAGCTTGCGCACAGGGCGCTGCCGTTCGGCCCGATCCGCGCTCGCGGCCGCAACGGCCGCATCCACGTGGATCTCTCGCCCCCTGCCGTAGTCGAACAGCCGGAACGTCGCATCACTTCTCTGCTGGATCTCCATGATGACCAGTCCCGACCCGATGGCATGAATCGTCCCCGCGGGCACCAAGGTCGTATCGCCCGTTCGCGCCGCGCGCCACTGCACCTGTTCGGCGATGGAGCCGTCACCGATGGACGCGCGAAGCTGCACTGGCGTCAGCCGATGCTTCAATCCCATGCCTATCTGCGCACTTGCACTCGCTGAGAGCACGTGCCACGCCTCCCACTTGCCGTGCGCCAGACCGAGCGTGCGCGCGAATGCATCATCCGGATGCACCTGAATCGAAAGCGGCGCGCTGGTGAAGATCAGCTTCAGGAGCAACGCGGGGCAGGGTGCCGTCGCGTCGGTGCGCTCGAACCAAAGCTCGCCGATCGCGGCGCCGCTGTGGTGGTGGACGTTCCACGGCCGTAGGTCCGTGCGCCCCCAGGGCTTGGGCACGAGGCGAACTCGGGTCTGCTCGACTGCCATGCAGGTCTCCAGGTTGACGATCCCAGGGGGCGCCGGCGCAGCCCATCCCGCGCGACAGTTACACCCAGCGACGATCGAGCCGCCGATTCCAGCCGGAATGCCGACGACGATGCCCTCCCGGGTCGATCATCCCGCGGACGACGAAGCCGGCAACGAGCCCGAGTACGATCCAGGAGGACAAGGACATCCCGATCTCCAGAAGCCACGCGAGTCGCCCGTGCCGGGGAGCGGCGAGCATCCCGCGTCGTCCCGACAGAATGCTTGCGACTCACGACGGGTTCGGTACGGTGGCACACATAATCGGAGCCCGGTGGGACAAAGCATCCGGTCGAGGAGTGCGCGGGCCGATCCGCCCACCGCCCGTGGCGGAGTCCCGACATGACGGCACCGCTTCCAACACGGTCGCTACACGGGCCTTTCGATGCCTGCGCCCGTGGTTGCACGCGATCAAGCCTGCGGTCAGCGCCTCATGGGGGACCACCACCCGTGTGTCCGCTACCGTACAGAGGGAGCGTGTGCTAGGATCCCTGCAGGTGGGGAGGTGGGGTAGCGAATTCGCCAAGGCGAAGTGAGTGGTGGCGGGGTTCGCCGCTCATCCGATACGAGATCAATTTCATGGCCGACCTCCACGATCCAACACAAAATCACCTCCTGGGTGCACTGTCGCCGCCGGAGCGCGAGCGGATCTTCCCGCATCTGCAGCGCGTCCCGATGACGCTCGGCAAGGTGCTGTACGAATCCGGGGATGTCCTGCGCCACGTGTACTTTCCGACCGACTCCATCATATCGCTGCTGTACGTGATGGCGGACGGCGCCTCGGCGGAGATCTCGGTGGTCGGCAACGAGGGCCTGATCGGGGTGGCACTGTTCATGGGCGGTGAAACGACCCCGAGCCGAGCCATCGTGCAGAGTGCCGGGTACGCGTACCGGCTGGTCGGGCAGCGTCTCAAGGAGGAGTTCCACCGTAACGGGGCGATGCAGTTGCTGCTGCTGCGCTATACGCAAGCGCTGCTCACGCAGATGGCCCAGACCGCCGTCTGCAACCGCCATCACTCGGTCGACCAGCAGCTGTGCCGCTGGCTGCTGATGTCTCTGGACCGGCTGCCCACCAACGATCTGACCATGACCCAGGAGCTCATTGCGAACATGCTCGGCGTGCGCCGTGAAGGCGTCACCGAAGCTGCCGGCAAGCTGCAGAAGCTCGGGATCATCCGCTACGCCCGTGGGCGGATCACGGTCCTGGACCGGCCCCGGCTGGAACGGCGCTGTTGCGAATGTTATGCCGTGGTCAAGAAGGAGACCGATCGCCTGCTGCGGCAGCCGTACGATGCGTCCCCGTCGGAGCCGAGCCGGGATCCTGCCGAGGTTGCGGTCGCGGCGCCCAGGCAGGCGAACCGCCATCGAGCGCCGTAACGCTGCCGGATGCGGCCGGATCGGACGGATCGCAATCCCAGGCCGAATGGGGCGTGCTCTCGAGAGAGGAGCGGCCTGACCGCGGCGGCATCGCCTGGACCCGAGCGGCCTGGGTACGACGACGCACAGACCGGAAGGCACCTGCGCCGTACGCTCATCGCAGGCTCGAGGGTCACCGGGGAATCCCATGACGTCACGCGATCCCATGCTCGCGGTGTTCACCGCGCTCGTGTGCCTGGTTGTTGCGCGTAGTGTGGCAACGGCGACGCGCGACAGCACGGGGCAGTATGTCGACGGTGCCGCCGTCACAGCGAAGGCGAAGACGGCACTATTCAATGACCCGCCGCTGAAATCCTGGGCATAGGCAGCTCGCTCATGAATCTCGTCGTAGTGTCGATGCTGGGTGGGTGCATTGGATGGGTAACGAGCCGGATGATGTGGGGCGAGCATGGCAGGTCGATCCTCATCGTGAATGTCCTGGCGGGGGTCTGCGGCGCACTGCTCGCCGGATTGCTGGTGGCTCCATTTCTGGCGCGCTTCGTCCGGCGCGATTTCGCAGCAGAGATGTCGCTCGTGCTGTTGGGGGCGGTCGCGCTGGTGTCCGCGGTTACCCTGGTGCGGCGGGCAGTCTTCAATTGGGAGCGCCGCTGATCGGCTTCTGCGCCGGGTTGGGCGGTCAGCCTTGCTGGCAGCGCGGACGCGGCCGCCGCGCCGTTTCCGGATGGGACGAGGTCGCCGCACGAGCCAGAGCGGCCTGTCCGGAGCAGGCAACCCGAGCTTCACCGTATCTGGATCGTCGATGATGATGTCGACGCCGCGAACGCGCTCGCGTCCTCCGTCGAGAAGGCCCAGAGTGCGGCGTCATGACGTCCGGAGGCCCAAACCTCCGCGAGGATCGATGTCAGCGATCACACGGCGAAAGCCCGAAACACGTACACTGTGTGGTCAGGAATTCGGTTGGACGTGCGCGAGCGCACGGAGCGCACGTGATCAGCGGATCACCGTGCCTCCGCCGCATCCGGCCGATCCGTGACGCGCTCAGGCGCCTGGAGCCCGCATGTCTTTGTTCAAGTTGGAGCACAGCAAGATCGCGTACCAGCTCGATCTCGCATTCTTCGGCATCGCGTCCGTGAGTCTTGGAGTGTTACTGATTCTCGCCGGTCCACGCGCAGGTCTGATCCGGAGCATTGCTTGCGCGGTACTCGGGCTTGCGAGCTGGACTTTCCTCGAATATGGGCTGCATCGGTTCGTGCTGCACGGCCTGCCCCCTTTCAGCACCTGGCACGCGGAGCACCACCGGCGGCCGGCGGCAAGGATTTACTCGCCCACGCTCCTCAGCGCCCTGTTGATCGCCACGTTGGTCAGCTTGCCAGCGTGGATCCTCTGGGGACGCTGGCCTGCGTGCGCTTTGACGCTCGGCGTCGTGGCTGGCGATTTCGGGTACTCGGTCACGCATCACGCGATCCACCACTGGAACGCCGGAGGTGGCTGGCTCAGGCGGCGCAGGCGCTGGCACGGCCGGCATCACGCCCGCCTGCCGTTGCCTGCCGGGCCCGGCAATTACGGTGTGACGAGCCCCTTCTGGGATCACGTCTTCCGGACCGCGGTGTCCAGCGGCCCGAGTTGCCGCCCGCTCGGCCACCGCTCTGTCCGCGCGAACAGTCGCGTGACAGGAGACTGCCCGGTCGCCGAGCCCGCGGTCGTCGCGCCCCCGCGTCGCGCCTGATATCCCAGGCGCCGTCATACCTGCAGACGGTGTCGCAAACACGGACACAGCCCTGCAGCCGCGTGGCAACTTGTCGCAGCAGCTCATCTCCGGCACCGTGCCCGTGAATGTCGTTGACGCGCTTGACCCCCTCAAGATCGACCACGAGCAACATCACTCGCTCTCCGTGCGTCCGGATGGGCCGCCTGGCCTCGGCGCGGTGATTGCGCATGGATTTCTCCCGCGCGGTCGTCATTCCCTCCGGAGGACGCTCGGCGTCATTCACCGCTTCGTGTGTGCGATAGCGCACGGAGGTAGTCTCGACGCAGGCATAGCTTGAGGCTTGCAGCGATGGCTGCCAGCCCCGAAGCGGGAGGCTTTATGCGAGATATCGTGCGGTGGATACGCGGGTCATCGGTTTTCACTCTCGGCGGCGAGCCCTGTCGGACCCCGGGCGATGCTCTCGGTGATGGCGCGCCACGGAAGCGACATTTGCGCGAGCCGAGACTGCGCGTTGCAGACCTCGTCAGTGCTGACCAGCGCAAGGACGAGTTCATGGCTACGCTCGCCCATGAGCTGCGCAACCCCCTGGGGGTTATCAGAAATGCCGTCGGCCTCCTTCAGAGAGAGGAGGGGATGACCCCCACGGGCCAAAGGGCGCAAGCGCTGATCGAACATCAGGTCCACGCGATGACCCGCCTCGTCGACGACCTGCTGGACGTGTCTCGGATCAGGAAGGGACAACTGCGTCTGCAGCGCGAACGGATAGACCTGCGTACGGTCGTGAGGAACGCGGTCGAGACCCTCGAGCCCGAGATCAGTGAGCGCCGCCAGCAGCTGACCACCGCGCTGCCGCAGTCACCGGTGTGGCTGCAGGCCGATCCGTGGCGCCTGGAGCAGGCATTCGTGAACCTGCTGGCCAACGCATCGCGGTATACGGACGCAGCGGGTGAGCTGGCAGTCTTCATGCACGTGCGAGACGATCAAGTGGTCGTCCGCTTCCGAGACTCCGGTATCGGCATCGCGCCGGAT
>DASTAC010000143.1:0-15183 GCA_035713045.1 Steroidobacteraceae bacterium
CGCCACCCCACCGAGGCCGTAGAAGAGGTGAGTGTAGAGCGGGAGGGTCTTCACCGGATCGGTGACGTCCTGCGGCACGGCCGCATACGTGGCCACGAAGCCGCCCATGTACTGCGAGATTCCCGTGGCCAGAAACCACGATCCCATGATGAATCCGCGCAGCCGAGGCCCGACGTAACGGGCGACCATGGCGAGTCCCAGTCCGCTGATGAGCAGCTCTCCCAGGGCCTGCAGCCCATAGCCCGCGATCATCCAGCCGAATCCGATCCGGCCGTTCACCGCGAAGAGTCCGCTGGCCCCGTAGACGAAGAATCCCACACTCAACACCACGAATCCGATGGCGAATTTCGTCGCGATGTGGAAGTCGCCCCGGCCGCGGCCCAGTCGGTTGTAGTACCAGGCGAGGATGGGGCTCAGCACGAAGATCCAGATGGGGTCGAGAGCCTGCACCTGGCCGGCGGGAACCGAGTAGTGCAATCCCAGAACGTCGAGATGCAGATCCACGTTGCGCAGCGCGAACAGGGTGAGCGAGGTGGACATCTGTTGATAGAAAATGAAGAAGAGCATCGTTTCCGCGGTCAGGATGATGATCGCCCACAGGCCCTTGCGCTCCTGCGGGCTGCCCTTCCAGATCAGATAGCCGAAGATCGCCACCAGTGCGGCGAACGCCAGCCAGACAGTGGCGCGCGCCACGGCGAGGTGCTGAATGATGGCCGCGACCAGGGCCATGGCGGCCAGCGCGCCCGCGACGACGGCGATCGTTTTCGCGAGCGGGAATGGCTCGAAATCCGGCTCGGAGCCGACGTGCGCCAGGTAGCGGCGCATCACCAGGAAATTCACGATGCCGATGAGGAGTCCTGCCGCGCAGACGGCGAATGCGACGTGCCAGCCGATCCAGAGGGCGATGAGGGGCGTCGCGATCTGCGAGAGCGTCGAGCCGACGTTGACCGCCATGTAGTACATCGTGAACGCGCTGTCGATCTTGGCGGTGTCTCCCTCATAGAGCTTGGAGATCAGATTGGCGGGGTTCGCCTTGAAGATGCCGCCGCCGACGGCGACCACGCCGAGCGCCGGGAACAGGATCGAGGCGTAGGGGAGCGCGAGCATGCCATAACCGGCCGCCAGCATGATCGCGCCCAGCAGCGCGGTGCGCCGGCTGCCCAGCACGCGATCCCCGATCCAACCACCCAGCGCCGGAACCGCGTAGGCCATGGCGGCGAAGGCGCCGAAGGTGAGGTTGGCCCGGTCGTCGCTGTATCCCAGCTTCTGCACCATGAAGAGCACCACCACGGCGGTCATGCCGTAGTAGCCGAATCGTTCCCACATCTCGACCAGAAACAGAGCGACGAATCCGAGATTGCGCCGTGCGATGGGCGGCTTCTCGTGCGTGTCGGGGCGGTGACCGGTCATGGGGCCTCGGCTCGAATTGCGGCAGAGAGGGGCATTATAGGAGCTGCGGCGTGGCCGTGGCCCCGCCGCGAAGGCGATGCACCCGGCCGGGATGTCGAATCGCGGCCTTCCCATTCGGCCAGTAAGGCGAGGCTGGGCGGCCCGCTACGCCCTGAATGAAGGTGGGAGAACTGAAAATGAGCGCGAACGACAGCTATCTCGCGGTGTTCCTCGGCAGCAAGACCAGTCCCCGGCGCGCGCAGTGGGAGGCCCTTCCCGAGGCCGAGCGCCGCGCCAGGGAGCGTGAGGGCATGGCGGCGTGGCAAGCCTGGGTCGAGAAGCACGAGGCCTCCGTCGTCGGAATGGGCGGACCTTTGGGGAAGACGAAGCAGGTCACGTCACGGGGAATCGAAGACACCAGCAATCACCTGGCTGCCTTCACGATCGTGCGCGCAAACTCGCACGAAGCCGCCGCCAGGCTGTTCGAGAACCATCCTCACTTCAGCATCTTCCCCGGCGATGCGGTCGAGATCATGCCCGTGCTGCCGATACCGGGAGCGTAGGAGCGCCCGGCGCGCAGGTTGGGTCAGGCGCTCGGCCGCGCCGTCGGCGCGGCCGCCGCCTGGGGGCTCGGAACGGCGTGCTCTGCGGGCGCGGCCGCCAGCCTGTTGAGCCAGGGTACGAGCAGCGTCGCGACGACGGCGGCGGCCAGGGCGCCGATCGCGAGCCACGCGAACAGCCGCGTGTAGATGGGCAGCGTCTGCACCGCCGACGTCATTCCCGAGGGCACGCTCGCGAGGCTGGCGATGGCTCCGCCGGCGTAGTTGCTGAGTCCCATGCCGAGGAACCAGCCGCCCATGACGATGCCGCGCGCGCGCTCAGGCACGAGTTGTGACACCATCGAGAAGCTCAGCGCGCTGATGAGGAGCTCACCGAGGGACTGCGCGGCATAACCGGCCACCAGCCACCAGGGCGATGTCACGCCGTCGTGCGCCGTGAGCCGGCTCGCCGCATAAAGAAAGAACGCGGCGGCGAGCGCATAGAGCCCGGCCGTGAATTTTCCCGCGAGAGGAAAGTCGCCGCGCCTCGTCCTCGCCATCCGGAGGTACAGCCAAGCGAGCGGCGCCGCCAGCGCCATGAGCCAGAACTGGTTGAGGTCCTGAAACTGCGCCGGCGCGACATGCAGCCCGAGCAGCGAATGGCTCACGTTGCGCAGCGCAAACAGCGTCAGGGAGGTATAGATCTGCTGGTTGTAGATGGCCCAGATGATCGAGATGAGCGTGAAGGCGATGCACGCGATCACCCGGTTGCGGGCGCTGCGCTCGCACGTGAGCAGCAGGTGCGCGAAGATATACACGAGAAGCAGCGCGGACATGCCGACCACGGCCAGCGTCGCGGCAGGGACGCGGATGACTTGCGCCAGCAGCCCCGCGATCGGCAGCGAGATCGCGATCACCGCGGCCAGCGTCCACGGCCTCGACGGCTCGAAATCGGGCCGGGCCCCGTAGGGACGCAGGTACCTGCCGAAGAGGCGGTAGTTCGCCAGCGCCAGCGCCAGCCCGATGGCGCTGACCCCGAAGGCCAGGTGCCAGCTGTCGAAGCGAAGCGTCCCGAGCCTGACGAACCACCCGTGATGATCCTTGATCCAGGGCAACAGCAGGATCGAGATGAATGCGCCGATCTGCAGCGATATGTAGTAGATCGTAAAGAGGATGTCGAGCCTGGAGTGCTCGCCCTCGTGCAGGCGTGACACCAGGTTGTTCGGGTTGACCTTGAAGAGCCCGTTGCCGACCGCCATCAGGCCCATGGCCGGAAACAGCGCCGCGTTGGTGGGCAGCGACAGGAGCAGATAGCCCACTGCGAGAGTGGCGGCACCCAGGACCATGGTCCGGCGCAGCCCGAGCACACGATCGCCGATGTAGCCGCCGAGCATGGGCATCGAGTACACCAACGCCGAGAAGGCACCCCACACGACATCGGCCCGGGTGTCGTCGAAACGGCGCTGCTGCACCATGTACAGCACCAGCAGCGATGCCATGCCGTAGTAGCCGAAGCGCTCCCAGACCTCCATGAAGAACAGGACCATGAAAGCCTTGTTCGGGTGGCGCTCGGTGCTGGCGTGATCGGCTATCATGGCGAGACCCCCGGGGCATACCAGGATCGCAGCTTAATGGCCAGGAGCGGCCGTTTCCATGCAGAAGGCGTCAGCCATGAAAATCGCCGACATGAACTGGGCACAGGTGGAAGACTACCTGACGCGCGACGACAGGGCGGTGCTGCCCATCGGCAGCACGGAGCAGCACGCCGGCCTGAGCCTCTGCGTGGATCACATCCTGTCGGAGCGTGTGGCGGTGGAGGCGGCCGAGCCTCTGGGCGTGCCGGTGTTTCCGGGGCTGCCCTTCGGGATGACGCCGTATTTCATGGCCTACCCCGGCACCATCAGCATCACCGCGGACACGTACGGGAGGCTCATCCTCGACGTTCTCGACAGCCTGGCGACGCATGGCTTCAAACGGATCGCCATCGTCAATGGCCATGGCGGCAATACGCCGGTGCAATCCAAGATTGCCGACTGGCGCGCCAGCCACCCGGGTATCGCGGTGAAGTTTCACAACTGGTGGAATGCGCCCGAGACCTGGCAGGCGGTGCAGGCGGTGGATCCGGTGGCATCGCACGCCTCCTGGATGGAGAACTTCCCGTGGACGCGGGTTACGGGTGTCCACTATCCGACCCAGCGCAAACCGATGGTGGACCTCTCGCACCTGCGCGCCCTGCAACAGCCCACCGCCGTCCGGGAGTATGTCGGCGATGGCAACTTCGGCGGCTGCTACGGCAGGTCGGATGAGGAAATGCTCGCCATCTGGCGCGTCGCCGTAGCCGAAACGCGGGCGATCATCGACAGCGGCTGGTGACCGGTCAGAGCGCGCCCCCGCCGCGTCCCGCCCGGGATCGGCCAGCCACGGCCAAACGTCCAGCATGCGACTGCACTCCGGCCCCTCCAACTGGATGCGCGCGGCGCCCGCGACCCGACCTCTGCGGGCGCTGCGCAGTGTCGAGGTTCGAAACCGTCTCGAGTCCGCGCTCGGCGAGGGGGACGGACCGGCCGGGGCGCATTGCGTCCACGAGCTCTGGATGCGTGCCGAGCCGGGGGTCGACTTCGATTCAGTGCTCGATGCGCTCTGGAAGCGCGCGGCGAGCTCGATTCCCGAGTGGCTGCCGATGACGTACATCGACTGGCTTCCTGCCGCGTATGAGATCGCCGCTCGCTTTTCAGCCTCGCAGAAGGGCCGCTCGAACCTCTATCTGGTGCTTCTCGACTATCGCGACCGCAGAGGGAGCCCATTTGGCGTGTACGTGGGCATGAGCGATTACGCGCCCGCGCAGCGCTTCGATCAGCACAAGGCCGGCATCCGTGCGTCCGGCAGCGTCCTCAAGCGCGGTCTCGAAGTGCTCACCGGCCCCGTGCTGCACCTGCAGCGCATCTCCCGTTCGCAGGCCGCGCAGATCGAGGCAGACCTCGCCGCCGCCCTGAGCGACGCCGGTCTGCTGGTGCAGGGCGGCCACTGACGCCGCCGGCGGCGGCCTCACGGGCTGATTTCGGGCGCGACCAGCCGCGCCAGGTTGCGCAGCGACTCCTGCCAGCCGAGATAACAGCGACATCGCAGGGTCGGGGGGCCCTCGCCGGGGCCGTGCCGTTGCCCCTACGGCCGCACGACGATCATCTTGCCGTAGGGGGTGAGGGAAAGGTGAGCCAGCTTCAGATGTTGGATCGCGAAGGGTACGCCGATGATCGTGATGGCCAGCACCAGTGCGAAAAAGAGGTGCGCCAACGCGAGCCAGATGCCGCCCAGGAGGATCCAGACGATGTTGCCGATGAGGACGAGGAGGTTGCGGCCTTCGTCGCGCTGCGGCCGGTCCACGACGTCGCGTCCGAATGGCAGGAAGGAGAAGGTGCCGATGCGAAAGGCGGCTATGGCGAAGGGAATGCCGACGATGGTGAGGGCAGCCAGGGCCCCCGCCACCCACCAGCCGATGCCGGTGGCGAGTCCCCCAAACAGCAGCCAGATGATGTTCCCCAGCAATCGCATGGCGTTCTCCCCGGCACTGCGCTGACGGCCGCGCAGCCCGACTATACCCGCCCCGTCGCCGCGGTGCGCCGCCACAACAGAGTGCGGTTGTTCGCGGGCATCGCCCGGTCTTCCACGAGGAAGAGGCCGATGGAGCGGGCGAGCTCGTCGACGGCGGCGAAGTCACGGATTCCGCTGTGCGGGGATCGCTGCTTGAGCCAATGATCGAAGGCGGCGTTGCTCGGGCTGGTGAAGTGGCCGTCGTAGTTGAAGGGCCCGTACACGGCGAGAGCCGCATCGGGGGCGAGCACCTGCGCAAGCCCGGCGAAGAGCGCCCGTACTTCCGGCCAGCTCATGATGTGCAGCGTATTAGCGGTGAATGCGGCATCGAAGCGAGCCGCCGGCCAGGGACCTGTCACATCGAGCGCGATCGGGGGCGGCAGATTGGGCAGGCCCGATTCCGCGATCCATGCCTGGATCCCGGGAAGATTGCCCTCGACGTCCGATGTCTGCCAGATGAGCCCGGGCAGGGCGGCGGCGAAATGCACCGCATGTTGACCCGTGCCGCTGCCGATCTCGAGCACGTGCCGCCGATCCGCGAAGTGATCCCGCAGCACCTGCAGTATGGGGCCCTGATTGCGCTCGCAGGCATCGGAACGAGGCTTCATACGATGCCGCCCGGTTGCTGGCCGAGGCGGCTGCGCTCGGCTTCGAGTGCTTCCCAGCGCTCGAACTTGGCGTGCAGCAAGGCCTCGATCTCCTTGATCCGCTGCCGGTCGGCGCGGATCTTCGGCCCGCCTTGCTGGTGATAGTCCGGCGCGCTCATGCGCGCGGTGATCGCCGCCTGCTCCTGCTCCAGCGACTCGATCTCTCCGGGGAGCGCCGCCAGCTCCCGCAGCTCCTTGTAGCCGAGGCGGGTGCGGGGCCTGGGCTGGGGCTGAGCCGTCTCGGCTCGCATCGCCGATTCACGCGTAGTCTTGCTGGAGCCCTCCCGGGCCGGGACGGTGCTTCGCAGCCAATCGCTGTAGCCGCCCACGTTCTCGCGCCACGTCCCGCCACCCTCGGCGGCCAGCGTCTGGGTCACGACATTGTCGAGAAACCTCCGGTCGTGGCTCACCACCAAGAGCGTGCCGGTGTAGTCCTGCAGCCGCTGCTCGAGCAGCTCGAGCGACTCGATGTCGAGATCGTTGGTCGGCTCGTCGAGGACGAGCAGGTTGGCGGGCCGGGCGAAGAGCCGCGCCAGCAGCAGCCGGTTGCGCTCGCCGCCGGAGAGCATCTTGACGGGAGAGCGCGCCCGCTGGGCGCCAAAGAGGAAGTCGCCGAGATAGCTCATCACGTGCCTTCGCTCGCCGGCGATCGTCACCCAATCCGATCCCGGGCTGATCATCTCGGCAACGGTGGCCTCCGGGTCGAGCTGCTCCCGAAGCTGATCGAAATACGCGACGTCGAGATTGGTGCCGAGCCGCACGCTACCCTCATCGGGCGGCAGCTGGCCGAGGATCAGCCGGATCAGGGTCGTCTTGCCGGCGCCGTTCGGGCCGATGAGCCCGATGCGATCGCCGCGCATGATGCGCATCGAGAGATGCGATATCAAAGGCCGTTCGCCGACACTCTTGCCGACGTCCGTCAGCTCCGCAACGAGCTGGCCGGAGCGCTGGCCCGCATCCAGGCTCATCCTCATCGTGCCGAGCCGCTCGCGCCGCGCGGCGCGCTCCAGCCGCAGGTGCTCCAGGCGCCGCACGCGTCCTTCGTTGCGGGTGCGCCGGGCCTCGACGCCCTTGCGGATCCAGACTTCCTCCTGGGCCCAGAACTTGTCGAACCTGCGGGCCGCGAGGTCTTCCGCGGCCATCTCCTGCTCCCTGCGCGCCTCGTACGCCGCGAAGTTGCCGGGATAGGAGCGCAGAACACCCCGATCGAGCTCCACGATCCGAGTGGTGATGCGGTCGAGAAAGGCGCGGTCGTGCGTGATCACCACCGCGGCCGGTACCTTGAGCAGCAGCTCCTCGACGCGCTCGATGGCGCCGATGTCGAGGTGATTGGTGGGCTCATCGAGCAGCAGGAGCTCCGGCTGCATCGCGAGGGCCAGGGCGAGAGCCGCGCGCTTGCGCTCGCCGCCGGATGCCGTCGCCGGAGCCGCGTCAGGATCGAGCTCGAAGCGGTGCAGGAATTCGGTCAGGCGCGTCTCGAAGCTCCAGCGCTCGCGCTCCTCGCCGAGCAGAGCGGTGCGCACGGCCACGCCCGCCACGGCTCGCGCGCGCTCGAGCAGGCTCTCGCGCAGGGTATGCGCGTCCGGCAGGACCGGCTCCTGCTCGACCAGCGCGATCTGCAAGCCCTCGCGCACCTGCAGCTCGCCCTCATCCAGTGCGCCCTGGCCGGCGATGATCCTCAGCAGCGTCGATTTCCCCGTGCCGTTGCGGCCGATCAGCCCCAGGCGCTCGCCGGGCTGCAGGGCGAGCCGCGCGCCATCGAGCAGCGGGCGGTCACCGAGCGCGAGCCGGGCGTCGAGGAGCGCGATCAGCGGCACAGGAGGAGGGGGTTTGGACGGACGTCCGCGCTCAGCGGAGCTGACTGTCTTTGCTGCCGCGGCGGTTGTAGCCGCTGAACTGCGCGACGTCGCGGTCGACCGCATCCTGGCAGGCAATGCACAGACGCACGCCGGGAATGGCTTTGCGCCGGGCCTCGGGAATCGGCGCGCCGCAGTCCGCGCAATGCGTGAGGCCGGGACCCTGCGGCAGCCGGCTCTTCGCGCGCTGAATGCCGTCCGTCACGGTCGCATCGATCTGATCTTGTACGGCGCCGTCGCCTGCCCAACCCGTTGCCATGACACGAAGTTTACGCCAGCAGGCGCCGGCCGCCTACCCGTCGCGGCGGCGCGGCCACGCTTGCCGGCCGCACCGGAGCTCGAGGCTGCGCTCAGTCACGGGTGGTGGTTGAGGCCCGGGTAGAGCACGAGCAGCGCGCGGGTCACGCCGTTCGTCCAGCCGAAGCCGTCCTGCAGGGGATACTCGCCGCCGCCGCCGGGAACGATGTGCTCGACATCGTATTTCTCGACGAGCTTGCCGGTGTTGGCGAAGACGCGTTGAACGGTTGCCAGCCAGCGGCGCGCGATCTCGCGAGCGAGCGCCGGATGATGATAGCGACGCAGCCCGGTTACCGCGATCCACTGCAGCGGCGCCCAGCCGTTGGGCGCGTCCCACTGTTGGCCGGAGGCAATGTTGGTCGTCACGAGGCCGCCTTCCTTGAGGAGCCGCGCCCTGGTGACCTCGGCGACGGCATTGGCCTGGCGCAGGTCGGCGACGCCGGTGAAGAGCGGATACAGCGTCGCTGCGCTGAGCTCCGGATCGCGCCGGTGGTCGCGCCAGTCGTAGTCCATGAAGTATCCGGCCCTGGTGCTCCAGAGGTAGCGATCCATCGCCTGGCGGCGGCGGCGGGCGCGCGCGGCGAAGCGGCGCTGGCAGGCCGGCTCGTGATGCGCCGCGCAGCCGCGGGAGATCGCCCGCTCCAGGCCGTATAGCAGGCTGTTCAGGTCGACCGGCACGATGTCGGTCGTGCGGATCGTGGTGAGATGGCGCCCGTCGCCGAGCCAGCGGGAGCTGAAATCCCAACCGCTCTCGGCAGCGGCACGGACGTCCCGATAGACCTGCGCCGGCGGCCGGCCGGAGGCGCGCGCGAGCAGAACGTCCTCCCGGTAGGACTCATCGCGAGGCGTGTCCGCAGCCGACCAGTAGCGGTTCAGAATGACGCCATCGGGCATGTCGACGACGTTGCGTCGTGCCTGTCCGGGGTGCAGGCCGGCGCAGCCCCGCATCCAGTAGGCGTACTCACGCTCGAGGTCGCTCAGGTGCTGTGACCATGCGTGCGCCGGATCGCGCGAGAGCAGTCCCACCATGAGGTAATAGACCGGCGGCTGTGAGCGCGACAGGTAGTACGTACGCGACCCGTTGGGGATGTGCCCATACTCGCGCAGCATGTAGGAGAAATCGTCCACGAGGTCGCGCGCCGTGGCGAGATGGCCGTCGGGAATCAGCCCGAGCATGGTGAAGTAGGAGTCCCAGTAGTAGAACTCCCGGAAACGACCGCCCGGGACGACGTAAGGCTTCGGCACGTAGAGGAGCGATGAATATGGCGGCGGCACCGCCGGCTGGCGCGTCAGCAGCGGCCAGAGTGTGGCGATATGCGCCCGGAGACTGTGCTCGGGCAGCGCGGGAGGCGTTTTCGCCGGCTGCGGAAGGGAGAAATTGCGCTTCACGAACCGCAGGAGCGCCGCGCGCGAGCGCGGGCGGGCTGCCCGATAGCGCTGCAGAATGACGCTCGGCGGAGCCTTCGGGACCGCATCCGGAAACGCCTTCTCGTCCTTGAACAGCGCATCCATCTGCACGCGCACGAAAAGCGGACCGAAAAGCTGCGCGGGCGTCGGAACGAAGGGCTCCGGAGCCGCTCCGGCGGTGGCGGCCGAAGAAGCGGCGGCTGCGGCCGTCGCCAGCGATGAAAGGGCGAGAAACCCGGCGCATGCCGCGGCGGCCCAGCCGCGGCGCCGAGACGAAGAGGAATTCCAGCGAGCGAACATCGAGGATCACGCCTTTCGTGCTTGCGGGGGCCGCCCGATCGTGCGGCGGATTCTACAGGCGAGCCGTTGCCGAGGGGCGGCGACAGTGCTATCAATTGATATGATAAACATCGATATTATATAGTTGCTTATGGCCGTGGACCTCAATCGCCAGCTCGGATTCCTGCTCAAGGACACGAGCCGTCGCTATACGCGCCGGTTCGAGGAACGGGCACAGGCGCTCTCCCTCACCCTGCCGCAGTGTCGGGCGCTCCTCCATCTGGAGAACAACGAAGGCGTGAGCCAGAAGCGCCTGTCGGAGCTGACGGAGCTCGATCCCATGACGCTGGTGAGGATTCTCGACCGGATGGAGGCGGACGGCTGGGTGCAGCGCCGCTTCGATCCGGCAGACCGGCGGGCGCACACGCTGTGGCTGACCTCGAAGAGCCGGCCGGTGCTCGAGCACATCGCACGCCTCGTCGCCGAAACACGCGCCGAAACGCTCCAGGGGCTCTCGAACGAGGAGCGCTCGAAGCTGATCGAGCTGTTGGAGCGGGCCCATGCCAATCTGTCCTCGCTCCCGCCGCTGGCCCGGCCGGGTGAGGACCGTACCGCCGAGAAGTCACCGAGACCCTCACGATGAGCACCACCACAGCCCGCAGCGGCGATCCGACCCGGGAGCTGCACCGCGCAGAGGCGCCCGGTCAAGAGTCGATGCCGAAGCGGCCGCTGCGCGAGCGGCTGCGGCTGCCTCTCATGTGGGGCGTGCCGCTCCTCTTGGCTGCGGCCGGGCTCTACGTCTACCTGACGAGCGGCCGCTACCAGTCGACCGAGGACGCTTACCTGCGCGCCGCAGAGGTGGCGATCAGCGCCAATGTATCGGGCAGAGTCAGTCAGGTCGACGTGCGCGACAATCAGCAGGTGCGCCGCGGCCAGGTGTTGTTTCGGCTGGACGACCGTCCGTTCCGCATTGCGGTCGAGGCGGCGCGGGCGCGGCTGCAGGGCGCGCGGCTGCAGGTCGAGACGCTGAAGGCGGACTATCGGCAGCGGCTCGCGGATCTGAAGGCCGCGCAAAGCGCGCTCGCTTATGCCGGGCGTGAGTACCGGCGCGACTCGCGGCTCCTCGCGAGCGGCATCGCCTCGCGATCGCAGCTGGACAAGGCGCTGCTCGCCCGCAGCGAGGCGCAGCAGCGCGTCGCGGCAGCGAGGCAGCAGATCACCGCCGCGCTCGCGCGGCTGGGAGGCGAGCCCCACATCGCGGTGAACGCCCATCCTTTGGTCGAGCAGGCCCAGGCGGCGCTCGATCGCGCGCTGCTCGAGCTCTCCTATGCCACGGTGAAGGCGCCCGCGGATGGGATCGTCACCGGAGTCGATCATCTGCAGGTCGGCGGCTATCTGCCTGCCGCCACCCCCGCCTTCGTGCTCGTCTCGTCCCACGATGTCTGGGTGGAAGCGGACTTCAAGGAGAACCAGCTCGCTCACATGCGGCAAGGTGATCCCGCGACGGTGCGGATCGACGCCTATCCGGGGCGGACTTTCCGGGCCGTCGTGTCGAGCATCACGCCCGGGACCGGCGCGCAGTTCTCGGTCCTCCCGCCGCAGAACGCCACCGGCAATTGGGTCAAGGTCGTGCAGCGGCTCGACGTCCGGTTGCATCTGCAGGGGAGGCTGCCCGCGGTGCGCTCCGGACTCAGCGCCTCGGTCACGGTGGATACCCGCCCGGCCGGGCCGAAACGAAGCGCGGCGGTCGCGGCATCCTGACCTGCGTACCCCCTCTGAAGAAGCCCACGAGCCATGTCGGCAGGCCAGTCGCAGCATCGCGGACTCATCACCGCCTCCGTCACGCTCGCCACCGTGCTGCAGGCGGTGGATACGACCATCGCCAACGTCGCGCTGCCGCACATCGGTGGCAATCTCTCGGCCTCGCTCGAGCAGATGGACTGGGTGCTGACTTCCTACATCGTGGCGGCGGCGATCATGACGCCGCTTTCCGGCTGGCTCGCCGGGCGCTTCGGACGCAAGCGCGTCCTCGTCGCGTCGGTGATCGGCTTCACCGTCAGCTCCATGCTCTGCGGCATGGCCCAGTCGATCGATCAGATCGTGTTCTTCCGGGTGCTGCAGGGCCTTTCGGGGGCGGGGCTCGTGCCGCTCTCGCAGGCCGTGCTCCTCGACATCAACCCCCCGGAGCGGCACGGGCGGGCCATGGCGCTGTGGGGCCAGGGCGTGGTATTGGGACCGATGCTTGCGCCGGTGCTCGGCGGTTGGCTCACCGACAATTACAGCTGGCGCTGGGTGTTCTACATCAACGTGCCGTTCGGCGTGCTTTCGGCCATCGGCCTCATCGCCTACGTGCGCGAGACGGACAGCCGCCGGACCCGCTTCGATTTTCTAGGGTTCGGGGCGCTCAGCCTGGCCGTCGGCGCGCTGCAGATTCTGCTCGACCGCGGCGAGCTCAAGGACTGGTTCAGCTCGCCGGAGATCTGGATCGAGGCCGGCATCGCCATCGCGGCGCTCTACGTCTTCGTCGTGCATACGCTGACGGCGCGGGAGCCCTTCGTCAGTCCCGGCCTCTTCAAGGACACCAACTTCTCGATGGGGAATCTGCTGGTCTTCGTGGTGGGCGTGGTGCTCTTCGCCACGCTCGCGCTGCTGCCGCCCCTGCTCGAGGATCTCCTCGGTTATCCGGTGACGACCTCGGGAATCGCCATGGCGCCGCGCGGCTTCGGCAGCTTCATCTCGATGTACGTTGCGGGCCGGCTCATCGGCCGCGTCGATTCCCGGCTCCTCATCGCAGTCGGCATCGCGTTGACGGCGGCCTCGCTCGAGATGATGTGCGGCTATTCCACCCGGATGCCGCAGACCCTCGTCTGGTCGACCACTTTCCTCCAGGGGCTCGGCACCGGTCTCACGTACGTCACGCTGACCACCGTGGCTTTCGCGACGCTCGGGGTACAATACCGGTCCGAGGGTACCTCGATGTTCAATCTGCTGCGCAATGTGGGCAGCAGCATCGGCATAGCCGCCACCGGTGCGCTCCTGACGCGCAACACACAGGTCATGCACGAGCGCCTCGCATCCCACATCCTTCCCTGGGGCGGACAGATCCGGATCCCCGCGCCGTACAGCCTGACCGCGCCGGCGGGCCTCGCCGCGTTGAACGCGGAGGTGACCCGGCAGGCGCAGATGATCGCGTACAACGACGATTTCAAGCTGATGTTCGTGATGACACTGGCGTTGATTCCCCTGGTGCTGCTGCTGCGACCGGCGCGCTCGCGCCCACGGAGCCCGGCGGTGATGGAGTGAAGCGGTGAGCCTCGACCTTTGTCGACGACGAGCTGTGCGGGCTGCCACCGCGGCGGCGGCGGCCCTCCTTTGCGGCTGCACGGTCGGTCCGAACTTCCATCGGCCGGCCGCACCGTCCAGCCGCGCGTACCGCCCCGCGGGCGAGTCGAATCCAGTCAACACCATCGCGGCCAGGGCCGCGCGGCGTGCGCCCGCGTCCGGACGCTACGCGCAGCGGATCGTGCTCGGTGAGACCGCAGCCCCCCGATGGTGGACGCTGTTCCGGTCGCGGCAGCTCGATGCGCTGATGCGCCAGGCGCTCGCCGACAATCGCAGCCTCGCCGCCGCGAAGGCGACGCTGGCGCAGGCGCAGGAGATGTTGGCGGCGCAGACGGGCCAGCTCTACCCGCAGATCGGCCTGCAGGCGGGGACGGGACGGCAGAAGTACGGGGCGGAATTCCTCGGCACTTTCAACGTCGCCCCCTTCACCTACGAGGCCGTTGGCGCGAGCGTGCGCTACCTCCTCGACTACGATGGCGCCACCGCCCGCTCGATCGAGGAGCAGAAGGCGCTCGAGCAGTACGAGCGCAGCGAGCTCGAGGCCGCCCGGCTTACGCTCACCGGCGATGTGGCTTCGGAGGCGGTCATCATCGCTGCGACGCGGGCGCAGATCCGGGCCGCCGCGGAGCTGCTGGCCGAGGACCGCAGCAATCTGCGCCTGGTGCGCACGGCATTCGCCAACGGCTCGGTGTCGAGGCTCGACGTGCTGACCGCGCAAAGCCAGCTTGCAAGCGACCAGACCCTGTTGCCACCGCTGTATCAGCAGCTCGCGGTGGCGCGCCACGCGCTCGCGGTGCTGCTCGGCCAGCCGCCCGCCGACTGGTCGCAGCCGGACCCCGAGCTCACCGGCATCCGGTTGCCGCGGGAGCTGCCGGTGAGCGTGCCTTCGCAGCTGGTGCGCCGACGTCCCGACATCCTGGCAGCGCAGGCGCAGCTGCACGCGGCGACGGCCGCAGTCGGTGTGGCCACCGCCAATCTGTATCCCCAGATCGCGTTGACGGCGACCCTCGGCCAGCAGGCGCTGACCCCGGCGAAGCTTTTCGATGTCTCCTCCACGGCGTGGTCGCTGATCGCCGGCCTGACGCAGCCGCTCTTCGACGGCGGAACGCTGCGCGCGCAGCGGCGCGCGGCGCTCGATGCTCTGCACGCCAGTGCCGACCGCTATCAGGAGGTGGTGCTCGATTCCTTCGGGCAGGTTGCCGATCTGCTCGATGCGCTGGACCATGATGCGCAGCTCGTCGCCGCGCAGGCGAACGCCCGGGATACCGCGGAGGCGAGCCTGGATCTCGCGCGCCAGAGTTATCAGGCGGGGGATTCGGGCGTGCTGCAGGTCATCAACGCCCAGCGCCAGCGCCAGCGGGCGGAGCTCGGATTTCTGCAGGCGAAGCAGCGACAGTATCTCGACACCGTGCAGCTGCTGCTCGCCGTCGGCGGTCCGCTCGGCTGAGCGCCGCGATCAGGCTCGCCATCGCCAGGGCACCCCATACGTAGATCTTCACGGCGGCTCAGCTCGATTCCCAGACGAGCCCGAAAACGAGCACCAGCATTCCAGCCACGGCCGCGGTGTTGCGGTACCAGAAAAGATCGATCTGCGTCGGCAGGACGACGAGGTCGAGGTACAGGATCACGTTGTTGAGCGCGAGGAATCCGAAACAGAGGCTCGCCCAAAAGAGGAGCCGGGCGCGGTTCGCACGGTACCCGCGCAACAGCAGCGACGCGCAGAGAATGCTCGTGATCGCGCAAAGGATGTAGACAGCCTCAGCCACGGTCATCGCCTTTCTTGTTCAACACGAAAGCATCCGCGAACGTATGCAGGGCCGCGGTGCGCAGCCGCTCGAT
>DASTAC010000144.1:0-39257 GCA_035713045.1 Steroidobacteraceae bacterium
GAGCGGTTGATGTTGACCGCGGGGAACACCCGCTTTTCCGAGATGCGCCGGTCGAGGTGGATCTCGCTGTTACCGGTGCCCTTGAACTCCTCGTAGATCACATCGTCCATCTTCGACCCGGTGTCGATCAGCGCGGTGGCGAGGATGGTGAGACTGCCACCCTCCTCGATGTTGCGCGCGGCGCCGAAGAAGCGCTTCGGCCGCTGCAGCGCGTTGGCGTCGACGCCGCCGGTCAGCACCTTGCCCGATGAGGGCACCACGGTGTTGTAGGCGCGCGCGAGGCGGGTGATGGAGTCGAGCAGGATGACGACGTCCTTCTTGTGCTCGACGAGGCGCTTGGCCTTCTCGATGACCATCTCCGCGACCTGCACGTGGCGCGCTGCGGGCTCGTCGAACGTGCTCGAGACCACCTCGCCCTTGACGGTGCGCTGCATCTCGGTCACCTCCTCCGGCCGCTCGTCGATGAGCAGGACGATGAGGTAGACCTCGGGGTGGTTGGCGGTGATGGCGGTGGCGATGTTCTGCAGCAGCATCGTCTTGCCGGCCTTCGGCGGCGAGACGATGAGGCCGCGCTGGCCCTTGCCGATCGGCGCCACGAGATCGATGGTGCGGGCGGTGAGGTCCTCGGTGGACCCATTGCCGCGCTCGAGCTTCAGGCGCTTGGTCGGGTGAAACGGCGTCAGGTTCTCGAAGAGGACCTTGGTGCGCGAGCTGTCGGGCGAGTCGAAGTTGATCTCACCGACCTTCAGGAGCGCGAAGTAGCGCTCGCCGTCCTTGGGCGGACGGATGAGCCCGGAGATGGTGTCGCCGGTGCGCAGGTTGAAGCGGCGGATCTGGCTGGGGCTGACGTAGATGTCGTCGGGTCCGGCCAGGTACGAGCCGTCGGCCGAGCGCAGGAAGCCGAAGCCGTCCTGCAGGATCTCGAGCACGCCGTCGCCGTAGATGTTCTCGCCATTCCTCGCGTGCGCCTTGAGGATGGAGAAGATGATGTCCTGCTTGCGCGAGCGGGCGAGGCTCTCGAGTCCCATGGACTCGGCGACCTTGACCAGCTCGTGGATGGGCTTTGCCTTGAGCTCCGTCAGATTCATCGAAGCCCGGGACTGGACGAGCTCCGCGGGACTGATGATCTCCGAGTCGTCGACGTCGAACGGCTCCGCCTCGTGCATCGACTCATCGGGCCGGCCTCCGCCATTGCCATTGGCGCGGTTGCCGTCGCGGTTGCCGTCGCGGTCACGATTGCCGTGGCGCGGACCCTTGGGCCGATTGCGCCCCTGATTGCCGAGATAGCCTCTCATTTTTGCGCCTGCGCGCCTGCGGCGCCGTCCAGGTTGCTCTCCAGAAATGCCGATAGCTGTGATTTGGACAAGGCCCCGACCTTCTGGGCGTGGACCGTGCCGTTCTTGAAAAGGATGAGGGTGGGAATACCGCGGATGCCGTACTTGGGCGGAGTCTGCGGATTCTCGTCGATGTTGAGCTTGGCGATTCTCAGCCGGTCCTGGTACTCGCCAGCGATCTCATCCAGGATCGGCGCGATCATCTTGCAGGGACCGCACCACTCCGCCCAGAAGTCGAGGAGCACGGGCTTCTCGGACTTCAAGACGTCCTGGGCAAAGGTGGAGTCACTGGTATGCACGATGTGCGGATTGCTCACGCGGTTAAACCTCCGTCGAATGCAGGAGTGCGAAAGTCGTCTTCTTCGTCTAACGAAGGACTTTGATTTGAGAAAACGGGTGGAGGACCGGGAAAGTCCGTGCCAGAAGCACCCGTCAAACGGTTACACTAACTCGTGAAATGAGTATCGAGCTTGAGCCTATTAGGAAAAAGCCTGCTGGAAAGAAACCAGAGCCGGCAGGTGGGGGCCGTAGGGCCGCCGTCTTGATACGCTTTGTAGCGCTTCCGGGCCGATTTTGCAAGGCCCGCCAACCCATCGGTGTAGCAATATAAGCCCTTATTGATGACTGATCCACACTCGTCCACTTTCGAATCCCTCGGCCTCGCCCCGCCCGTCCTGCAGGGCGTTCGCGACGCCGGCTTCGCACACTGCACCCCGATCCAGGCCCAGACGCTGCCCATCGCGCTGTCCGGCCGGGATGTCGCCGGACAGGCGCAGACCGGCACGGGCAAGACTGCCGCGTTCCTGGTCGCCCTGTATCACACACTGCTCACCCACCCTGCGCCCGCAGGTCGCACTCCGACGTCCGTCCGGGCGCTCATCGTGGCACCCACGCGTGAGCTTGCCGTGCAGATTCACCACGATGCGGAGACGCTGGGGCGCCACACGGGCCTCGTACACGCCGTGGTCTACGGCGGCATCGACTACGAGAAGCAGCGGCGCCAGCTCGAGGACGGCATCGACGTGCTCATCGGCACGCCGGGCCGGCTGATCGACTACTACAAGCAGCACGTCTTCGATCTGAAGCATGCGCAGGTCCTGGTGCTGGATGAGGCCGACAGGATGTTCGACCTCGGTTTCATCGCGGACATCCGCTACATCCTGCGGCGCCTGCCGCCGCCGGAGCGCCGGCAGTCGATGCTGTTCTCGGCCACGCTGTCCTATCGCGTTCTGGAGCTCGCCTATGAGCACATGAACAACCCGGAGCTGGTGCGCATCGAGCCGGACAAGATGACCGTCGATCGCGTGCGGCAGATCATGTACTACCCCTCGATGGAGGAGAAAGTTCCGCTGCTGATCGGTCTGCTGCGCCAGAGCGAGGCCCGGCGCACGATGATCTTCGTCAACACCAAGCGGATGGCGGAGCGGCTGGAGAGCGTGCTGAAGGCCAACGGCTTTCATGCGCAGGCCCTGTCGGGCGACGTGCCGCAAGCCAAGCGGTTGCGCTTCCTGCGAGACTTCCACAACGGCGATCTCGCGGTGCTGATCGCGACCGACGTGGCCTCCCGGGGGCTGCACATCCCGGACGTCAGCCACGTCTTCAACTTCGACCTGCCTCAGGATGCGGCCGATTACGTGCACCGCATCGGGCGCACGGCGCGAGCGGGTGCCGAGGGAGACGCCATCAGCTTCGCCTGCGAGGAGTTCGCAGTCTCCCTGCCGGACATCGAGGGCTACATCGGCCACAAGATCCCTTCGGCGCCGATCGCGGCCGACATGCTGGCCACCGGACTCGCCGCGGGCGAGGCGCCGCCGCGCCGCCGGCGCATGCATGGCGGCGGCGACCGGCCCAGGCATTCGGGTCGCTCGGGTGGCGGACACTCGGGAGGACGCTCGGGCGGCCATTCCGGCGGGCCCTCGCGCTCGCGCCGGGGCAACGGCCGCGGCAAGCCCCGCGGGGCATGAGGGCGGGGCCGGCCAGGCGTATGATAGCGCCGCGGCCCGGCCACGCTTGGGGCGGCAGGCGCTGATACCCCGCCCCGTGTGCGCAAGGCGCGCCAGGTAATTCATGGCGGAAATCGAAGACAACGTCGACCGCGAGCTGTTTCGGAACATGGAGAAGCTGCGCCAGCTGCGCATCGAGCATCGTGACCTCGATGAGGTGATCACGCGCCTGGCGCTCGATGTCCGCGTCGACGAGCTGCAGCTCAAGCGGCTCAAGAAGCGCAAGCTGATGCTGAAGGATCAGATCACGCGGCTCGAGAGCGAGCTCATCCCCGACCTCAACGCCTGAGCGCGGAAGACGCCGCGGCCGCGACCATGCCTGTGCAGATTCTCCGGAGCCTCTCCGTGCCGGACCGGGACCTCGCCTGGTCCTTCGTCCGCGGCTCGGGACCGGGCGGCCAGAACGTCAACAAGGTCGCGACCACGGCGCAGCTCAGGTTCGATCTCGCCGGGACCGGGGCTCTCGACCCGGCGGTGAAGGAGCGGCTGCGCGCGCTGGCGGGGCGGCGGGTGAGCGAGGACGGAGCGCTGATCATCGTCGCGCGCAACCACCGCACTCAGGAGGCGAACCGGCGTGAGGCGCTCGAGCGCCTGTCGGACCTCGTTCGCCGCGCGCTGGTCGCACCCAAGGCGCGCAAGGCCACGCGCCCCAGCCGCGCATCCAAAGAGCGCCGGCTGCAGACCAAGACCCAGCGGCAAGGCACGAAGCGGCTGCGCGGCAGGGTTCGCTGGGACGACTAAATCCGAGCGTGCGCAGGATGCGTCCTGCCGCCACGGATCTCCAGAGCGACGCGCCCGGCGATGTTCTGGCCGGAAGGCATCTCGTGACGGCTCCGCTTCGCCCTGCTTACGAGTGCGTCACCTGCAGGATGCTGTGCCGGATCTGCTCGCTCAGCACGAACTGGGCATCCGCGGCCACTCGCATCAGCACGTCGTCGAACTCCAGCTTCCCACCGGCCCCGGAGCGAATCACCCCGCGCCGGCGCAACTGGTCGATGAAGTTCTCGAACAGCGTGCGATCGAAGAACTCCGGCGCGTTGAGCCCGTAGAGCATGCCGATGCGCTGGGCGTTCAGCTGGCAGCGCTCCTCGAGCACCGACTGGGTGATCGCGCCGCTGCCGGCCGCAACGAGCTGCGAGATGGCGAGGTAATAGCGCTCGATCGTCTGGATGGTGGCCTGCGCAAGCACGGACAGCTGCATGTCCTCGCCCGAGGCGGGCGGCGGGCGGCACCAGGCGCCGCCGTCGGCGCTCCACTGGATGAGGCCGTGACTGCGCATGCACTCGAGCACCCCATCGACCACCGCGGGGAGCTCCTCCTCGCTCCAGGGGAGAAATAGCTCCGCGGCGATGTAGGGATAGATGCGCCAGGCGAGGCGGTGGAGATCGTCGTGCCGCACCTCGGCATTGCTGGAGAAAACGCACGCCAGGAGGGACGGCATGGCAAAGAGATGCAGCACGTTGTTGCGGAAGTAGGTGGCGAGGACCGCGCTCTCGTCGCTCATGCGCACGATGTCGCCCATGGCGTGCTTCTGACGCTGCAGCACTTTCATCGCCTCCCCGTAGGCGATGATGCCGGCACCGCCGAGCTCGGTGAGGGTGATGCGGGCGCTGTAGGGAAATCCCCGCACGAGCGCCCGATAGAGATCGATCTGGCGCTCGAGATCGGCTTCGGGAAGCGCCTGCCGCGGCATGGCGAGCAGGACGACGGCGAGCAGGTTGATCGGAGTGACCGCGGCGGCGGCGTTGATGTTGCGCATGATGCGCCCGGCGAGGTCGTCGACGGCGGCCGCGATCCAGGGCGCGCGGGCATCCTCGTCGAATGCGCGGGTGCGCCAGCCGCTGTCGTGCCTGTCCAGGATGTCCTCGAGCGCGATCGGCTCGCCCAGGTTGACGTGCACGCGCCCGAAGCGCTCCCGCAGCTTGCGCAGCGCCCGCAGGAGACCGACGACGCTCTCCTTCTCCTTGGGCTTGCCGGAAAGCTCCCCGACGTAGGTGGCCCCTTCGACGATGCGCTCGTAGCCGAAATACACGGGCAGGAAGACCACCGGCCGCGCGGGATCGCGGAGGAAGCTGCGCACGGTCATGGAGAGCATGCCGGTCTTCGGCTGCAGCAGCCGGCCGGTGCGGCTGCGGCCGCCTTCGATGAAGTACTCGATGGAATGCCCGCGCGCCATGATGGCGGCGAGGTATTTCATGAAGACGACGGTGTACAGGCCGTTGCCGCGGAATTTGCGGCGAATGAAGAAGGCGCCCCCCATGCGCAGCAGCCGGCCGACGATCGGCAGATTGAGGTTGATGCCGGCGGCGATGTGCGGCACGGGATACCCGTTGACGTAGATCACGTACGACAGCAGCAGGTAGTCCATGTGGCTGCGATGACAGGGTACGTAGACGATCTCGTTGCCCTGCGCCGCGCGCTCCAGCGTCTCGAGATGTCCAACCGACACGCCGTCATAGAGACGATTCCACAGCCAGGTCAGCAGACGCTCGAGAAAGCGGACGAAGGCGTGCGAGTAATTGGCGGCGATCTCCTTCGTGTAACGGGAAGCCTGCAGCAGAGCCTGGCGCCGCGTGAGCGACTTCTCTCGCATCTCCTGAGCGACGGCGGCACGCACTGCGCGGGTTCGCAGCACTTGCGTGACCAGCGTCCGGCGATGCGACAGGTCCGGGCCGATGCGGGCCGCGCGGTGCTGCGCATAGATGGCGCGCAGCGCGCGCGCGACGCGCCTGCCGCGCACCGAGAGCCCGATCTCATCGCCGAGGAGGCTGCGCAGCGAGATCGGCTCTTCGAGCTCTACGAGGGTATTGCGGCCGTTGAAGAGCACCTGCAGGAACTTGCGGGCACGGCTGGTGAGCGCCCAGTTCTCCACCAGCAGCAGGCGGAACCAGGAGGCCTCGCGCTGCGGCGCACGTCCCCAGTAGACCGCGACGGGCACGAGCTCGATCTCGAGGCTGGGATCGGCATCCAGCGCGGCGAGCATCTGATCGAGCTGCGGCGGCGGACGGCGGTCGAGCCGCTCGTCCCAGAAGCCACGGGGCCGGCTGAGGTAGAAGTAGGAGCGCAGGTCGGAAGACTCCCTGAGGAGTCGCTTGCGGGGCCGGGGCAGCTTGAGGCGAACGCACGCCCGCTGCAGGACGGCGAGGTCGGTGGCGCTACGCCGCTCCAGCACGTAGCAGACGGCTGCCTCGCGGCGCTGCAGGCGAGCGGCTATGTCCTCCGGCAGGACACGGTAGCGCACCCACAGCGCGAGGACGCGATGCAACAGCCAGTTCAACCCGCCCCCTTAGTCGTCCGAGCCGCTCCCAGGGACTGCTAATCGACGGCCAGAGCCGGAAGGTCCAGCGCAATCAGAAAGTACTCGAAGAGGTACTGGACGACCCGGATCTGATTGTGCAGGTTATGGTCGCTTTCCAGGAGGTGCAGCGCGGCCCGATAGCTCTTGGCGAACCGCAGGCTGTGCTCGTAGGGGACCACGCTGTCGCGCCACCCGTGCACTACCGTGGCCGGACAGTCGAGCACGCGGTCGCGCAGCTCCGGCAGCCCCGGCATGTACAGGGCGGGCGCCATCAGAAATATGCCCCGCGCATGCAGCAGCGAGGCCGAGGCGACCGCCACGTAGCCCCCGAGGCTGGAGCCCACCAGCACCAGCTCGCCGGCGAGCTCCTTGCAGAACTCCACGAGCCGCGCGATGCGCTGGCGAGGATCGTCCAGGCCGCGGTAATCGACGGAGTGCGCCTCGTAGCCCTCGCTGCGGGCGACCTCGGCGAGCGCGGAGATCTTTCGACCCCACGGCCCGCTCTCCTTGCCGTGGGAGAAGACCACGTGCCGGGCCACCGGGCCGGACGGCTCGGCGGCTGCGGATTCGGGGTCGCCTGCGGGATTTGAATCGCCTTGGGTCATTGGGGAATCATGCAGGCAAACCGCGGCTGAAGCCATAACCCTGATCGGGGGAAGCCCCTCTTCCCGGTGCGCCGGGGCCCAGGACGGGGGCACCCCCGAAGCATGGCCCCCTGCCGGCACTGCGGCGCAATGCCCGGATCCAGCGCTTCAAATCAGCGGTAGTCCATCTTCTTCAGGATGGTCGTCTCGATCTCCCACTCCACACGCTGGCGGGAGGTGGCCGCCCGGTTGACCGTCACGGGGCGCACCCGGCTCGCCGCGGGATGGTGGGTCACCAGCCAGGCGTCGAACTCCCCGGGCCTGCTGGTGGCGAAGCCGAAGAGGAGATTGACGCGGCCATCGGCCACGGTATCCGGGCGATTGACACGCTCGTCGCAGATGACGAAGTAGCGATCGCCGGGCTCGGCGCCGACGAACGCGCCCTGCTCCGCCAGCACCTCGAGAAAGGTATCGACCAGGGAACGGGCGCGAGCCCAGGTGGGGGGACCGTTCTGCTCGAGCAGCACCCAGCGCGTGCCGCGCTCGATGCTCGCGGCCACCCAGAGGCCCAGGCGCCGCGCCGAGAGATACTTCCAGTCGGGGAAACCGCTGCCGCCGGCGGCGAGCGTGCGTGCATCGACCCGCGCACCGCTTTCCGCGGCGGCTCGCGGCAGGATCAATGTGTTGATGCCGATCTGCGCGAGCCGCAGCCGGTCGGCGTGGCACACCGGGACCGCGGGCTGCAGGCCCGGACGCAGGCTCATCTCCCCGGTGTCCACGGCCGACCACAATGGACAGGCCTCGTCGGCGCGGGCGAGCATGCCGGCGACGGCTCCGCAGGACGCGAAGGTCTCCAGCCGTCCACGCAGCCGATCGAGCGCCTGCACCCTCGGGTAGTACATGACGGCATTGTCGCTGCGAAACGGCCATGTCCGCATGGCATCCAGAGCCGCACGAGCGCTGGTCCAGGACGCCGGCGGATCCACGATCAGCATCGCGTGACGCTCGCGGCAGTAGCGCGCCGCGACGAGCAGCGCGCTGAGTCCCACGTCCTGCTCCCGCGATAGCGGTGGGATGCAGAGAAAGTTGAAGACGTCGGCGGCGCTCAGCGCGAACAGACCGCTCGCCGCCGCGGCGGAGCCGATGATGTCGTAATCGGTGAGCGGCCCACCATCGTCGCCGTCGGCATTGGAGAGCGCGTAACCGATCGCTGAGCCTCCAGGGCCCGCGGAGCGGTCCGGACGTTGTTCCGGGAGCGGCTCGACGGCACGGACCAGGTGTGATCGGAGCAGGAGCTCGGCGAGGCAGCGGCCGGAGTCCGCGCGCAAGGAAGCGCGGCGGAAGATCTCCTGGTCCTCGATGAGCTCCGACGCCGCCGAGCGAACCCTCTGGACGACCAGGTTGAAGCGATCGGTGTCGCCCTCGGGAATGCCATCGTAGTCGACGGAGGCGCGCAGATATTCCCTCGAGCCGGGATTCACGCCTGCCAGGCGAAGCGTCCCGGAGCCGGCCGGCAGGGAGATGGTCGGCGCGCGCGCGCCATTGGCGACACGAACGATGATCGCACGGCCGCCGCCGTGGTCGAAGAACTGCTCGACCGCATAGGAAAGCGTGGAAGGCTGCCAGAGCCCCCCGAACACCTGTTGGAACTCGGCGAAGCTCCCGACCGTCACGGGACGCTGGACCGGGCCCTTGAGGGTGCGGCCGACGAAGGCTGTGACGGCGCTCGGCAGGCGCGCGATGATCGGCTCGGTCCGAGTTGGCGCGAGCTCCAGGCCGGGCGCACCGCGTTCAGCCACTGATGTGAATCCCCGCCGCGTTCTTGTTATGGCGGCCGACTGTACCATAAAAAAACCCCCGGACCATGCGGACCGGGGGTTCGAAATGCGGACTTTCGATGAAGGGAAGGAAGTCCGCTAGGGGATACCGATGACGATAACAGCGACTCTCAGTGCAAACGCGCCCAGTGCAAAATCTTGATCTCGTCCGAATCCAGGTCGAAGCTCTGCGCGAGCAACGACCGCAGCTCGCGAGTACCGCCGCTGCTCTGCAGCGGATGCCGCAGCTCCACCACGCCGCTCCACTCGCTCGAGGGAATAGCGGCCGGTGCGCGCAGGCCCCCGGTCATGAAGTGCGTGTAGTACTTGGTAGCCACGGTGGCAAGCGTAGTTTTGCCGCGCGCCGCCGTCCGTGACCGGTTCCACAGAACCCCTGCGTTTTGACAAAATCGGCGCCATGGGACGGTTCCGGGCACCCGCGCCAGCGGCTTCGAAATACATCACGCCCGAGGGCGCGCGGCGCCTGCGGGAGGAGCTGGAGCAACTCTGGCGAATCGAGCGGCCGAGAGTGACCCAGGCCGTGGCTGAGGCGGCGGCGCAGGGGGACCGCTCCGAGAACGCCGAATACACTTATGGTAAACGCCGGCTGCGTGAAATCGACCGCCGGGTCCGCTTCCTTCGCAAGCGCCTCGATGGCATGGTCGTCGTCGACCAGGGGCCGTCGGACCGGCACAAGGTCTATTTCGGCGCGTGGGTCACCGTGGAATCCGACGATGGGGAACGGTCACGCTACCGCGTCGTGGGGCCCGACGAGTTCGACCGTGAGCCGGGGTTCATCAGCATGGACTCTCCGCTCGGGCGCGCACTGCTGCGTCGAAGCCTGGATGAGGAGATAACTGTCGAGCTCCCCGGCGGCAGACGCAGGCTGGTCATCGTGGACATCGAATACCCTGGAGACGCGTGACCTCCACGGGCCAGCCCATGGCGGGCTCTACCATGTCACCCGCACGTTCTTGAACTGCCAGGGGTCGGTCTTGTCCAGGTCTTCCGGGAACAGGCGCTCGCGCTCGTGCAGGGGCGTCCAGTCGGTGTAGGCGCCGACCACCGGCCCGAGGTAGGGCATGCAGATCTCGAGATTGCGGCGGAAGTCGATCTCTTCGGGCTCGACGAGGCCGCAGTTCGGGTTCTCCATCGCCCACACGACACCGGCGAGCACGGCCGCCGTGACCTGCAGGCTGGTCGCATTGTTGTACGGCGCGAGCTTGCGCGCCTCCTCGATCGAGAGCTGCGAGCCGTACCAATAGGCGTTCTTCTTGTGCCCGGCGAGCAGCACCCCGAGCTCGTCGATGCCGCCCGTGATTTCGTCCATCAGGATGCGTTGACGCTCCTGCTGCACGTAGTTGCGGCCGGCCAGCTCGTGGACGGACATCACGGCGCAATCGCAGGGATGGTAGGCGTAATGGACCGTTGGGCGATGCACCACCTGGGCGCCATCCCGGACGGTCAGGTAGTCCGCGATGGAAATGGCCTCACCGTGTGTAATGCACAAGCCATGGAAATGGCCCGCCCGGGGAGTCCAGGTGCGCACGCGCGTGCCGGCGCCGGGCTGCATCAGGTAGATCGCCGCCATGCAGCCGAAATCGTGCCGCTTGCCGTCGCGGGGAAAATTGCGCTCGTGGGTTCCCCAGCCCATCTCGGCAGGCTGCGAGCCCTCGCTCACGAAGCCGTCGATGGACCAGGTGTTGACGAACTCGCCGGGCTCCTTGGGCACGCGCGAGAGCTGGGTGTCGCGCTCCGCGATGTGAATGACCTTGACGCCGAGCTGACGGGCAAGCTCGCCCCACTCCGCCCGCGAGGCCGGGTTGCCGGCAGCCACCTGGGTGTCGGCGGCGATGTTGAGGAGCGCCTGCTTCACCAGATGCGATACCAGGCCTGGATTGGCGCCGTGCGTGAGCACCGCGGTCGGCGCGCGCGCATTTCCCGGACGCAAGGCCAGCGCTTCCTCGCGCAGGGCGTAGTTGGTTCGGCGGCCGGCGGGGACGGTCGGGTCGGTGTAGCCGCCCGGCCAGGGCTCGATGCAGGTGTCGAGATACATCGCGCCCCTCTCCCAGCAGAGCTTGATCAGCGCGATGCTCGAGACCTCCACCGAGACGTTGATCAGGAAGTCGCCTCGTCCGAGCAGCGGGGTGAGCACCCGACGGTGGTTCTCGCGGGTGAGACGCTCCTTGACGAAGCGGATGCCGTAGCTCGCCGCTTCGGCGCTGCCGCGGTCCTCGGCGGTGACGATGGTGATGCGGTCGGGCGAGATTCCGATGTGCCGGAGAATGAGAGGCAGGACGCCCTGCCCGATGCTGCCGAAGCCGACGATGAGAATGCGGCCGGGAAACTCTACGTGAATTTTGTGCTCGGTCATGATCCGCATAGGGTACCAATCTCGGCACAGCGCTGACACCCCGCCGTTCAAGCGCACGTGGACGGAGCCCCCCCGAGGCCGTCCTCGAGCGGCGAGAACGAGTGCCGCGATTGCGGCGGCGGCGTCCTCAGCCGGCGTGTGACTGCGTCCGGCCCCTGCCGGGCCTGCCTCGGTGCGTCAGGGGCTGAGAATCGCTCCCGCTATTTCCGCAGCCAATGTGGAGGATACGTCCGCTCGTAGCCGGGGAGTGACTCGATGCGCGCGACCCAGCGGCCGACCGCGGGGTAGTTGATCTCGACGGGCATGAAGCGGGAGGCGAGCTCCTTCGCCTCGGGCCGCTCGAGCGCGCGTTTCAGCAGCTGGAAACCGGGGAAGATGACCATGTCTACCGCCGAGTAGGTCTCGCCGACCACCCAGTCGGATTTGGACAGCCGGGCCTCGATCGTGCGCGCCTCGCTCGCGGCGGCGTGCATGGCCCGCGTGATCTCATCGCCGCGCAGGTCCGCGGCCCTGGAGAACACCGCGCCGGTGATCTTCTCCAGGTGCGGCTCGATGTAGGCCTGGTACTCGCAGATCACCCGCATGATGGTGCCGGCTTCCTCGGGGCTGTGGCCGAAGATCGGCGGGTCGGGATATTTGAGGTCGAGGTAGTAGAGTATGGCCAGCGACTCGAAGCAGACGTAGTCCCCGTCCCTGAGCACGGGTACGCGGCCGCGGGGATTCATCTGGAGCAGCTGCGGTGACTTGTGCTCCTGCTTGGAGAACTGCAGCAGGTGGCTCGTATAGGGCAGGCGCTTGTGCTCGAGCGCCAGCAGCACCCGCCAGGCGTACGGGCTGCCGCTGCCCCAGTAAACTTCGATCGCCATTGGGGAATTGTAGCGACATCGGGAGCCTCTCGGATATGCCTCAGACGACGCTCATAACTCCGCGGCAGCTCGCCGCGAGGCTCGGGGATGCGGAACTGGCGATCATCGACTGCCGCTTCGACCTGGCACGGCCGCAATGGGGCCGCGAGTCGTACGCGAGCGGGCGCATTCCGCGCGCACTCTATGCGCACCTGGACCAGGACCTGTCCGGGAAGCTCTCCCCGTCGACGGGCCGACATCCGCTGCCTCGGGCGGAGGAGATGGCGGCCCGGCTCGGCCAATGGGGCATCGATGCGCAGGTGCAGGTCGTTGCGTACGATCAGAGCGCCGGAGCGTACGCTGCTCGGCTCTGGTGGCTGCTGCGCTGGCTGGGGCACGCGAAGGTCTCGGTTCTCGACGGCGGCCTGGCAGCGTGGCAGGGGGAGGGCCTGCCGCTCGACAAGACGCCTCTTCCCGACGCTCAGACCGGCTCTCAGGGCGGCTCCCAGTCGCGGGCGCGTGCCGGCGGCAGAGCCCGCCGCTTCGACCCGCGGCCCGACGCGCAGATGGTGGTCGACACTCCCGAGCTGGAGGCGCTGATCGACGGCGGGCAGCTCGCGCGCGGCGACGTCGTGTTGGTGGATGCCCGCAGCGCGGACCGGTTCGCCGGCCGTAACGAGACGATCGACCCCGTGGCAGGCCACATTCCGGGGGCGCGGAACCATCCGTTCACCGACAACGTGGACGCCGCCGGGCGATTTCTGGACCGCGGCACGCTGCGCGAGCGGTTCGCCAGGACGCTCGAGGGAATTCCGCCGGATGCGGCGATCTGCATGTGCGGCTCGGGCGTGACTGCCTGTCACGACCTGCTGGCGATGGAGGTGGCCGGGCTCAAGGACGCACGGCTGTACGCCGGCTCCTGGAGCGAGTGGATCAGGGACCCCAGGCGGCCGATCGCGACCGGTCCGGCATAGCGGGCGCGGGGCCGATCGGAGGCCGCCTTGCGCTGATTGCCGGCGGTGGGCGGCGCACCGGGCGGATCGTCGCGGCGATTTCCACGATTTCCGCCAATACAGGCGCCACGCAGTTTTGATATCGTGCGCGGCCAATGAACTCACCGAGACCGACAGCGGACTCTGGCACGTGGCCGTAGACCCCAAGAGCGCCTCGAACGGCGCTCGCAAATTCAACCCCGCTCAGCCCTGGCGCATCGAGGACTCCCTCGACCTCTACCACGTCAATGCGTGGGGGAAGGGTTACTTCGGCATCAATGCCGCCGGCCACCTCGTGGTGCGTCCCGACACGCAGCCCGGGCGCGACATCGATCTCTACGATGTCGTCGAGGGCCTGGAGGCGCGGGATCTGACCACGCCGGTGGTCGTGCGCTTCTCCGACATCCTGGCGCACCGCCTGAAGCATCTGCACGCGGCCTTCGCTCAGGCGATCGCCGAGAACGATTATCGCAATCGCTATGCGGCGGTGTTCCCCATCAAGGTGAACCAGCAGCGCCTCGTCGTCGAGGAGGTGTACCGCTACGGGAAGGAGTTCGGCTTCGGCCTCGAGGTAGGCTCCAAGCCCGAGCTCCTCGCCGTCATGGCCATGACGGAGAATGCCCCGGAGCGACTGATCGTCTGCAACGGGTTCAAGGACGACAGCTACATCGAGGCCGTGACGCTCGCCACCAAGCTCGGTCGGACGATCATCCCCGTAGTGGAGAACTTCGACGAGCTCGGGCTGATCCTGAAGCACGCCGAGCGCTATCAGGTGCGGCCGCGGATCGGAGTCCGGGTGAAGCTCTTCACCGAGGGCTCGGGCCGCTGGCGCGAGTCGGCAGGCGAGAAATCGAAATTCGGCCTCTTCATCACCGAGATCCTGGAGCTCTTCGGGGTGCTGAAGGCGCGCGGGATGCTCGACTGCCTGCAGCTCGTGCACTGCCACCCCGGCAGCCAGCTGCAGGACATCCGCCGCGTGAAGGATGCCATCAACGAGCTGGCGCACGTCTATGCCGAGCTGAGGCTCATGGGCGCGGGGCTGCAGTACATCGACGTGGGAGGCGGACTCGGGGTCGACTACGACGGCAGCGGCACGAACTACTCGTCGTCGATGAACTACACCCTCAACGAGTACGCGAGCGACGTCGTCTATCGGATTGCGAGCGTCTGCGATGCGCGCGACATCCCGCATCCGATGATCATCAGCGAGTCCGGCAGAGCGATCGCGGCCTACCACAGCGTGCTGGTGTTCGACACGCTGGGCTCGTCGGCGCTCGACAAGTTCCGGGTGACGGGGCGGGAGGACGAGGATTACGCCGGGGACCAGGAATTGCCGCAGCCGGTGCGGGATCTGTTCGAGGCATTCCGCTCGGTGAGCGAGCGGCGGCTGGTGGAGTGCTACCACGATGCGTTGACGGCGCGCGACCAGGTGCTGCAGATGTTCAATCTCGGCCTGCTGTCGCTGGAGTTTCGCGGACTGGCGGAGCGGCTCTTCTGGGCGACTTGCGCCCGGGTCCGGGACTGCTGCCGCCGGCTCGAGCGGCTGCCGGAGGAGCTCGAGGGGCTGGAATCGATCCTCTCGGACACCTACTTCTGCAATTTCTCGGTATTCCAGTCCCTCCCGGACAGCTGGGCGATCGACCAGCTCTTCCCGATCATGCCCATCCACCGGCTGGACGAGCAGCCTTCACGGACGGGCGTGCTGGCGGACATCACGTGCGATTCCGACGGCAAGATCGACCATTTCGTGTCGCTGCGGGACGTCAAGCGGACCCTGGAGCTGCATGAGCTCCGGCCGGGGGAAAAGTACTACCTGGCGGTCTTCCTGGTGGGTGCCTACCAGGAGACGCTGGGGGACCTGCACAACCTCTTCGGCGACACCCACGTCGTGCACGTGCGGCTGCACGATGAGGGCGGGTGGTGGATCGAGGAGATCGTCAAGGGCGATACTGCCAACAGGGTCCTCGAATACATGGAATACGACGTGGCGGAGCTGTACCCCGCCCTGGCTCGCGATTGCGAGCGGGCCATCCGCGACGGCCGGATGACCATCGCGGAAAGCCAGATGCTCAAGCGGTTCTACGAGGGCGAGCTCGACGGCTACTCCTATCTGGAGCCCGCGGGCAGCTAGCCGCCCGAAGCCACAACCGTTGTCCGCAAGCAACGGACGGGGCGGTCCGGGGCCACCGCCCGACGGCCGGGAAACAAAGGCAAAAGGCGGCCTGCAGAGCGGCAGGAGGGGGCTTTGCGCCCATAAACAAACAGGAGTAGCATGGTTTCGCGTTAGATAGATCCCTCCAGGGATGAGCACGCTTGAGTTCCGTTGCTTCGTTCGAATCCCCTCCCCGTCCCGTAATCCATGATCACGCGGCACATGCGACCGCCTCGCGCGGCTCGCCGCTGTGCGCATTCTGAAGAGAGACTTCCGGATGACGACGATCTATGTGGGTAATCTGCCCTTCAATGCCACCGAGCAGGACGTGAAATCGCTGTTCGAGCGTCACGGCAAGGTGGAATCGGTCAAGCTCATCAACGATCGGGAAACCGGCCGGCCACGCGGCTTCGGTTTCGTCGAGATGTCGCAGAGCGAGGCCCAGGGGGCGATCCAGGCCCTGAACGGCTTTCAAATGAGCGGCCGGGCGTTACGGGTCAATGAGGCCCAGGAGCGTGCACCGCGCGCACGCCAGGGCGGCGGTCCATTTCGGCGCTGAATCTAGCGTCCGTTGCACCTTTGAGACGAACCCCGCTCCGGCGGGGTTTTTTTTGGCTGTGCGGCCCGTCAAAATGAGGGCAATGCCGCGTCCTCGAAACATCACCGCACTCGTCATCGCCCTCGCATGCCTTCTCGGCGGCACGGCGCTGCTCGCCGGCTGCGCGACGACGAGCGGCCGCGAGACGACCGCCAACGACCTGGATGTCATCCTGGCCGGCAACCAACGGACGGCGGCGGATCGGGCGCGGGACGTCTTCCGGCACCCCAAGGAGACGCTGCTCTTCTTCGGCATCCGGCCGGACACGCGGGTGTTGCAGGTCTGGCCGGAGTCGGGCTGGTACACGAAGATCATCGCGCCGCTGGTGCGCGCGCGGGGGCAGTACTACGCGGGGGTCGTCGCGGCAGCCCCGGGGGACCGCTTCCAGGCCGCACGGCTCGCGCAGTATCGGCGCCTCCTCGCCTCCCGCCCTGACCTTTACGGGCGGGTGAAGGTGGTGCCTTTTCCGCTCGACGGCGGCGATGTGCTGCCGCCGGGATCGGTGAACATGGTCCTCAGCTTCCGCGATCTGCACGAGTGGATGGCACTCGGGGATGCGCAGCAGGCGCTGGCGACGATCTACCGGGTGCTGGCGCCTGGCGGGGTGTTCGGAGTGGTGGACAACCGGGCCGATCCGGCAGCCCCCCAGGACCCTCGGGCCAGGAGTGGCTATGTCGGGCAGGAATATGCGATCCGGATGATCGAGGCGGCGGGGTTCAGGCTGGTGGCGACTTCCGAGGTCAATGCCAATCCGAAAGATACGAAGAATTACCCTGCCGGCGTTTGGACCCTGCCCCCCGACTATCGGCTGGGGCAGGTGAATCGCGCCCGATACGCGGCGATCGGGGAGAGCGACCGGTTCACTTTGAAGTTCGTGAAGCCGGCGGGCCCGTAAGGGCCATGGAGGCCGCGCTCAAACCAGCGGCGGGGGCTTCGGCCTCGTGCCGAGCGGTCCGCCCGGACGGCTCCTCGCCTCGGGTCCGGCGTAAGCCGCGCCGTCGAATGCCCAGAGATCAGCGGGGGACGCGCGGGTCGGTGGACCCGAGGAACCGGAGTACCGCAGCGTCGAAGAACCCCGGGTACTCCCGTGCGGGCAGCCCGTGCCGCGCCCGCCGCCGAGACCGCGCATCGCGCCACCCGCGGAACGCGGTCGTCACCACATTTCTTTGAGTCGGGCACCGATGTCGAGAGCGGCGTCGCCAGCCTCTTCCGCCAGCGCATCGCTGCCGAATCTGGAGCCTTGGAAGGCGGTCGGCTCCAGGGTCTTGAGGACCTTCTCGGTGAGGAAACGGCTGCGGCCGCCGTAGACGTGCGCATCGCCGAGGCGGTGTTGGCCGGTGACGTGGAACTTCAGCGGCGAGAGCAGCAGGAGATCGTTCTGAGCGCGGGTCAGGGCGACGTAGAGGAGGCGCCGCTCCTCGTCGATGAGCTCGGGTTTGCCGGTGGAGAATTCAGACGGGAAGCTGCCGTCCACCACGTTCAGGAGGTACACGGTGTCCCACTCCATGCCTTTGGCGGAGTGGATGGTGGAGAGGATGAGGTAGTCCTCATCGAGCGCGGGGCGGCCGGAGAGATCACCGGTGGCATTGGGCGGATCCAGTGTGAGCTCGGTGATGAAGCGCTCGCGCGAGGGGTACTGACCGGAGAGCACCTCGAGCTGGTCGAGATCGCCCAGGCGAGTGTGGAAATGCTCGTATTGCCGCTCGAAGTGCGGGCGGTACCACTCCCGCACCAGGTGCACCTGCCCGGGCCAGGGGCGCTGCGGGTCGGCGAGGGTCAGGAGCAGCTCGAGAAGCTTGTGCCAGTCCTTGGTGGCGCCCTGAGGCGGCGCGAAGCTCTCCAGGGAGGCGAGCGAGCCGCCGCCCGATTCCAGGTGATCGAGCGCGCGGCGCGCGTTGACGGGTCCCATGCCGGGCAGGAGCTGCAGGGTGCGGAAGGCCGCGAGGCCGTTACGCGGGTTGTCGGCCCAGCGCAGGATGGCGAGCAGATCCTTGACGTGGCCGGCCTCGAGGAACTTGAGGCCGCCATACTTCACGAACGGGATCTGACGCCGCCCGAGCTCCACCTCGAGGACATCGCTGTGGCTGGAGGAGCGGAAGAGCACCGCCTGCTTGCGCAGCGGCACGTTGGCTTCGCGGCGCCTCAGGACCTCCGCACAGACACACTCGGCCTGTGCCTGCAGGTCCTCCACCGTCACCAGTCGGGGCCGGGGACCCTCGCCGCGGCTGGACAACAGATGCTTGCGGTGCTGGCGCGGCGCCTCCGCCATCACGGCGTTCGCCACGTCGAGCACCTGTTGGGTGGAGCGGTAATTCTGCGCGAGCGTGACCACCTCCGCCCGGGGCGTGAAGCGATCGGGGAAGCCGAGGATGTTCTCCACCGCGGCGGCGCGGAAGGAATAGATCGCCTGCGCGTCGTCGCCGACGACGGCGAGGCCCGCGCCGTCGGGCTTCAGAGCCAGGAGGATCTGCGCCTGCAGCCTGTTGGTGTCCTGATATTCATCGACCAGCACGTGATCGAATTGCCCACCCACGTGCGCGGCGAGGCGCGCGTCGGACATCATGATCTGCCAGTAGAGCAGCAGGTCGTCGTAATCGAGGACGCTGTTGCGCTGCTTGCGCTCCGTGTACGCGCGGAAGAGACGAGTCAGGTCGGATTCCCACTGGGCGCACCAGGGAAACTGCGCCTCGAGAGTGTCCTTCAGCGGCCGCTGGGTGTTGATGCGGTGGGAATAGATCTGCAGACACGTATCCTTGCGTGGGAAGCGCTGTTCCTTCTGCGCGAGGCCGAGCTCCTGGCGCAGCGTGTCCATCAGGTCGGCGGAGTCGCCCCGGTCGAGCACGCTGAACTGCGGGTCGAGCTTCAGGTGCCGGGCGTAGTGGCGCAGCAGGCGGTTGCCGACGGAATGGAAAGTCCCCGCCCAGCTCATCCGCTGCAGGATCCCCTGACTCACGCCCCCCAGGCTCTCGTTGAGAGCGGACTTCGCGAGCTCGTAGGCGCGGCGGCGCATCTCCGTGGCGGCACGCCGGGTGAACGTCAGCATCATGATGCGGGCGGGATCCACTCCATGGATGACGAGATGCGCAACGCGATGGGCCAGCGTGTCGGTTTTGCCCGTACCCGCGCCTGCCACGATCAGGAGCGGTCCGGACTTGAAGCCCCTGGAGGCGCCAGCGGCGTCCGGCAGCGGCTCGCCATAGCCGGCAGCGCGGCGCTGCGGGGCGTTGAGCTTCGCGAGATGTGACGCCGTCGACATAGCGGCGGCGACTATACGAAATCGAGCGACCGGCTGTCACTGATGGCGGTCACGCGCCGGCCGTACAGCGCCGACGCGCATCACCTGCTGGACGTAACGCCTCGAGTGCCCACCGCCTGAAACGCCGCCGGCATCGGCTCGAGATCCGCGCCGCACGAGGCGAGCCGCTCTCTGACATCGCGCTCCACGGCCGCGAAGTCCACGGAAACCAGCGCCTGGTCGTGACTTGGCAATCTGCAATCATCGAAGTCGATGCCGAGGCCGACATCGGCAAGAATGCGCGCACGCATTGCATGGCGGTAGGGAGCAGAGCGACCCAGGCGATCGACGTCGAGCACGAGGTCGGCAGCGGGCTCGGCGGCGGCATAGGACAGCAGACGCACTGCGGTGAAGGCGCGGAAGGACAGCTCATCGCTGAAGGACTGTGCTGCGCCGTGCAAAGTCCGCAGCTGTTGCGTCAGTCCGCGAGGCAGGGACGGCAGCCCGAGCGTGCGGGCGAAGCGATGTGCGGGGCTGTCCGCAGGCGCGAGCGCCAGAATGAGGAAGTGGCACGACTCGAAGTAGGAGAGCGAGCCCCCGACGCGGTAGCTGCGGCAGGACAGCCACTGCTGCACCGCATTGCGGCGCAGCATCACGTGGTACCCACCGAGCTCGGCCTTGAGCCCTGCCGCCCGCGCGAGCGAGCGCGAGAACCCGAGCACGGGATGCGTGCCGCGGCGCTGCGCATGCCGGATGAGCCGCGAGAGGTAGCGGACCTCGGGAGCCAGCCCTTCATGGGTGGGGAAATACCTCTCGAGCGCGAACTCCCGGCGATATCCCGGCACGCCCTTGAGGAACGGACGAAGCAAGGGACGATACTCCTCGGCGTAGGGCAGCAGCAGCGGCGGATGCCGCGAGTTCCATCCTTGCGCGGTTACGCGTTGAATGCGCTTGGGCGAGCATCGCGCCAGCGCTTCGCCGAAGGGCTCGTAGAAGCTGGTAGCCTCTGGATTGCGGCGGAAGCGGCTCCATACGTAGGTGCTCGCGCAACGCCAGCCAGCGTGAAGGAAAACCGCCGTGGGGTGCTTCGGTAACTGTCTCAACGCATCAGGCCCTTTCTTCCGGCCGCCCCGCAGGCTGCGGCCCCGGCGCAGGCTTCGCGATATTCTGGCGCCGGGCGAGAGTCTACGCACGCAGTGTACCCGCAGCCGTTTCAAACTGTAACCATGGTAGGCTCGACCGTCATGAAGCCCGAGAAGCAGACGACGCACTTTCGCGGACGGATCATCTCGCTCACGACCGACGAGGTGCGGCTGCCGAACGGACATCTGGCATCGCTCGAGGTGGTCCACCATCCCGGTGGCGCGGCCGCGGTGGCGATCGACGCGCAGGAGCGCGTCTGCCTGCTCAAGCAGTATCGCTACGTCGCGGATGGGTGGCTCTGGGAATTGCCCGCCGGGAAGCTGGAGCCGGATGAGCCGCCTCTCGCCACCGCCCAGCGCGAGCTCATCGAGGAGGCCGGGGTGAGCGCGCGGCAGTGGAGCCCATTGGGCTCCTACCTCAGCTCGCCCGGGATCTTCACCGAGGTCTTGCACCTCTTCCTCGCGACGGACGTACAGCCGGCCACCGTGGCCCACGAGCAGGCGGAGGTCATCGAGGTGCACTGGGTGCCGTTCCTCGAGGCTTGCGAGTGGGCGGAGCGGGGTGAGATCCGCGACGGCAAGACCGCGATGGGGCTGATCCGGGCACGTCATGTCCGCAGCCACGGGAACCGGGGGCAAGGGCCGCAGTCCGTTCCGTGACGGATGTCTCAGAACGGAGACAGGCACACTGCTAAGGTCCCTTCGTCCGCGCATCGCGGACTGCCGTTGCAGTGCATTCAGTGGACGCCAGTACCAAGAAAATCGACGGCACGGACGGCCGCAAGCAGAACAACCCGGGCGAGCGTCGCCGGCTCTCCCGGGTGCGCCACGACGACCGCGGGAATGCTTATGTCGAATGGGTCGAGGCGCCTGCGGAGCTGGTAGAGCGTCCCAAGCTCGAGATCGCCCGCGAGCCCTGGGAGATGCAGCTGGACGCGGAGCGCACGGCCTGCGATCCCTATTCCAATGGGTCCGGCCTCGCCCGCAAGAGCACCGGCAACACGACGCGCACGAACCTGCGCCAGCTCTCCGAATGGATCAAGATGATGCGGGAGCTCGAGGAGCGCAAGCGCAATGGCGGCGCCGACGCCGGCATCGACGGCGAGGAGTAGCGCTCAGCCGGCGGAACGCTCGATGTGCGCGACCTTGCGCGCATTGCTCAGGCGATAGAACCGCCGCAGCTCCGTGAGCACCTCATTCTCCGGGGCACCTTCCGAGCGGCGCAACGACCGCTCCAGGCGGCGACAGAACTTCTCCGCGTAGCGGCTCGCTTCGCGGTAGAGATCGTCCCGGCCGTCGGCGAGGCGCGCATCGACGCGAGTGCGCTCGAACAGGACGCGCCGCAGCTCCGCCGGGAACCGTTCCGGCAGCTGGCGGCGCAGGAGCCAGTAACTGGCGACGTACTTGTCGATCTCCGCCTGCATCTCCAGCTCCAGGATCGAGACCGGACGGTCGTGGCCCGCGTTCCAGGCGAGATACAGGAAGTGACTGACGCCTTCGAGGGCCTTCCAGTAGTCCGCGACGTTGCCGTCGTGCAGCCGCACCATCGGATCCTCCTGCCGCAGGCGCTCCAGCAGATCCGGATCGAGGTACAGCGAGATCGCCGCCTCGTCGCCGGCATCCGCGGGCTCGGCGACGATGAGATCCTCCTCGGATGCCCGCGCTCTGACACAAGCCGGCAGGCGTCCGCGGTCGGTGACCAGAAAATCGTAGACGTCGTGCGCGACACTCACGTCGTAGATGCCGCCGATCAGCTGCTGCAGCTGCGTCAGGATCACGGGCGTCAGTGCGTCAGTGAGCGAACTGCGTCCCGCCGGCCAGCGTCGGATCGACGCCGAGGCGCTTCAGGAGCGCGTAGCTGCGCCGGCTGCCGGTCTTCATCCAGATCTCATAGAGCCGCAGGATGTCCTTGTCGGAATGCTCGTGGGCGGTCTCCGCCAGCTCGTTGAGCGCATCGACCATGGGCTGGAATTTCTCCGAGAGCTCCGCGAACACGTTGCCGAGCACCCTCCCCTTGCCGCGGGACAGTGTTTCGGCGAGGAACCCGTACGCACGCCCGCCCATGGCGATGTGGTAGTCGATGTCGATCAGCTTGCGCGCGAAGCTCTGCGCGAAGAAGCCGGCGACGAAAAGCGAGACATCGCCCAGGCGCTGCAGGTTGCGGTTGCGATCGTCGGTCGAGGGCGCCTCGAGCGCCTCCGACAGCATGACGACGAGCGGCTTGACACGCGGCCCCTCCGCAGTGCGCTCGAACAGAGCCTCCGAGCGCGAGAAGAGGGTCAAGAGGTTGACGACGTAGTGCTCGGTCTGATCCTCGACCGCGAGCTGCTGGCTCTCGAGAGCCCCGTGCAGCGCGTCCTTGAAGTATTCCTTCAGGTTGGCAACCGGCTGAACCCGGCAGGATGATTGGGTGTCAGACATCTGTGAATGACCTCCTCGGCGCATCTCCTGCTTGATAGAACGGCAGGGTGCGCCCAAAGTTCACTCCACATAACGGCCAAGTTCCGTGACGCACTGCTCCTTAATGATGCGATGCAAGCCGCTCGAGCGCCGGCGCGGTCGTGTCTAATTGGCGTTCAGGTCTGGCAGCTGTCCGGACCGAGTGCTAACAGAGCCGCCAACTGCATGCAGTCGGCGACGTCGAAGTCCGGCGGCTCGAGATGGGGTGGCCAGGGCGCGAGGGCGCGGTTCATCCATGCGGTGCGCAGGCCCGCCGCGCGCGCGGCCTCGACGTCGAGCAGAGGGTCGTCGCCGACATAGAGGATGCTTCGCGGCTCCAGGCGCAGATCCCGGGCGAGTTGCTCAAAGCAACGGGGATGCGGCTTCGCCGCCCCGATCTGACGCGCATTCAGCGACAGGCTGAAGAGCGGCGCGAGCCCTATCAGCTCGAGGTCCGCGTTGCCGTTGCTGAGTGATGCCAGCGTATACCGGCGGCGCAGACGCTCGAGCGCGGGCTGGACGTCGGCGTAGGGCTGCAGCTCGTTGCGAGCCGCGAAGAACACGCGGAAGGCGCGCTCCGCGACCTCCTCCGCGTACCCGCACTCACGCGCATGCGCGGCCAGAGCGGTGAGGCGCAAGTAGGTGAAGTCGTGGGCACGGTGCGGCTCGCTGCGGGCGAGCCGCTCGCGGGCGGCGCGCATTTCCTCGACCGACACCCGCTCGGCGATGCGCGGACAGTGCTCGCGCAGCCATTCCTGCAGGCGCTGCTCGGCGCGAACGATCACCGGGCCAACATCCCACAGTGTATCATCGAGATCGAAGGCGACCGCGCGGATGTCGTCCGGCCCTGCCGTCGCGGCACGGCCCACGCTCGAGGTTGCAGTCACCATCCTGTGAAGGTTACCACCCCATGTCGGATCTGACGCTGGTGATCGGCAACAAGAACTACTCCTCGTGGTCGCTGCGGCCTTGGGCGCTGCTGAAGCATCTCGGCCTGGAGTTCCGCGAGGTGCTGATCCCCCTCGATACTCCGACCACGAAGGACGAGATCGAGAAGTATGGCCCGAGCGGACGGCTGCCAGTGCTGCTCGACGGCCCGCTCTGCGTATGGGACTCGCTCGCCATCTGCGAGTATGCGGCGGAGCTCGCCGGCCGCGGCTGGCCGCACGAGCCGCGGGCCCGCGCAGTCGCCCGCTCGGTGTGCGCCGAGATGCACTCGGGCTTTCCGAACCTGCGGATGGAATGGCCGATGAATGCGCGCGCGCGCCACCGCCGCACCGTCATCACGCCGGGGCTGGAAGCGGACATCGACCGCGTGGACGAGATCTGGAACGACTGCCGGCGGCGCTTCGGGGCCGGGGGCCCCTGGCTTTTCGGGGAGTATTCGATCGCTGATGCGATGTTCGCTCCGGTCGTGCTGCGCTTCAATACCTACGGCGCGCGGGTCTCCGAGACCGCCCGCTGGTACATGGCCTCGGCGCTCGAGGACGCGATCCTGCAATCATGGCTGGCCGCCGCCAAGCTTGAGCCGTGGACGCTGGCGCAATCCGAAGTAGGGTGAGGGCGGATCGAGGACACTTAACGTGTCCTCGATCCGCCCGAACGCCCGCGCACGATGCGCGGGCTGGGTGCTCCGCCGCCAGGGACGGCCAGTGGTACGCCCCGTCGCGTCTGACTTGCCTCGATCCGCCCGAACGCCCGCGCACGATGCTTTCGGTCAGCTATAGGTTGCCCGCCACTCCGCCCGATAGGACATCCCCAGGGACATCAGCCGCTCGAGCAGCTCCGGATAGCTGATGCCGGCCGCTCGCGCGGACTCGGCGAAGTCCTCGGCCGCCTCGAGGTTGGGATTGGCGTTGGCCTCCAGCGCGTAGACATTGCCGTCCGCGGTCGCTCTGAAGTCCATGCGCGCGCAGCCCGAGAGTCCGAGCGCGCGGTAGATGCGGCGTGAGAGCCTGTCGAGGCGCGCGATCACCGCCGGCGGGAGGTCCTCCGCGGCCCGGGTGGTGATGCCGTACTTGGTCTGATATCGCTTGTCCCACTTCACCTTGCGGGTGGCGATGGCGGCCAGGGAATCCGGCATCGAGCCGAAGACCATCTCCCAGACCGGCAGCCTCGTCAGCCGGTCGTTGCCCATCACGCCGACATACAGCTCGCGGCCCTCGATGTACTCCTCCACCAGCGCATCGGAGCCGATCTGCTCATGGACGAAGGCGATGCGCTCCTTGAGGCGGGCGGCATCCTCCACGACCGAGGCCTGCGCGATGCCGAGCGAGGCGTCCTCGACGGTGGATTTCACGAACAATGGGAATCTGAGCTTGCGCGGCACGTGGACTCGCGCGCCGCGCTGGAACACGGCGAACTGCGGCGTCGGAATACGATGAAACGCGAGCAGCTGCTTGCAGAGCGGCTTGTCGCGCGACAAGAGCAGCCCGCGAGGATTGCAGCCGGTATAGGGCTGGCGCAGCAGCTCGAGGAATGCAACGACGTGCTGGTCGTACGTTACGATCCCGTTGAATTCCTCGAGCAGGTTGAAAACGATGTCCGGCTTCCACTCCGCGATGCTGCTGCGCATCTCGGTGAGGCTGTCGAGCACGCCCAGACAGCGGACGTCATGCCCGCTTGCGCGCAGAGTGCTGGTGACGTCGTATTCGGTACGCCACTCCTCGATCTCTTTGTCGTTACGGCCTTCGAGTGATTCCGGCGGCACCAGGCTCGCGTGCACCACGACGAGCGTGCGCAGTTTTTTCATACTCGCAAGTGGGGAGTCTCGCCTTGGCTATAGAGACTGGCGAGCCGCTCGAGCAGCCATCGCGCGTTGCGGACGGCATCACGGCGGTTGCCTCGGACGTAGAGCTTCAATGTCTCGCTGCGCTCAATCAGCATACGGACGATCTGCTGCACACTATAGCGCTCGAGGCCCAGCTCGCGCGATACCGACGCGATCAGAGATTTGCGATTGGCACGCAACAGCGTTGCGGCGCGAGTGGCGCCGCGGCGCATCGGCCGCGGCGCGAACAACCTGTGCAGATACTCGTCGGCCAGGCCGCGGCGGTAATGGCGCTGACGCGCGAGCTTGCGCCGATAGTGCTGCGCGAGCGTGCGGGTATTGGCCTCGAGCGGCTCTATGCGGATGCGATTACGCACGGGTGCCCGACGTCCACGCACTTCGGATATCAGCTCCTCGACGGCACTCAATTTCTGGAAGGCAGGCCAGTCGGCGTAACTCTTGCGCCAGCCGGAACGCGGCGTCAGCCAGACGGCGAAGGTCTCCGCGAAATCCTCGGTCGGATGCGACTGGGCGTACCACTCCCCCAGGTGATGCACGTAGCGGCGGCTGCCGGGCCGCGCCTTGTAGCGGGCGGGGTACTGCAGCGAGGCGGGGCCGAAGACCTCGCGCCAGCGCTTGCGGCGGCGGAGGCGATAGGCGTTATCCAGCGCGTGCCCGGCTTCGTGGCGCAGGATCCGCATGAACCAGCGGGTGTTGCCGCCCTCGGCTTCCCGCATGATGCGGCGCTCGAGGCGCTCCAGGCGAGGGTGCGCCAGATAGAACGGAATGGCGATGCCGGGGACGCCGTCGGGGGAGAACCATTCTTCCGACAGCCAGACGTGCGGATGGAAGTCGATGCCGCGGGCCTCCAGCTCGCAGTAGAGGCGCCGCACCCGGCGCTCGATGTGCGAGCCCTGCAGCCGCAGCCCCAGATCGCAGAAGCGCAACGACAGCAGGCGCTCGTCGGTGAGGCGAGTCCATGCCGGCCTTTTTCTGACCGGGCGGGAGGTGCGATTCTGCTGCGGGGCCACGGCCCGCAAGCCTAGCTCATCTGGAGGAGGGCGTGCTGCAGAAGCCGATCGGCGTAGCTCTCGATGAGCGCCCGTTGCAGGAGGCTGTCGCGCCAGGGAGCCGGGATTCCACTCGCACCGTAGAGGGCTCCGGCCAGCTGGCCGCACGCGGCGCTCGCGACGTCGGAATTGCCGCCGTGATTGGCCGCGTGGAGCACGGCGTCGCGGAAGTTGTCGGTCGCGGCGACGGCCTCGAGCGCGATGGCGAGCGCCTCCGTCACCGTGCCGGCTCGCCACCCAGTGCGCCCGGGATCGGCCCCCGCCGCGACCCGCTCCAGGACCCGGGACCTGGGCTGACCCGAGAGGGCCAGGTGCAGCGCGCGTGCGAGGTCCCGGCAGGCGCCGAGCACAGCGGGAGCCTGGCAGGTCGTGCGGGCGGCATCGCTGGCGAGCTGGATGGCCTCCTCCTGCGCCGCGAAGTAGAACATCACGACGGGGGCGACCCGCGAGAGTGGCTCCGGGTCGAGCTGGTCGGGGGCATGGGAGCCGGAAAAGACCTGCCGCCGCCACTGCGCCATCGCGAGCGCCCTCGCCGTGCTCGCCGTGATGCCGAGGCACTGGCCGGTGGCCGACAGGTAGCCCTCGCGTTGCCAGCGCTGATACCGCTCCACCTGGTCGCGGGCATCGAAGCCATCGGCCTCCAGCAGGCTTTCGGCGAGGCAGAGCGCCATCGCCGTGTCGTCGCTCCAGCCGCCGCGGGGCAGCTCGAACGGACCGCCGCCGATCATGTCGCCCACGGGCACGAAGGTGCCCGGTCGCCGGTACTGGGTCGCGGCCGCAACGGCATCGCCGGCGGCGAGACCGAGCAAAGCGCCGAGAAAGCGCTCGCGCAGTACCCGGGCAGCGGCCAGGGTGGCGGGATCGAGGAGCGGGTCCGGATCCGCCGCAGCGGCCCGCGCCGGGGACGCCCTGGGCGCTGACGCCGCGTGCGCCCTGGGCGTGACGGGATCGAGTGTCGCTGGCGCGGGACCTCCGGGAGCCGGCGCCGCAGCCGGGAAGGGCAGCGCGCGGGCGCTCCACCGGCGCACGTATTCGGTCTGAGCATCGGTCTCGGGCACGGTGGGCCAGGACCTGGAGCGCTCGCACTGCTGCCAGCGGCTCGCAAGCTCATCCAGCGCCTCCTCACCGGTCAGGCCGCGCTCCACGAAGAGGCAGCCGACCACCATGGCGGTGCGGCCGATCCCGGCCCGGCAGTGCACGTAGGCGCGCCTTCCGGAGCGCAGCGCATCGTGCAGGCAGTCGAGAATCTCCATCATGTGCTCGCGCCTCTCGGGCAGGCCGTGGTCACGGATGGGCTTGCGCAGGTACTCGATGTGGAACGGGAGCGCCTGATCGTAAGGCTCGATCTCGGTCGGGTGCGTGAGATCGAGGAAGCATTCGATGCCGGCAGCCAGGAGAACGCTCACGCGCTGTCGCGTGGCCTCGGCCGTGAGTCCCGAGGGGTGCTCGCCGGCGAGCAGCAGTCCGGGCACGGCCCAGTAGGTATTGGGAAGGGGTGGAGCGACTTCCATTGCCGGTTATGAGGTCGCGGCCGCCACCTCGATCAGACGGTCCTCTTCCTCCAGGGTCATCGCCGTGATCCGCGCGGGAGATCCGGGCGCAGCGTGCGTTGGCAGACGCCGCTCATCCAGAGCGGCGAAATCGAAACGGCGGGTGTCGGCCAGGTGCTCGAGCTCGACGTGCCGCAGGGCGGAGAAGATGCTCTCGGTGCGGCCGGGGTGATCATGCTCCCAGGCGGCCAGCATTTTCTTGACGGCGAGGCGCTGCATGTTGTCCTGCGAGCCGCAGAGCTTGCAGGGAATGATGGGGAAGCGGCGACCGCGGGCGTAGCGCGCGATGTCGCGCTCGGCGACGTACGCGAGCGGCCGAATGACGATGTGACGGCCGTCCTCGGAGAGGAGCTTCGGAGCCATGGCTTTGAGGCGGCCGCCGAAGAACAGGTTCAAGAAGAGCGTCTCGACGATGTCGTCGCGGTGGTGGCCGAGTGCGATCTTGGTGACGCCGTTCTCGGCGGCGAAACGATAGAGTGCGCCACGGCGCAGACGCGAGCAGAGCCCGCAGAGCGTGCGGCCTTCAGGAATGACGCGCTTGACGACGCTGTAGGTGTCTTGCTCGATGATATGGAAGGGCACGCCGAGGGAGGTCAGGTATTGCGGCAGGACGTGCTCCGGAAAGCCGGGCTGCTTCTGGTCGAGGTTGACGGCGAGGAGCTCGAAATCGACGGGCGCGCTGCGCTTCAGGGACAGGAGAATGTCGAGGAGGGTGTAGGAGTCCTTGCCCCCGGAGAGGCAGACCATGACGCGATCGCCGGGAGCGATCATGCGAAAGTCCTCGATCGCCTTGCCGACCGAGCCGCGCAGCCGCGCCTGCAGGCGCGTGAGCGTGCGCGAATTCCCGGTGCTGACGGAAGGCTCCTCCCCTGAAGCCGCTTGCGGCACATCGGAGCCTGCCATCTACGCGGCGGCCTCGCTGGCGGCGGCTTCCAGGTATTTTGCCTCGACGTAGCGGATGAAGGTGGCTGCGGAAAGGGGCTTGCCGGTGGCGCTGCGCAGGAGGTCCTGCACCGGCACCTTCGCACCCAGGCCGTGCACGTGCGTGCGCAGCCAGCCGAGCAGACCCGAGAACTCCCCGCGGGCGAGCTGCTCGTCGAGAGCCGGCACGTCGTTGCGCAGGCTCTCGTAGAGCTGGCCGGCGATGACGGCGCCGAGGGCATACGAGGGAAAGTATCCGAAGGAGCCGACCGCCCAGTGCACGTCCTGCAAACAACCTTCGCTGTCGTTTGCCGGCCGGATGCCGAGGCGCTCTTCCATGCCCTTGTTCCACGCCTCCGGCAGGTCCCGTACCGCCAGGGAGCCGCTCAACAGCTGCTTCTCGAGCTCATAGCGCAGCATGATGTGCAGGGGATAGGTGAGCTCGTCCGCGTCCACTCGGATCAGGCTGCGCCGCACGCGCGTGAGATGCGCATACACGTTCTCGGCTTCCCATTCCGGCCCGCTCACGCCGAAGTGCCTCATGATGAGCGGCTGCACGTAGTGCACGAACGGCCGGCTGCGGCAGATGATCATCTCGATGAGCAGGGATTGGCTCTCCTCCAGGGCCATGCCGCGGTCGCGGCCGACGGGCTGGTCCCGCCAGTCCTGAGGCAGGCCGAGGTCATACATGGCGTGGCCGGTCTCGTGCAGCGCGCCGAGCAGGCCGGAGAACAGGTCGTTCGGATCGAGCCGCGTGGTGACCCGCATGTCGCCCGGGACGCCTTCCGTGAAGGGATGCTCGCTCTCGTCGAGTCGTCCGCGATCGAAGGGAAAGCCGATCTGCTTCATCACTTCCACGATGAGCGCGCGCTGCTTGCCCGCGGGAAACTTGCCCGTGAGCGGCGCCGGCGGCCGGCTCTCCTGGGCGGCGATCACCTCGCGGATGAGCGAGGGCAGCCGCCGGGACAGTCCCTTGAACATGGCATCGATGTCCGCCGTGGTGATGCCGGGACTGAACTCGTCGACGAGCGCGTCGTAGGGGGCGAGGTTCAGCGCCTGCCCGAGGAGCGCCGCCTTGTCGCGGACGAGGTGCACGACCTCCTCCAGGTGCGGCGCGAAGAGCTCGAACTTGCCTTGCTGGCGCGCCTCGAGCCAGCGGACCTCGGCCCGCGAGGTGGCCCGGGTGAGGCGCGAGATCAGGGACACGGGGGTGGCGATGGCATGATCGCGCTGCCGGCGCATCTCGCGCAGATTCGCGACCTGCCAGTCCTGCAGACCCTGGGTGTTCGCCTGCGCGCGATCCAGCAGCCGGGTGATGCGCGGCGCCGTGAGCAGGGCGTGGTGCTCCGTCTCCAGCGCGGCGAGCTGCTCGCCCCGGACGTCCGCGCTGCCGCGCGGCATCATCACGGCGGCGTCCCAGCGAAGGAGCGACAGGGCTCCCCGGAAAGCATGGAGGCGCTTGAACTCCTGCTCTAATTGCTTGTATGGCGAGGCTGACATGATCTCTACTCGTCCGTCCGCTCCGTGCCGGGCCGAATCGGCCCTGAAGGCTCCCCGGAAGCGGCGCATCAACGCCCGAACGGGGTGGCCGGAAGCGGGAGGATGGGCATAGTCTAGCAGGCAGCGGCGCCGGAGTCGGGCGCTCTTGGAAAATAACCCTTAACAATCAATATCTTATGTTTTATCCTGACCGATTGACACCCCGAATGGGGGGTCAGGACCCGCCTAAAAGAACTGCCGCCACTCCGGCCAGCGGGCCACGGCAATACCGATAGCGACCGAGACGATCAGCAATAGCGTGAGCATGAGGCCTATGAGAAAGCGTTGCATGGGTGCGAGAGCGGGGCTTGGCGGCGCGGGCGCCATGATAGCCGTCCTGAGGCCGGCGGCATGAGGCTGAGCGTCTGCATGATGGCCGCGGAGGTGGCGCCGCTGTCGAAGACGGGTGGGCTCGCCGATGTCGCGGGCGCGCTGGCGAAGTACCTGGCCGCGGCCGATCACGACGTCCGGCTCTTCACCCCACTCTACTCATCGATAGATTCCTCGAAGTTTCCGATGCAGCCGGTCGATGGGCTGCAGCAGATCCCGCTGCAGATCGGACCGCACCGGTACGTCTACTCCCTCGTGACGACCAGGCTTCCGGGATCCGATGCGGTGGTGTACCTGGTCGATTGCCCGGTGTTGTTTGCGCGGCCGGTGATCTATACGACCGATCCGGACGAGCACCTGCGATTCCTCGCTTTCACCCGCGCGGTGCTGGCCACGTGCCAGCGCATGCAATGGTCGCCGCAGATCCTGCACTGCAACGACTGGCACACGGCCTTCGCGCCCCTCTTCGTCAGGGCGCTGCTCGAGGGCGAGCCTCTCTTCGCGCGTACCCGCTCGGTGCTGACGATCCACAACATCGGATACCAGGGCATCTTCAGCGCGGCGGCGGTGGCGGATCTGGACCTGGGACCCAGGAGCTACCTCCTGCACCAGGACGACCTGCGCGCGGGGAACATCAATCCGCTGCGTCACGGGATCCTGTACGCGGATGCGATCACCACGGTGAGTCCGACGCATGCGCTCGAGATCTGCACTGACGAGTATGGGATGGGGCTGCAGGACTCCCTGCGTATGCGCCAAGGTGCCCTGACCGGTATCCTGAACGGCGTCGATTACCACGTCTGGGACCCGCGCAATGACCGCTACCTGCCGGCGCATTACGACCCGGCGTCCCTCTCGATCAAGGCGGAACTGAAGCAGGCGCTCATCGCGCGGCTGGGGCTGAACATACCGGTGACGACGCCGCTCGCGGGGATGGTGAGCCGGCTCGCCTCGCAGAAGGGGATCGACCTGATGTTCGAGTCGCTGCCGCAGGTGCTGGAATGGCGCGATCTCGCCTTCGTCGCGCTGGGGAGCGGGGATCCGCCGTACGAGCACTTCCTGGCAGAGCTCGCGCAGAGCTTTCCGGGGCGGGTGGTGTTCCGCAAGGGCTATGACGATGAGCTGTCGCACTGGATCGAGGCCGCCTGCGACATGTTCCTCATGCCCTCGAGGTATGAGCCGTGCGGGCTCAACCAGATGTACAGCCTGCGGTATGGCACGGTGCCGATCGTGCGGCGGACCGGGGGTCTCGCGGACTCCGTGGAGCACTACGACGCCGACAGCGGCCAGGGCACCGGGATCGTCTTCAACGACTTCAATTCCGAGGCGCTGGAGTGGGCGCTCAACCTGGCGCTCGATCTCTACGCGGAGCCCGCGCAGTGGACGCGCATGGTGCACAACGGGATGGCGAAGGACTTCTCCTGGGAGAGGCAGGGAGCGAAGTACGTGGAGATCTATCGCGGGCTGTTGGGCTCGTGAGCGGACTGACCTCGCGGTCTCCATGAACTTGTCAATACGCTAGTATTGACAATTCGGGAGCGCTGGATAGAGTGCAGGCATGAGACGCGCCCCCAAGGTCTCGCAGCTCCAGCTGCGCCTGTCGAGAGAGGAGAAGGCGGCGGTTCGGCTTGCCGCCCGGCGTGCGGGAATGGACATGTCGGCGTACGTCATGAGCCGCGTGCTCCCGGCTCCCGCGACAATGTTTCAGGAGGCACTCGCGGCGCTGAGCGCCTCCGGGACGCCCTCTTTCGCGCTCGCGGAGCTCAACGCGCTGCTCTCCGGATTGAGCACTCCTGAACTTCGTCACGCCGTCGCGGCAGCGCCGGAGGCGGCCCTCACACCATTTCTCGCCAATTACGTGGCAGCGATGGTCGAGGTCGCCTGCAACCGGCACACCCTGCCCGCTCCTGCGTGGACTGCCGACGTCGCGGCGCTCGAAGAGCCGGCCTTCGGCTCGACCCTGCCCTCGCTGCGCCTGCATCTGCTGACGCACTCGCCGGGTCCGTTCCGCCGGCGCAATATCTTCATCGACTCGAGCATCGGCGGGCGGGTATAGGGTTCACGTGACCGTGCTCGCCAAGGCGGACATCCGCCGCTTGCTCGAGCTCCTGAACGAGGAGCTGCGCCGGACCGGCACCGTCGGCGAGATATACCTCGTCGGCGGAGCAGTCATGTGCCTCGCCTATGACGCGCGGCCCTCGACGAGAGACGTCGATGCCGTCTTCCGGCCGGCCGAAAAAGTGCGCGAGGCCGCGCGTCGCGTGGCCACCCGGGCCGGGATGGATGACCATTGGCTCAACGACGCCGTAAAGGGCTACATCAGCACTCACGGCGATTTTGCCTCCTTTCTCGAGCTCGACCATCTGCGAGTCATGACGGCCCAACCCGAGTATCTGCTCGCCATGAAATGTCTGGCGATGCGCATCGGCGCCGAATTCCACGACGAGGAGGACGTACGCTTCCTGCTCCGGCTTCTCGATATCCGCTCGTACGACGGCGCGCTGCGCACGATCACGAAGTACTATCCGGTGGAACGCTTTCCGCAAAAGACGTTGTATGCGCTCGAGGATCTGCTGCCGCAGCGGCCAGCGTCGAAAGCCACGTAACAGGATTCCTGCGGGTTCGTTGCCGAGCGTCTGCAATCGGCTCCGTTCCTACCGCAGGGTGAAGGTCCCGCGCTCCTCGAATGGGATGGAGCGCAGCCAGCCGCGGGAGAGCTCCACCTTGCCCTTCATGAGGTAATCGACGCCCTGGCCGCGGGGCCGGTCGAGAATCGTGAAGAGCGCGCCTGCCGCGTTGGCATCCACGTCCATGTTGAAATCAGCGGTGCCGAGGGCGGGAACGACGAAGCCGGCGTCCGACACGCCGGTCGCGAACTCCTGGCCGCCGATGTACACGGTGTAGGAGAGCCCCCGGATGGGGAGGCTGCGGTCATTGGGGTTCTCTACGTGCATCCGCACACGCAGGTGCTGCTCGAACACGCTCGCCTTGAGGACCTCGACATTGACGATCGAGAGGTTCGGAGTCTGCAGCTTCGGCACGAGAAGCGCACAGCCGGAGAGCGCGACGGCGAGGACCAGCAGCGGTACGGATCTCATGGGGGGAATGGTACAGGGGGGGCGTCGACTCCGTCGACGGCCGTCGCCGCGCCGCGACGCGGGGGGGGCGGGGCGATCCGGCTCCCCGGGTCAGGCCCTGCCGTACATTCCGTTGAGTTGCGCGAAGTGCGCCGCCAGCGCCGGAGTCAGCGCGCCGGTCGGCAACCGCCAGCGCCAGTTGCCCGCGACCGTCCCGGGCGTATTGAGGCGGGCCTCGGAGCCGAGCCCGAGCAGGTCCTGGACCGGGATGACGGCGAGCTGTCCGACGGAGCCCAGGGCCTCGCGGATGAGCGCCTCGGGCATGGACCCGGGCGCCACCCGCAGCATGGAGTCGACGCGGCGGCGCGTTTGCTCATCGAGGCTCCGATACCAGCCGAGGGTCGTGTCGTTGTCGTGCGTCCCCGTATATACGACGCTGTCGTGCTCGTGCATGTGCGGGAGGTGTGGGTTGTCGCCCTCGCCGCTGAAGGCGAACTGCAGCACGCGCATGCCGGGCAGCCCGAAGCTCTTGCGAAGCGCGACGACATCGTCGGTGATGACGCCCAGGTCCTCTGCGACGATCGGCATGCCTCCGAGCTCATCCAGCAGCAGCCGCAGGAGATCCGCTCCCGGCGTGAGATGCCACTCTCCTGCGCGTGCGTCCGCAGCGCCTGCCGGAACGGACCAGTGCGCCGCGAGCGCGCGAAAGTGGTCGATGCGCAGCAGGTCGACGCGCTCGAGCTGCTCGAGCACGCGCGCCCGCCAGTAGGTGAAGTTGTCGTGTCGCATCGCCTGCCAGTCGTAGAGCGGATTGCCCCAGAGCTGGCCGGTGTACGAGAAGTAGTCCGGCGGCACGCCGGCGACGGCGGCCGGCCGGCCGTCGGCCTGAAGCTGGAACTGCCCGCGATGCGCCCAGGTCTCGGCGGAATGCGGCGCGACGTAGAAGGGCAGGTCCCCGAGCATGTGTACGCCGCGCGCGCGCGCGTACTCGCGCAGCCGCCGCCACTGCAGGAAGAAGGCGAGCTGCTCGTCTTTGACACGCTGCAATGGCGCGGCCAGATCGCGCGCCGCTTGCTCCAGGGCTGACGGCATTCGGTCGCGCAGCGGCGCGGGCCAGTCCCACCATGCCGCGCCGGCATGCGCATCGCTCAGGACCTCGAAGAGAGCGTAGTCATCCAGCCAGGCGCTCGTCTCATCGAGGAACTCGGCGTGCTGCTCGGGGTGCGCCTCGGGCAGCTCCGCGGGATCGAGGAAGGCGGCGTTGCCGGCAAAGTCGGAGCGTACCCAGTAGGGCGAGCCGTCCGGCCCGGTAGGACCGAGCGGCAGGATCTGCCACACGGTGAAGCCGGCGGCGGCCAGCCAGTCGATGAACGCGCGGCCGCCGCGGCCGAGACCGGCCTCGAGCGAGCCGAGATGCAGCAGCACTCCGGCGCGACGCCGGTCGAGTACGGGCAAACGCATTGCAAAGGCTCCTTGCAGCCAGTCCCCATCGACCGGCGGTCAACCCTCAATCAGCAAGCGGCACGGGACGGCACCCCGGCATATGGACGTGCCCCGCCGCCGCAGGTGGCGGGGTCTCGCTCGCGCACGATGCCCGGCTCCGGTTTCAACTACCGTAGGCGCGGCGCATGACGCCGCCGTGCTCCGGGCTGCCGCGGCCGACGGAAATCTGCTGCGCGAGACTCTCCGGCGGCGGCTGGCCGAGGAGACGGTAGAGCACGACGAGCTGGCGGCGATACAGGCTGTCGAATTGGCTCACGGCCTCGGCGGGGTTGTAATCGCCGAACCACCAGAACCAGTCCGAGCTCTCGCAGAGGCCGAGCTGGCGCTCGGCCGCCGCCCGCTGGCCCGCATCGAGGGCCCCCGACGCCATGACGCCGTCGAAGACCTCCTTCGCCTCGCAGAGCAGGTCCCAGGCGCGGTTCTTGGCCGGATCGCCCATCCAGGTGGCGAGGGTGCCGTGCACCCAGCTGCCGGCCACGACATTCTGCAGCGGGCGGGGCTCGAGGCCCCGTGCGAGGCAATCGGACAGCGTCGTCAGCTCCAGCTGCGGGTGCGCGGCGAGCAGCGAATACAGCGCGCGCAGGAAGTAGTACCCGTTGAACGGGTAGTGCTCCCAGGCATTCTCGCCATCGAGCGCGATCAGCACGGCGTGAGGCGAACGGCCGCCGGAAGGCTCCTTTGGCGCAGCCTCGGCGTACTGTCTGGCGAGGCGCGCGAGCTCGTTGACGAGATTGTGCGCGGCATCATCGCCATGCCAGGTCGCGTACGTGAAGCCGATGAGATCGGACAACGAGTCGTCTCGAAAGAACTCGACCATGTTGCCGCCCGGCAGGCGGTAGGGCCGGTTGTATGCATCCGCGTCGCGCGCGGCCTTGGGATGGCCACGGTCGAGAGCGCCCTGAAGCACGTTGGCACTGCTCGCGGCCCACTTGAATCCCGCGCGATCGAGCAGCTCCAGCGTGCCGCGGCTGATCGCGCCTTCCGACGGCCAGCAACCTTTCGGGTCCGTGCCGAACGCCTGCTTGAAGACGCGCAGCGACTCCCGCACGTGCCACTGCGCGCGCTCCGCCCCTCCGGGGTAAGACGAGTGCTGCGGCAGCGGCATGTCGGGCACGGCCTCGCGCGCCACCTGGAAGTCGAGGAGCAACGGGATGATCGGATGTCCGTAGGGCGTCACCGACAGCTCGCACTGTCCCCGCTCGGAGAGCTTCCGGTAGCGCGGCACGACGGAGGCGACGAGATTGCCGACCAGGGCAAGGAGCTCGCGCCGCTGCGCGGCGGTGAAGGCGCGCCCCTGCTGCGTGAGGCTGCTCACGAAGGTATCCGATCGGCGCACCGTCTCACCCATCCACGCGAGGTGATACCAGACGGCGAGGTCGTGGATGAGCTGATCGGAGGCGTAGCTGACCCGCTCCGGGGTGGCGAGCGGCTCGGCGAGTGTGGCGAGCTCGAGATAGGGGCCGAAACGCTCGATCATCTGCTTGCGCTGAGCCTTGAGGCAGGCGCGCAGCAGCTCCAGCCGCTCGGCCGGCTCGGCCGGCACCGGGTCGGGACCGAGGAGCGCGAGCACCGGATCGGGCAGCGGGCCGCCGCTTCGCAGGTGCGCGGCCACGCGCCGGGAGATCTCCTCCAGCTGCTCGAGCAGCACCGGCGTGAAGTTGACGACGGCGCGCACCGCCGGGTTTGCCTCCATGTGCGCAGCCATGTCGGTGTAGTCCTTGATGGCATGAAGATACGTCCATGGCAGCACATACTGCCCCGTGAGCGCGTCCCGGTACTGCGGCTGGTGCATGTGCCACAGGAGGACGACGGGGAGGCGCGAATCGGTATCGGGCGTGCTCATGCGGACTGGCGCCGAAGCATGTCGGGCGTCACGACCACGACGCCCTGCTCGGTGACGAGGAAGCGCCGGGCATCCTCCGCCCGGTCGATCCCGATCCGCATGCCGTCGGGGATCTCGCAACCCTCATCGACGATTGCACCGCGGATCTGGCAGCCGCTGCCGATCAGCGCGTGCGGCAGGATGACCGAGCGCTCGATGGTCGTGCGCTCTTCTACGCGCACGTCGGAGAAGAGCAGCGACTCGCGGATGAGGGCGCCGGAGATGATGCAGCCGCCCGAGACCATCGAGTTGATGGCCGTGCCGCGGCGTCCTTCCTCGTCGAGGATGAACTTGGCCGGAGGCTGATGCATCTGATAGGTCCAGATGGGCCAGTCCTCGTCGTAGATGTTGAGCTCGGGCCTCACGTGCACCAGCTCGAGGTTCGCCTCGTAGTACGCGTCGAGCGTGCCGACGTCGCGCCAGTAACTCTGGGCGCGCGTCTTGACGTCCTGAAACGGATAGGCGAACACCTGCAGCGTCGTGCTGAGGGTCTTCGGGATGATGTTCTTCCCGAAATCGTGGGCCGAGGACTCGTCCGCCGCATCCTCCTCGAGCAGCCGCTGCAGCAGCCGCGTGTTGAAGACGTAGATGCCCATCGAGGCGAGAATGGTGTCCGGCCGCCCCGGAAGGGTATCCGGGACCGCGGGCTTTTCCGAAAACTTCGTCACTCGGTTCCACTCCGTCGCGGTCAGCACGCCGAAGTGCCGCGACTCGCTGGCCGGCACCTCGACTACGCCGACGGTGATGTCGGCGCCCTTCTCCACGTGGTAGGCGATCATCGGGCCATAGTCCATCTTGTAGATGTGATCGCCTGCAAGCACGAGCACGTGCTTCGGCCTATGGGAGAGGATGAGCTCGATGTTCTGGTGGACGGCATCGGCCGTGCCGCGATACCAGACGGGGCCCTTCTGCTGCTGGGCCGGGATGGTCTCGATGAACTCGCCGAACTCGCCGCGCAGGTAGCTCCAGCCCCGCTGCACGTGCGCGATCAGCGATTGCGCCTTGTACTGCGTGAGGATCGAGATCTGACGGATGCCGGAGTTGACGCAGTTCGACAGCACGAAGTCGACGATGCGGAACTTGCCGCCGAACGGCGTCGCCGGCTTGCAGCGATGCTCCGTGAGATCCTTCAGGCGCTCTCCCCGGCCGCCGGCCATGATCACCGCGAGGGTACCGCCTGTCAGGCGGCTCACGTAGCGTCCGGAAGAGGCGCGAGCGGGCTGTCGGGACATGATCGGGGCTTCCTCGTTTAAGCGCTGGATCCGGGCTTTGCGCTACGCAGTCCCTGCTGCGCGCAAAGCTCCGGGGTGTTGTCCATCCATGGCCGCCCGTGCGACGCATGCGTCGCACCCTGCCCGGCCCAGCGCAGCTTTGGGCAAAAAGCGTGGTTTTTGCCCAAAGCGCCGCCACCTACGGCGGCGGGGCACCTCCGTGTGCCTGTCACATGCTCGTGCCGCTTCATGATTCGGGGTGGACTTGCGTCCATGGGCAACCAGTGTCTCGTGGGGCTTACTCGGGGCGCTCGTGACTCGCAGCGACGGGTCTCAGAGGGTCCGCCGGCCTTGCTTTTTGGGCCTCATCTTATCGCGCGCGCGGACTAAAGCCACTTCATCAGTCCCAGGGCGTACTCGTGCGAGAGCAGATCGTGCTGCGGGTAGATACGCACCTCGGTGGCGAACTGGCCGCATTCCGGGGGCTCCGCATCGAGGGCGAACACGGCCGCGCCGTCGGATTCGAGCTCGCCGGTGGCCTTGAAGGGCACGCGCCAGAGCCCGTCGCGCGGCGGCGGCTGGAAGGAGCAG
>DASTAC010000145.1:0-7116 GCA_035713045.1 Steroidobacteraceae bacterium
GGCGGGCATTGACGGCATCCATGGGCATCGGGTCATGATACCGGCATGCAAGACTATCAGCTGACCTTCATCGACCTCGCGCTCTCGCGCCAGGCGCTGCGTTTCGGGCGCTTCACCCTCAAGTCCGGCCGCGAGAGCCCGTATTTCTTCAACGCCGGCCTCTTCAGCGACGGCGAGGCCATCGCCGTGCTGGGCCGCTGTTACGCCGCGGCCATCATGCGCTCGGCGCCCGCGTTCGACGTGCTCTTCGGGCCGGCCTACAAGGGCATCCCGCTGGTGGCGACCACCGCGGCCGCGCTCTTCGAGCACCACGGTCGTAATGTCCCCTACGCCTTCAATCGCAAGGAGGCCAAGGACCATGGCGAGGGCGGCAATGTCATCGGCGCGCCGCTTCGGGGCCGCGTGCTCGTCATCGATGATGTGGTCACGGCCGGCACCGCCGTGCGCGAGTCCCTCACCCTCATCCGCCAGCACGGCGCGCAGCCGGCGGGCGTCGTCTTCGCCCTCGATCGCCAGGAGCGGGGACAGGGCTCGATGAGCGCCACGCAGGAGATCGAGCGCGAGCACGGCATTCCCTGTGTGAGTGTCGTCACACTCGCGGATCTCATCGAGGCGCTGTCGCAGGTCGGCGACGGGCGCTCCGCCATTTCTGACGACCAGCTCACAGCTCTGAAGGCGTACCGGGAGCGCTACGGCGTCTCCTGAGGCTTGCCTCCGCGCGCGGCTCGGTCAGAATAGCCTCACCTATGCCGCAATCGCACCGGGCTCCCGCTCTGCTCCTGGCGCTCGCCTGTATCGCCGGATCGGCATCGGCGTGGGCGCAGAGCAACTCCTCGAAAGGGGGCGTCGTCTACCGCTGGGTGGACGAGCACGGGGTTGTGCACTACGGCGACAGCGTGCCGCCGAAATACGCCCGCGACAAGCGGGAGTTGCTCAACAGCCAGGGAGTGGTGATCGGCCATGTGGACGCGGAGAAGACTCCCGCTCAGCGCGCCGCGGCCGCGCGAGCGCGTGCCAAGCGCCTCGCGCAGAAGCAGCGCGACTACTTCCTCCTCAGCACCTACGCCTCGGTGAAGGACATCAAGTCGCTGCGGGACGAGCGGCTCTCACAGCTGCAGGCGCAGCAGACCGCCGCGCAGCAGTACGTGCAGAGCCTGCAGTCGCGCCTGGTCTCGCTCGAGAGCCGCGCGCAGCAATACAAGCCCTACAGCGCCCTCCCCGGTGCGCAGCGCATGCCCGACGAGCTCGCCCAGGAGCTGGTGCAGACCTCGAGCGAGGTCCGCCTGCAGGATCAGGCGATCCAGGCGCGCACGGAGCAGGAAGCGCAGGTGCGGGCGCAGTTCCAGTCGGACATCGAGCGCTTCGAGCAGCTCAAGGCCTCACCGCCTTAGCCACACACCCCGCCGCCCTCTTCGGCCGGGGCCGCGTTCCGGCGGAAGACCTGGAAGAGCTCGCGTCCCACCCCGAACGCATTGCCCGTGAGGTCTGCAGTGGCCACCGGGCGGCGATTCCAGATGTCCGCCGGAACGAGCGCCTCCAGCGTTCCCTTCACGCTATCCAGCCGGATGACATCGTCATTGCGCACTTTCCCCAGCGGACCGCCGCTGGCGACTTCCGGCGTCAGGTGAATCGCCGCGGGCACTGCCCCTGAGGCGCCCGACATCCTTCCGTCCGTGACCAGCGCCACTCGGTGACCCTTGCTCTGCAACGACGCCAGGGCGGGCGTCAGGCCGTGCAGCTCCGGCATTCCGTTGGCGCGAGGTCCCTGGAACCGGACGACGACCACGACGTCCCGCGCCAGCTCGCCGCGCTTGAAGCTTTCCAACACGGCCTCCTGGCTGTCGAAGACGCGCGCGGGCGCCTCGACGATCCTCTGTTGGGGGCCGACCGCCGACACCTTGATGACGGAGCGGCCGAGGTTGCCGCGCAGGAGCTTCAGGCCCCCGTCGGCGCTGAACGGATCGGCGACCGGACGCAGGACCGTCGTGTCGCCGCTTGCGGCCGGGGCTTTTCGCCAGGCGAGTCCCTCGGGAGACAGCCAGGGCTCGAGCGCCGAGGCGGCGAGTCCGGGGCCGGAGACGGTCTGCACGTCCCCGTGCAGCAGGCCCGCCGCGAGCAGCTCGGTGATGAGGAAGCCCATGCCGCCGGCGGCGTGAAAATGGTTCACGTCGGCGCTGCCGTTCGGATAGATGCGCGCGAGCAGCGGCACGACCTCGGAGAGGTCGCTGAAGTCGTCCCAGTCGATGACGATGCCTGCGGCGCGTGCGATGGCGACGAGGTGCAGCGTGTGGTTGGTCGAGCCGCCGGTGGCGAGGAGGCCCACAACCGCATTGACGATGGCACGCTCGTCGAGCACCTTCCAGAGCGGCAGGTACTCGCGCCCGAGCGCGGTGATCTGCGCCGCGCGGCGGGCGGCCGCGGCCGTCAGCGCATCACGCAGAGGTGTGTTGGGCGGCACGAAGGCGCTGCCGGGAAGGTGCAGTCCCATGATCTCGAGCAGCATCTGATTGCTGTTGGCCGTGCCGTAGAACGTGCAGGTGCCGGCGGAGTGATAGCTGCCGGCCTCCGACTCGAGCAGCGCATCGCGGCCGACCTTGCCCTCGGCGAAGAGCTGGCGGATGCGGGCCTTGTCCTTGTTGGGAAGTCCCGAGGGCATCGGGCCCGCGGGCACGAACACGGACGGCAGCTGGCCGAAGGCGATCGCACCGATGAGCAGACCGGGCACGATCTTGTCGCAGACACCGAGGCAGAGCGCCGCATCGAACATGCCGTGCGACAGGGCGATGCCCGTGGACATCGCGATGACGTCGCGGCTGAAGAGCGAGAGCTCCATGCCGGGCTGGCCCTGAGTCACGCCATCGCACATCGCGGGCACGCCGCCGGCGACCTGGGCAGTGGCGCCGGCCTCGCGCGCCGCCATGCGCAGCAGCCCCGGGAAGCGCTCGTAGGGCTGGTGGGCCGAGAGCATGTCGTTGTAGGCGGTGACAATGGCGAGGTTGGGCCACCGCAGCTCCTTCAACGCCTCCTTGTCGGGGGCGGTTGAGGCCGCGAAGCCGTGGGCCAGGTTGGTGCAGGAGAGGCGCTTGCGCGCGGGCTCCCCGCCGGCCTGCGCGGCCATGCGCTCGAGATAGGCGGCGCGCGGGCCGCGGCTGCGCTCGCGGATGCGCTCGGTGACGTCGCGGACCCGCGGGTGCAGCGAAGAGGGTGTCGTCTCTGACATGTCCGGCTCAGTCCCCGCTGCCCGGCGCCTTGTAGCCCTCCGGCTTGCTCGAGCCGGCGCCGAAGAAGAACTTCTCCATCTCCGCCTCGAGGAACTTGCGCGCCTTCGGCTCGATGGGCGTCAGCCGGTACTCGTTGATGAGCATGGTCTGATGCTGCAGCCAGCGGGCCCAGGCCTCGCGGGAGACGTGCTCGTAGATGCGCCGGCCGAGCTCGCCGGGATAAGGCGGCCGGTCGAAGCCGGTCGCCTCGCGCTTGAGCATCACACACTGCACCGTTCGGGCCACGTCGAGCCTCCAGTCAATCAAAGAGTTGCGCCTGTACCGGCGTTGCGCCCGTCAGCCGCTGAAGCAGCAGCCGGATCGGGGCGGGGAGCCCCAGCCTCGCCGGATCGCGGGCGCGGTACCAAAGGTGCCGCTCCGTCTCCGGTGCGCTTGCGCTGCCGGAGCAATGGGCCAGGAGCGGCGTGATGATCAGGTCGAAATGCGTGAACGCATGCTCGACCGGCTCCAGCGGCACCGGCCGGGCCGAGGCACCCTGGAGCAGCCGCTCTGCATAATACGCCGCTTCCGCCGCGCTCGCGAACTCCGGCAGGCACCACAGTCCGCCCCAGATGCCCCTTTCCGGGCGGCGCTCGAGGAGCACATCGCCGTCCTCACGCATCGCAGCCAGCATGAACACCTGTCGCTGCCGCCGCTGCCGCGCAGGCTTCGGCGCCGGCAGCTCGTGCTGACGCCCGGTGCGCCGCGCGACGCACGTCGCTGACACCGGGCAGGTGGTGCACGAAGGATTGCGGCGCACACAGACCGTTGCTCCCAGATCCATCACGGCCTGCGTGTAGACATCGACCTGCTCGGCGGGCGTGCACTCGTCGGAAAGAGCCCACAGAGCCTCGAGTACGGCGGGCTCGGACACGGTGCCTTCCACCGCGAAATGGCGCGACAATACCCGGCGCACATTCCCATCGAGAATGGGGAACCGCTCGCCACGGCTCAGAGCCAGGATGGCGCCGGCCGTGGAGCGGCCGATGCCGGGCAGGTCGGCCACGGCATCGAAGGACTGCGGAAATCGGCCGCCGTGCTGCTCCGCGATCCGTACCGCGGCGCGATGGAGGTTGCGCGCCCGGGCGTAATAACCCAGTCCCGACCAGAGGTGCAGCACGTCGTCGAGAGGGGCCGCGGCGAGCGCGCTGGCCGTTGGAAAGCGCTCCAGGAAGCGCTCGTAGTACGGGATGACGGTGGCGACCTGCGTCTGCTGCAGCATGATCTCCGAAACCCACACCCGATAGGCGGTGCGGCGGCGCTGCCAGGGAAGGTCGTGGCGGCCGTGGCGCGCGTGCCAGTCGATGAGGGAGGCGGCAAAATCGCGGCTGCGGGAGCGCGCTCGGACGGTCACTTCACTGCACCTGCAGCCGCACGTCCTTCAGCGTCGTGCCCCCGATCTCGGCGCGGCCGAGCTCGAGTGTTCCCTCGGCGTGCAGCGCGCGCAACGCGCGCACCGGCAGCTGCAGCGGCCCGTGGGTCTTCGATCGTGTCAGATAGCGGCCGAAGTCCACCTGGTTCGCCTCGAGCGCGAACGTCCACATCGGCTTCGCACCGCCGGAGCGCGCCACCCATCCGGTCAGCGTCGTGGAATCCAGCCGGGCAGTGAGCGGCCTGACTTCGAGCGCACCGTGCCGACAGCTCCAGCTTCCGGACAGTGTCAGCGCCGACAGGGCCGCAGGATCCTCGAGCGCGGGCATCCGCAAGCCCAGCGTCCGGGCGAGCTCGCGCAGCGATGAGACCGCGGCGGCCAGCGAGCCGCTCGCCGTCAGCTGTCCGGACGCATCGCGGCTGGCGTGCAGCGCGCCTTGCAGCCTCGCATCCGCGATCTGCAATGACCAACGCGGCGCGGCAATCTGCAGCGGAGTGGCCTGGACCTGCAGCCGCGGGACATCGAGCGACACGTGCACCCCGGCAGCCGGCAAATGCAGCCAGCGGGTGCCGCCGGCGGGGCGGGTCGCGGTATCCTCGGCATGCAGCACGAACCTCGTGCTCACCGACAGCGGTTTTCCGGCTCGGTACGGACCGATGCGCAGCTGCCAGCCCGTCAGCCTGACATGCTCGCCGGTTTGCGCATCGACGTAGTCGAGAGCGCTGTCCGCGAGATCCACGCCGCCCAGCGTGGTGGCCGGGGTGGGCTGGCTCGTCGTCCCGGCGGCGGCCCCGGGCGTCGTTCCGGAGCGCAGCCGCGCAATGAGATCCTCCCAGTTGTCGCGGCCGTGCGGTCCGCGCCGCAGATGGATGTCGGCGCCACCGATCCGGATGCGCCCGACCTCGAGCTGCCTGTGCAGCAGCAACGGCAGGAGGCGCACGCGCACGTCCGCCGACCGCCAGGCGAGCAGATCCGGCCCGACGGTCCCCGGCGGATTGCCGAGCTGCGCGGGACCCATCCGCAGGCCGAGCCACGGGAACCAGGTGAGCTGCAGGTGTCCGGCCAGCACGAACGGCCGGCCCGTCCCGCGGCGCACGGCGCTCTCGATCGCACCGCGATAGTGGTCGGGATTGACGAGGAGTGCGGCCATCAGCACCGCGGCCACGGCGAGCAGCACCACCGCGGCGGCAATGCCGAGCACCCAGCGGAGGACTCGCACCGGCGGCTTCCGACCTGGATCGCGGCCGCTCAGCCGCCGCCGCCGCGCGAGCGGGAGCGCGAGCGGGATGTCGGGTCGATCGGAGTGCCGGGATGCGCCTCGATCGCCGCCCGCACTGCCTTGCGCCAGTAGGTATCGGTCGCTGTGCTCCAGTCCGGGTCATCGACGTTCGGCCACGCCTCGGGTGTGAAGCTCGGGGCGGCGTGCAGGGTCGCGCCACCCAACACGAGCTGCCCGTCCTTGACGCTGGCCATGGCGGCATCCCACGGTATCGCGGTGAGCTTGCGCCCGGAGGAGCTGGACGCCGACGATGTCGTCCCCTCGGCCGCGGCGCTGGGCGGCAGGGGCTGTACCGCCTGCGGCTCGGCGCGGTACGAGATCACGAGGTGCGTGGCCCGGCCCTGCCGGTCGAAGATGATGTCCGTCACGTGACCCAACGGGTTTCCGTCCGCCGACACCACCGGCATGCCCATCAAGGTCGAGGCACGCCGCTCCACCGGCGGGGCAGCCGGCGCATTCGGGCTCGCGTCCGCCTCCGACTGCGCGGCGGATTCGGCCGAGCCGGAGGATGGGGGTAAGTCGGAGGATTGAGCTGGCCCGGCCGACGTGAGTTGCGCCGCCCGGGACGCGGGCGCGCCGAACGGATTCACCATCGCCGCGGAGGCGGTGCCATGCGCTGCGGCTCCGGGCGAGGCGGGAGCCCCGGCCGCGGCCGTGAGCTGCCCCTGCGTCTGGCTGCAGGAGGCGGTTGCGAAACCCAACGCCGCGCAAATGAGCGGCAGCAAGATCCTGATCATGGGCGCACTTTATCGGGGGCAGCCTGCAAGCCGCATTCCCATCCTCAATGTCTGGCTCACCATCGGACGAGCGGCGGCAGGCTCATGAGATAGGCCTCCGGGTCCGCATCGGTCTGAAAGCCGAATCTCGTCCCGCGATCATAGACGAGGTTGAACTCGACGTACCGCCCGCGCTTCACGAGGAGCCGCTCTCGAGCCGCCTCATCGAAAGGGGTGTCCTTGCGGCGCGCGACGATCCTAGGATAGACGTCCAGGAAGGCTTCACCCACCCTCCGTACGAACGCGAAGTCCGCTTCGGCGTCACCGCTGGCGAGATCATCGAAGAATATACCTCCGACGCCACGCGGCTCGCGACGATGCGGCAGGTAAAAGTACCGGTCACACCACTCCTTGAACTCGCGATACGCGTCCGGCCGGTACGCATCGCATGCCCCGCGCAAAGCTGCATGGAAGTCCGAAGTGTCCTCC
>DASTAC010000146.1:0-8109 GCA_035713045.1 Steroidobacteraceae bacterium
GACTTCCTTCGCTTTCATCTTCGGCGTGTTTCCGATGGTGGTGTCGTCGGGAGCCGGCGCCAACGGCCGCCACGACATCGGCACCTGCGTGGTCGGCGGAATGCTCACCGCCGCGGTGCTGGGTGTGCTGCTCATCCCGCTTTGCTTCGTGTTCGTGCGCCGGATGCTCGGCGACAAGCTCGACGAGCCGGGCCGCAGCGAGATCAGCCCGCCGCCCGCGACCAATCCTTAGACAATATGGCCTGCATTATTCACGAACTCTGGCGCAGTTCGGCCCCGGGGTCTCGCTGCGCAAGGCATTTCCCGGGCCGCCGTGAATACGGCCCTGTAGTCTGCGGGAAAAACATCCTTGTTTTTCACGCCCCGGGAAATGCCTTGCGAATCAAGCCCCCGCCTGATGATGCTGCCGTTCATGAATAATCCGGGCCTAGCCCGCGTCCGGATCGGCCGCGCGGTACGGCTGGTAGGATTTCTCCTCGACCAGCCGCGATCCGAGTGCTGTGTTGATGCGCTTCTTGATCGCCGCGCGCTCATCGTTCGAGTGGTAGACGGCGCGCGCGAGCTCGATGAATTCCCGGTCGAAGGTCTGGCGGGCCTCCTTCTCGCGGATCCGGTCCTCGATGTCCCACAGCCGCTCGTTCACCGCCTGCAGCGCGCGCTCCTCGCGGGCGACATCGGCGGCGGCGCAGCGCAAGTCGCGCCAGGTCCCCTCCAGCAGATCGAGCTCGACCCGCACGTTGGCGAGCTTCGCCGCATCGAGGATCCGGGCGGTCTTGATCCTGAGGATGGTGATCTTGTCGAGCAGCTCCCCCGGGGAGATGGGCACCAGGATGTCGTTCATGGCCATGGCTCCTATCCTAACAACTCGTCGAGCTTCGCGGTGACCTGCGCCACCTCGATGAGGTCCATCACGCCGGGCTCCTCGATCTTCTCGGTCCAGGGCAGCTGCTCCGGAGCGCGGCCGCGGAAGCGGCGCGCCGCCTGCGGAAAGGCGTTCACGCACCACTCTTGCGAGAGGTAGGGGCCGCTGCGCGCGGGATTCGTCGCCGCGTAAAGGCCGATCACCGGCGTCCCCACCATGGTCGCCATGTGAGCCGGCCCCGAATCGGGCGACAGCAGTACGCTCGCACGCGCGAGCAGCGCCAGCATCTGCGGCAAGGTGTCACGCCCGATCTGATTGATGAGCGGCACCTGCGCCGCCGCCTCGATCTGCGCCCCGGCGCTTCGCTCCGCCGCGGTCGGTCCGCCTGCAAGGATCACCCGCATTCCGTGGCGCCGGACGGCATGATCGGCGACGGCCGCATAAGCGTCCGCTCGCCAATTGCGGCGCGAGTGACTGGAGCAGGGGCTGATGAGGAGCGTCGGGCGCGTATCGGGAATCAGCTCCTGCGCATAGGCCACGGCCGCCGCCGGCAGCGGCACGTCCCACCGCAGGGCTCGATCCTGGATGCCGAGAGCCTCGAGGAAGCCCAGGAAGCTGTCGAGGACGTGCTCGCGGGAGCGCGGGGCGATCCGCTGATTGGTGAAGAGCCACTGCAGCTCCCGCGCGCGCGCCTTGTCGAATCCGAGTCGGATCGCCGCCGGGACCACACTGGAGACGAGACTCGCACGAAACGATACCTGCATGTGCAGCAGGACGTCGAAGCGCCGTCCGCCCAGGCGCGCGCGCAGATCGCGACGCGCCGCGAGGCCGGCTCGCTTGTCCACGGTGATAAACTCCACGCCATCGATGAGCTCCATCAGGCGTGACTCCGCTTTGCCGATGATCCATGTCAGCTTCGTCTGCGGCCAGGAGCGCTGCATGGCCCGAACCACCGGAACCACGTGGCACGTATCGCCGAGCGCCGACAGTCTCAATATGCAGACAGTGAGAGGCGGTCGCGCGAGCGGCAGTTCTTTCCGTTTTCCGGGGCCCATCGTTTACAGAAGGCGTACCTCAGAGGGCTTCGCATGAGGCACTGGGTCACATGAGCGGGCCCTGGCCGCTCGGGTCGGAGGTCAAGCAGGGAGTCATCGAGGGAGGCGCCATGCTATACGACGCTTCCCGGGCCCGCAATTTCACGGCCGCCTGGTTCGACCCGAGCTACTGGGGCTCCCGCGGGGAGCTCGACGGCGTCGCGCGCGGGCGGGGCACGACGCACTTCGTGCGCAGCCGGGATCGTCGGCTGGTGTTACGCCACTATCGTCGAGGCGGACTCATCTCCCGACTCGTCGCTGATCGCTACATCTGGCGCGGCGAGGAACAGACGCGGCCGTTCGCGGAGTGGTCCATCACCTACCGTCTCCATCGGGCGGGCTTGCCCGTGCCTGCCCCGATTGCCGCCCGCTACGTGCGCGATGGCCGAGTCTATCGCGGCGACATCATCACCGAGCGGCTCCCGGCGGTTGGCTCGCTCGCCGAATGCCTGGACCTCGGCGCCCTGTCGATCGTGACATGGATCTCGGTCGGGCGGTGCATCCGCCGCTTTCATGACTTCGGGGTCTGCCACGCCGATCTCAACGCGCACAACGTTCTTCTCAGCGAGGATACCGTCTACCTGATCGACTTCGACCGTTGTCAGCTTCGGCGCGCGGGCCTGTGGCGCGATGCGAATCTCGTGCGGCTGCGGCGCTCTCTCGAGAAGGTCACCTACGGGCTGCCCTCCGACCGGTTCTCCGAGGCCGACTGGCACGCGCTGCTCAACGGCTATCGGCAGAAGCCGGCCGCGCGCGAGACCCCGACTCCGGCCACCTGACGGCGGCCCGACATGCGTGCCTCTGAATCCCGCCGCGTTGGCCTGATAGGCCCCCGGGGACTGTATCTCGCGGCGGTTTATCTTGCCGTCCCGGTGATCTCGGCGATGCTCGCCCTGCGCGGCCTGCGGGACCGAAGCTATTGGCGCAATTTCGGCGAGCGGCTCGGCCTGGGCGGCCCCGTCGCGAGATCTCCGATCTGGGTACACGCCGTGTCCGTCGGAGAGGTGCAGGCGGCGGCGGCGCTCATCGCCGCTCTGCGTGAGGGCTATCCGGAAATACCGGTCCTCGTGACCACTTTCACGCCCACCGGCGCCGCGCGGGCGCGAGCCTTGTTGCGCGACGCGGCCGAGGTGCGCTTTCTGCCGTTCGATCTGCCCGGGTCGGTGCGCCGGTTTCTCGACCGCGCGCGGCCGAGACTTGCGGTCATCATCGAGACCGAGCTCTGGCCGAATCTGTACCGCCAGTGTCGACGTCGCCGCATCCCCCTGGTCATCGCCAGCGCGCGCCTGTCATCCCGCTCGATCGACCGCTATCGGCGTCTCGGGGCGCTGTTCAGGGAAACGGTTTCCGGCGGCATCGTGATCGCCGCTCAAGGGGAAAGAGATGCCGAGCGCTTCCTCGCGCTCGGCGCGGCGGTCGAGCGCACGCACGTGACGGGAAATCTGAAGTTCGACCTCGCGCTGCCGGCCGACATCCACGAGCGCGGAAGGGCTCTGCGGCGGCAATATGCGCCGGAGCGTCCCCTTTGGACTGCTGGCAGCACTCACGGAGACGGGGAGGAAGCGGCGGTACTCGAGGCACACCGGCGTGTCCGGACCGTCCACCCCGGGGCACTGCTGGTGCTGGCCCCTCGCCACCCTGCCCGCTTCGGCGAAGTGGCGTCCTGGCTCGAGCGGCAGGGAATCGCTTTCGTGCGGCGCTCTCAATCGGCCGCAGCGGGTGGCGGCGGCGGGGCATGTGACGTGCTGCTGCTCGACACGCTCGGAGAGCTGATTTATTTCTACGCAGCCGCCGATGTGGCCTTCGTAGGCGGCAGTCTCGCTCCGATTGGCGGCCACAATCTCCTCGAGCCCGCATCCTTGGGGCTGCCCGTGCTCACCGGACCGCATAACTCCAACGGCGAGGACATCGCGCGGCTGCTGCTCGAACGCGGCGCCGCAGAGATCGTGCGCAGCGGCGCGGAGCTCGGCACCCGAGTGGCGGAGCTGCTGGCCGACGAGGCGCTGCGGGCGCAAATGGGCGGCCGCGGCCTCGAAGCCGTCGACCGCAATCGCGGTGCGCTGCAGAAGCTCCTGCGCCTGATCGCCCCGTTGCTCGAAGAGCCAGAGTAGCCCGCCAGAAGGCAGCGGACCCAGCGGCCGATTCCCGGGGCACGCCGTCTTGCGTTGGAGCGCGCAATTCACCCTGCGCTATCGGCGCAGGGTGAATTCCGCACTGCAATAAGGGCATTTGGCCCAGCCGGTTTTCTCGATGGGCAGGTAGACCCTCGGGTGGGAGTTCCAGAGGTACATCTGCGGCATCGGGCACGAGAGCGGCAGATCGTCCGCCGTGACCTCGTACTGGTTCTGCGCGTTCGGCGGGATGAGCGTCTTGGGTTGAGCGGACATCCACCGATTATACCGTGGCGGCTCGCCCCATCACCTCTTCCCACACGGCCGTGACCGCGCTGCGCTCGGCGGTGAATTCCTCGGCACGGATCAGGCCGGCCTCGCCTGCGAGGGACTGATGGTGCATCCGGGTGCGGTATGCGCGGTAAGCCGCCGTAAGCACATCGACCGTCGCCTGCGGTACGAGATTGGCCGACGCGACGGACTCGAGCTGCCGGATGGTGTCGGAAAACATCGCCACCGGAGGGTGGTCCCGGGCCCATTCGAGCGCCCAATACTGCGCGAGGAACTCGATGTCGGCGATACCGCCGGCGTCCTGCTTGAGGTCGAGCCGGTCACTGCCGCCCCTGGAGAGCTCCCGCCGCATGCGCTCACGCATCGAGCGGACCTCGTCCCGCAGAGTCTCGCGCCGCACCGCGTAGCGCAGGACATCCAGCCTGATGCGCTCGAACTGCGCGCACAGAGCCGGCGCCCCCGCCACCGCACGCGCATGCAGCAGCGCCTGATGCTCCCAGGTCCAGGCCTCGGTGCGCTGATAGTCGCCAAACGCGTCGATCTGGGTGACCAGCAGCCCCCCCTTGCCGCTCGGCCGCAGCCGCACGTCGACCTCGTAGAGCCTGCCGGCCGCCGAGTGCATGGTGAGCAGGTGCATCAACCGCTGGGCCAGGCGCACGAAGAACAGCGAGTTGTCGATGGGACGCGCGCCATGCGCGCCAACGCCTTGTGAGTGTTCCGTCTCCTGGCGCTCGCCGCGGGAGTCGTGCAGAAAGACGAGGTCCAGGTCCGAGGCGTAGCCGAGCTCGAATCCGCCAAGCTTGCCGTAGCCGACGGCGCAGATGCTCACGGGCCGCCTGTCCGGGCCCTCGCCGCAGTGCGGCACGCCGAACTGCGCGGTGATCTGAGCCCAGGCGAGCTGGATCGCACGCTCGATGATGAGCTCGGCGATCTCGGTGAGCCGGTCGCTGACCCGCATCACAGGCAGGCGGCCGGTCAGATCCGCCACCGCGACCCTGAAGATCGCGGCCCGCTGGAAATGGCAGAGCGCCTCCACCTGCCTCTCCGGATCATCGTCGGGGACTTGCTCCATGGCCGCCTGCAGCTCGCGCGCGAGCGCCTCCCGTCCCGGCAGCTCTGCGACCGGCCGCGTGTCCGCCAGCTCATCGAGCAGCAGCGGATGGGAGGCGATTTGTCGGACCAGGAACTCACCGTGGCGGCAGATCTCGATGAGACGCGAGCGCGCCGCCTGGCTCTCGCGCAGCAGTGAGAAATAGGTGGAGCGCTTGCCCGTCGCTTCGAGGATGGAGACGATCCGACGCAGCACCGCCAGCTGCTCCGCGCCCGGCAGTCGAGCGCTGCCAATATCCGCCAGCAGCGGCGGCAAGAGCGCCTGCAGGCGGCGCCGTCCGGGCTCATCGAGCTTGCGCACCAACGCCGACGCGCGCAGCGCCAGCAGCATCTGCGCCGCCTGCGCCGACTCCACGAATCCGGCGCGGCCCAGGGACTCCGAGAGTACCGCGGTCTCCGCTTGCGTCTCCCACGACCGGCCGAGGTCGATGCGCACCGCCTCGCGGCCCTCCCTCCCGGCGCCGAAGACGAATCGATTGAAATGGCCGCTGACACACCCCTGGTGACGGCCGAGCTCCCCGAGCAGGGTCTCCCAATCGGGGGCACCCATGGCGAGCGCAACACGCTCCCGCGAAAGCCGGTCGGTGGGGAGCTGGTGCACCTGACCGTCGGCGAGCATCTGCAGGCTGTTCTCCAGCCGCCTGAGATAAAGATACGCCGCGCGCAGATCCGCCACGGCCGCGCCGGGCATGACCTGCAACTCGCCGAGCGCCTCCAGTGCCTGCAGGAGCGAGGAGGTCTGCAGCCGTCGCTCGCGTCCGCCCCGGATGAGCTGGAAGGCCTGGACCATGAACTCGATCTCGCGGATGCCGCCCGGCCCGAGCTTGATGTGCCCCGCGAGCTCCCGCCGCTCGACCTCGCGCTCGATGAGCGCCTTCATCTCCCGCAGGCTCTCGAACACGCCGTAATCGAGATAGCGGCGGTACACGAAGGGACCGAGGGCGGAAGCGCGGATCTCCGCGTATCTGTCCGCCGCGGTGACGGGGCGCGCCTTGACGTAGGCGTATCGCTCCCAATCGCGCCCATGCAGCGGCAGGTAGTCTTCCAGGGAGGCAAAGCTCGTGACCAGCGGCCCGCTGTCGCCGAAGGGGCGCAGTCGCATGTCCACACGCAGGGTGAAGCCATCGGAGGTGGCGGTCTCGAGCAAGCGGATGAGACTCTGTCCGAGTCGGGTGAAGAACTCCTCGTTGGCGATCGGCCGGGCACCGTCGGTCTCCCCGTGCTCGGGGAAGAGCAGCACCAGATCGACGTCGGAGGAGAAATTGAGCTCGCGGCCGCCGAGCTTGCCCATGGCCAGGACGACCAGCGGCTGCGCCTCTCCGGCGACGGAGCGCGGCTCACCGTAACGGGCCGTCAGAGCCTGCCGGGCGTGCTCCACCGATACCCGGATGGCGGCATCGGCGAAGTCGGAGAGATCCGCGAGTGTTTCCTCGACCTGCGCCCAGCCAGCGAGCTCTCGCCAGGCGATCCGCACCATCTCCCGCCGGCGCCAACACCGCAGGGCGGCCATCATCTGCGCGTCGCTGTCGAAGCCTTCCTGCGGCGCGCGGGCCGCGATATCGCCCGGCGCGGCGCGGCGCGTCAGACCCCAGGGCCCGATCAGGTCGCTCAGCAGGCCGCCATCCCGGACGCAAGCCTGCGCTACGAAATCACTGGCCGCAAAGACCCGCGGGAGAGAGTCCCGGACGGCGGACGGCAAAGAGTCCAACCGGCCCGGCGAGGCTGACTCGAGGGCCTCCAGCTCCCGCTGCAGGCACGCCCGCAGCTCCGCCCTGCCCGCGAAGCGGTCGAGGAGCTCCCCCGGCGGCACTCAATGCCACTCGTTGTCGCCGAGGTCGTGAATCGCCGCCTGTCCGAATCGGCGGGCCGGCCCCTTGAAGATCGAGGCCTCAGCGTACACCTGCGCATCCTTGGACGCTGCAATGGCCGCCTCGCGTCCCTCGATGTCGCTGTTCTCGATGTGAACGCTGGCGCCTCGCGCCCGGATGGCGATGCCGCTGGCGCTGATCCGGCTGTTGATGATGTGAACCTCACACCCATTCTCGGCCGTGATGGCGTTGCCCTCGAAGCGGATATTACGGTTGTCGATCTGCAGCACGCGGTGCCCCTGGCATACGATCGGCTCGCGCAGCGTCTCGAGCGGCGCATCCGTCACCTTGGTCTGCCGCGGGGCCGAGCTCGCCTTGGCGCTCGACCCAGGCGAGGTCGCCACGATGCTGTACCCCGGACCCTTGGCGATCACGCGCCCGCCGCTGGCCGCAGATTGTCCCGATGCCAGACTCACGGCTCCAAAGGCCAGTCCCAGCCCAGCCACCGCCGCCGTCACAGCTCGCCCGGAAAATACGTTCATCTGACGCTCCCGACGCCCGCAGGCCATTGATTATGCGCCGTACCCAAGCCCGTGAGTAAGCGGCACGAGACCACCCCGGGGCCGTGAGGGGGGGCAGATTCCGCGCCGTGCGCGCACGCTGCCCTGGAGGGACTCTGTAGGACGCAGACGAAAAAAAGCCCCGCTTTCGCGGGGCTCAAATATTGCGCGGAATAGGGGGTCTTGCTCCGCGTCTTTCAGGGAGGCGCCCGCTTTGGGGTCGGGCGCCTCCCCTAACCAGTGCCGACAGGTTATCGGCTCATGTTTTCAGAA
>DASTAC010000147.1:0-4185 GCA_035713045.1 Steroidobacteraceae bacterium
ATCGTGCCGATGAGCAGGCCGCCGAGAGCCTTGATGCCGGCGCCCGGCCCCAGCAGGTAGTTCATGACCACCACCAGCACGATGGGCACCACGATCGGCAGCAGCGAGGGAATGATCATCTCGCGGATGGCGGCCCGGGTCAGCAAGTCGACGGCCCGCGAGTAGTCGGGCTTGGCGGTGCCTTCCATGATGCCCTTGATGTCGCGGAACTGGCGTCGGACCTCGGTGACCACCGAGCCGGCGGCGCGGCCGACCGCCTCCATGGCAAGCGCGCCGAAGAGATAGGGCACCAGTCCGCCGATGAAGAGGCCGATGATGACCGCCGGGTCGGAGAGGGAGAAGGCCACGAGCTTCCCTGCCGCCTCGAGGTTGTGGGTGTAGTCGGCGAAGAGGACGAGGGCCGCCAGCGCCGCCGACCCGATCGCGTAGCCCTTGGTGACCGCCTTGGTCGTATTGCCGACCGCATCGAGCGGGTCGGTGATGTCGCGTACCTGCTTCGGCAGGCCCGCCATCTCGGCGATGCCGCCGGCATTGTCGGTGATCGGGCCGTACGCATCGAGGGCGACGATCATGCCGGTCATCGACAGCATGGCCGTGGCGGCGATCGCGATTCCGTACAGGCCGGCGCCCCCCGCCTCCCCGAGCTTGAAGGAGCCCCAGATCGCCAGGCATATCGCGATGACGGGCAGCGCGGTGGCTTTCATGGAGACGCCGAGCCCGGCGATGATGTTGGTCGCGTGGCCGGTCTGTGACGCGGCGGCGACCTTGCGCACGGGGCTGTACTCCGTGGCCGTGTAGTACTCCGTGATGACGATGAGCGCCGCGGTGAGGCCGAGGCCGATCAGCGAGCAGCCGAAGAGCGAGTTGCCCTGCGCGGGCATCAGCGCGTGCGTGATGAAGTAGAAGCCGATCGCCGAGACGATGCCGGAGACGATCACGCCCTTGTAGAGGGCGTTCATGATCTTGCCGCCTTCGCGGGTCGAGACGAAGAAGGTGCCGATGATGGAAGAGACGATCGACACCGCGCCGAGCGCGAGGGGATAGATCGAGGCGTTCAGGCCGGCCGCGCCGCCCTGCTTTCCGAACACCAGGCCGCCGAGCAGCATGGTGGCGACCACCGTGACGGCGTAGGTCTCGAACAGGTCCGCCGCCATCCCGGCGCAATCCCCGACGTTGTCGCCGACGTTATCGGCGATCACTGCGGGGTTGCGAGGGTCGTCCTCGGGGATCCCGGCTTCCACTTTGCCGACGAGGTCGGCGCCGACGTCCGCCCCCTTCGTGAAGATGCCGCCGCCGAGCCGCGCGAAGATCGAGATCAGCGAGCCGCCGAAGGCGAGCCCCACCAGCGCATGCAGCGCCGGCTCGTTGCCCATGAAGTGCCTGAGAATGGCGAAGTAGCCCGAGACGCCGAGCAGGGCCAGCCCGACGACCAGCATGCCGGTGATGGCGCCGCCTCGAAACGCCACCGACAAGGCGGCATTGAGGCCTCTCGTGGCGGCTTCAGCCGTGCGCACGTTCGCGCGCACGGAAATGTTCATTCCGATGTAGCCCGTCGCGCCGGAGAGGAAGGCGCCGATGGCAAATCCGCCAGCGGTGGGCCAGCCGAGGAAGAACCCGAGGATCAGGAGCAGCACGACCCCGACGATGAAGATCGTCGTGTACTGGCGGTTGAGATACGCCTTCGCCCCGGCCTGCACGGCGGCGGCGATTTCCTGCATGCGCGCGTTGCCGGCGGGCAGGCGCAGAATCGCGGTCATGGAAACGATGCCGTAGAGAACGGCGAGTACACCGGCCGCAATCGCGGCCCACAGCCACGTGGTGGCATCCATCAGCTGTCTCCCCCAAAAAGTAACTGAAGGGCTTACAAAAAAGGCCGCGAAGTGTAGCAGATTGGCTCAAAGACGCCTGCGGCGCTTTGAGCGGCCGAGGCCGCCCGGATCCGCTGCCGCAAGAGGATGCGCCCCGGTAAACGGCCGCTCGCTTACCGGCTTTCGAATTCGAAGGTGGTGCGCAGACGCTTGCGGACCGCAGCGCCCTTGATGCGCACATATGCCGGCAGGCCGTCGCGGTACGGGGGATAGGCTTCCCCGGCGACGAGCGGTTCCAGATAGCGCCGGCAGGCCGCGGTGATCCCGAAGCCGTCCTGCGTGATGTACTCGCGCGGGACCTTCTTCTCGCGATTGGCCACCTCGGCCAGAGGGACATGACCGACCGTCCATTTGTAGGGACGGGATGCCTTGCGCACGATCACCGGCATCACCGCATTCACGCCCTTGACGGCCAGCTCGACGGCCGCCTTGCCCACGGCATAGGCCTGCTCCACGTCCACTTTGGAGGCGATGTGGCGCGCCGAGCGCTGCAGATAGTCCGCGACGGCCCAATGGTATTTGTAGCCGTGAGCGTCCCGGATCATGTCGGCCACGACCGGCCCCACGCCGCCGAGCTGCGCATGGCCGAAGGCGTCGCGCGTGCCGGCCTCCGCCAGGAATTTGCCGTCCGGGTACGCGGTACCCTCCGAGACCACCACGACGCAGTAGCCGACATCGGTGACGCTTCGCTTCACCTTCTCCAGGAATCGCTCCCGGTCGAACGGGATCTCGGGAAACAGGATGATGTGCGGCGGCTCTCCCGACCTGCGCCCCGCAAGACCCGATGCGGCGGCGATCCAGCCGGCGTGCCGCCCCATCACCTCGAATACGAATACCTTGGTCGACGTCCTGGCCATCGAGGCGACATCGAGGGCGGCCTCGCGCGTGGATACCGCGATGTATTTGGCCACCGAGCCGAATCCCGGGCAGCAATCCGTATGCGGCAGGTCGTTGTCCACGGTTTTCGGCACACCGACACAGGTGATGGGGTAGCCGAGCGACTCGCCTATCTGTGACACCTTCAGGGCGGTGTCCATGGAGTCGTTGCCGCCGTTGTAGAAGAAATACCCGATGTCGTGGGCGCGGAAGACCTCGATCAGCCGCTCGTACTCCGCGCGGTTCTGCTCGATGCCCTTCAGCTTGAAGCGCGCCGAGCCGAAGGCGCCGGCCGGGGTGTGCTTCAGCCCGCGGATCACCTCGGGGCTTTCGCGGCTGATGTCGATGAGGTCCTCCGTGAGCGCACCGACGATGCCGTCGCGGCCCGCGTAGATCTTGCCGATGTACCGGGACTGGCGCATGGCCGTCTCGATGACCCCGCAGGCCGAGGCATTGATCACGGCGGAGACGCCGCCGGATTGAGCATAGAACGCGTTCTTCTTCTTGGGCGCCGGCTTCTTCATGGGTCGATGGGATCTCGCGGAAGAGGGTGGAACGGAGCCGCCGACCCGCCGGCGGCTCCGGCAGAGAATACGCGGGCCTCTGCGGCACCCGCAATCGCCAAGCCCGGCAAGCGCGCCGGAATGGGAGCACTCGGGGACCCACGGCGACACAGCAGGCCTCAGCTCTGCCCGGTCGTTTGACCTCGCCCCCGGGCGCCGGTAACGTGGACCGTCTTTTTTGCAGTTTCAGGTCTCAACAAGTCTCATGCGCATCGTCCTTTTGGGGGCCCCGGGATCGGGGAAGGGCACGCAGTCTCAACGCCTGGTCGAGCGTCACGGCATCCCGCAGGTGTCCACGGGAGACCTGCTTCGCGCCGCCGTGGCGAAGGGTACGCCGCTGGGCCTGAAGGCCAAGGAAGCCATGGCCGCCGGCCGCCTGGTCGCCGACGAGATCGTTCTCGGCATGATCCGCGAACGGCTGTCCGACCCCGATACCCGGGGCGGGTTCATCCTGGACGGCTTTCCACGCAATCTGGCGCAGGCGCAGGCGCTCGACGCCATGCTGCGCGAGCTCGGCCAGCCGCTCGGCGCGGTGGTGCAGATGGAAGTCGACTATGGCGAGCTCTCCCGCCGGATATCCGGCCGTAGAACCTGCAGCGACTGCGGTCGCGTCGTAAACCTCCTGACCACGCCGGCCGAGGCGGAGCGCGAGCTCTGCCCCAAGACCGGCAAGCCGCACCGCCTCTTCCAGCGCCCCGACGACAACGAAGCCACGGTAGTCGAGCGCCTGAAGGTCTATGAGCAGCAGACCCGGCCGCTCGTGGACTATTACCGCGGTCAGGGTCTGCTGCGGACTATCAACGCCGAGGGCCCGGTCCCCGACGTCGAGCAGCGGCTCGAGGCAGCGCTGGCGGGCGGCTGAGCCTCCCCCGGCGCCC
>DASTAC010000148.1:0-19784 GCA_035713045.1 Steroidobacteraceae bacterium
GCAAGGACGTGCCGATCCTCATCGGCACGCGCCAGTCCCGGCCGGAGCTCGAGGAGGGGTTGAAGGGTGCGACGGCGGGCGAGCGCCGTACCATCGCGGTCACGTTCCCGGCCGAGCTCGCCAACCCAACACTCGCCGGCAAGACGGCCGAGCTTGTGGTCACCGTGAAGACGGTCGAGGAGCAATCGCTGCCCGCGGTCGATGAGGAATTCTGCCGCGCCTTCGGTGTCGAAGAAGGCGGAGTCGAGGCACTGCGGGCGGAGGTGCGCAAAAGCATGGAGCGGGAGCTCGCGGATGTGATCCGCAACAGAGTCCGCAGCCAGGTTCTCGATGCACTCTATGCCGAGAATCCCATCGACGTTCCGCGGGCGCTGGTTGAAGAGCAGGTCCAACAGTTGCAGATCGATGCGGCGCGACGCATGGGCGTGCGCGAGGCGTCCCAGCTGCCGCCGCGGGAGCCCTTCGAGGCCCCGGCCCGCAAGCGAGTCGCTCTCGGGCTGCTCCTGGGCCAGATCGTCCAGGCGGAGAGCATCACGGTCGACCGGGAGCGCGTCCAGGCGCGCATCGAGGAGCTGGCGGCGGGCTATCCGAATCCCGAGGAGGCGCGCCGCGCGTATCAGCACAACGCGGAGGCCCTGCGGCAGATCGAGTCCGTGGTGCTCGAGGACCAGGTGATCGACTGGATCCTGGAGCGCGCCAAGGTGACCGACCTGCCCATGAGCTTCCAGGACATCACCGGCTTCGGCAAGACGGCCGAGCCCCAGCAATCAGCCGAGGCCTCATCATGAACGAGCGTGCATTGAATCTGGTCCCCATGGTCGTCGAGCAGACCGCGCGCGGCGAGCGGGCCTATGACATTTACTCGCGCCTGCTCAAGGAGCGCCTCATCTTCGTCGTCGGTCCCATCGACGACTACATGGCGAACATCGTGGTCGCGCAGATGCTCTTCCTCGAGTCGGAGAACCCGGAGAAGGACATTGCCCTCTATATCAATTCGCCGGGCGGAGTCGTGAGCGCGGGCCTGGCGATATACGACACCATGCAGTTCGTGAAGCCCGATGTCAGCACCATCTGCATCGGCCAGGCCGCCAGCATGGGCGCGGTGCTGCTCGCGGCGGGCGCCGCCGGCAAGCGCTTCTGCCTGCCGCACGCCCGGGTGATGATCCACCAGCCCCTCGGGGGCTTCCAGGGACAGGCGGCGGACATGGAGATCCACGCCAAGGAGATGCTGGAGACCCGCGACCGGTTGAACAAGATTCTCGCCAAGCACACCGGCCAGAGCGTGGACCGGATCAAGCAGGACACCGACCGTGACCGGTTCATGTCGTGGGAGGAGGCGGTGCGCTACGGGCTCATCGACCGGGTCCTGGAGAAGCGCGGCGAGATGCCGGTGGACGCCGGGGGATCCCGGGGCGGGGAGAAGGGTGGAAAACCGGCCTGATCGCCCTCATACAGAGCGCGTTGAGCCGGAAAGCGTGGTTTTTGGCGCCACGCCCACGACCTGCGGCGGCGGCGGGGTGTCGGTCCCGCGATCGCATGAGCCACAATAGTGAGACCTGTCCTACAAGCCCCATCGGCACAACGACTTAGCTGCGGCGGGGTGCTTTGCCTACCGGGCGCGCCCCGTGCTATACATGGCTTGCGAGGCTGCATGGCCTCACGTGAGGGTAATTGATGAGCAGCGACGATTCCCGCGGGCGCCACGACGACGGCAAGCTCCTCTACTGCTCCTTCTGCGGGAAGAGCCAGCATGAGGTCCGCAAGCTCATCGCCGGCCCCTCCGTATTCGTCTGTGACGAGTGTGTCGAGCTCTGCAACGACATCATCCGCGAGGAGCTCGAGGACCGCGCCGAGCGCGCCCGCGACAAGCTCCCGAAGCCACACGAGATCAAGAAGGTTCTCGACGAGTACGTGATCGGCCAGGAGCGCGCCAAGAAGGTGCTCTCGGTCGCGGTGTACAATCATTACAAGCGGCTGCAGACCCGTACCGGCACCGCTCGCGCCAAGGACGAGGTCGAGATCGCCAAGAGCAATATCCTGCTGATCGGCCCCACCGGCTGCGGCAAGACGCTGCTCGCGGAGACTCTCGCGCGCCTGCTCAACGTGCCGTTCACGATCGCCGATGCGACCACGCTCACGGAAGCGGGCTACGTGGGCGAGGATGTCGAGAACATCATCCAGAAGCTGCTGCAGAAGTGCGACTACGACGTCGAGAAGGCACAGACCGGCATCGTCTACATCGACGAGATCGACAAGATCTCGCGCAAGTCCGATAACCCCTCGATCACCCGCGACGTGTCGGGCGAGGGTGTCCAGCAGGCGCTGCTGAAGCTCATCGAGGGCACCATCGCCTCGGTGCCGCCGCAGGGCGGGCGCAAGCACCCCCAGCAGGAGTTCCTGCAGGTCGACACCGGCAACATCCTCTTCATCTGCGGCGGCGCCTTCGCGGGGCTGGAGAAGATCATTCTCAACCGCACGCAGAAGAGCGGCATCGGCTTCACTTCGGACGTACGCGCCGCCGACATGCGGCCCCACGGCACCGACCTCTTCCACGACGTCGAGCCGGAGGACCTCATCAAGTACGGCCTGATCCCGGAGTTCGTCGGCCGGCTCCCGGTCGTGGCCACGCTCGATGAGCTCGACGAGGCTGCGCTCGTGTCCATCCTCACGGACCCTAAGAACGCGCTGACGAAGCAGTACCGCCGCCTCTTCGAGATGGAAGGCGCGGAGCTCGAGTTCCGGGACGATGCGCTGAAGGCGGTCGCGAAGCGCGCCATGCAGCGCAAGACCGGCGCCCGCGGCCTGCGCACGATCCTCGAGACCGTGCTCCTCGACACCATGTACGAGCTGCCCTCGATGCGCAACGTCGGCAAGGTGGTCATCGACGAGAGCGTGATCGAGGGGGCGACCGAGCCCTACGTGGTCTACCGCTCGGACGACGGCCGCCTCGCCGCGGTTTCCAAGTAAAGCCCTGCGCGGCGGCGCTGTCCGCGGCGGCGCCGCGTCCCATCGCCGCCCTCCCTCCGTCCGTCGGCCCGCAGTTGAAACCGACTGCCGGTGCCCGCATTTGCCGCTAGAATGCCTTTAAACCCGGTGACGGCCTCCGCACGCACCAGAGTCGCCGCCGCCCTCTTCGCACCGAGGACTTGAGCGTGTCTGAACCTACTGCTCCCACTCTCCCGACCAGCGGCGGCCCTCAGGGGGTCCCCGTGCTGCCGCTGCGGGACGTCGTCGTCTATCCCCACATGGTGATTCCGCTCTTCGTCGGGCGGGAGAAATCCATCCAGGCCCTGGACATCGCCATGCGCGGCGACAAGCGCATCATGCTGGTCGCCCAGAAGCAGGCCGACGTCGACGATCCGAAGGGGGACGACCTCTATCGGATCGGCACCGTCGCCACGATCCTGCAGCTGCTGAAGCTCCCCGACGGCACGGTCAAGGTCCTGGTGGAGGGTGTGGACCGCGCCCGCATCGACAAGCTGACGGCGGGCGACTACTACGCGGCCGAGCTGGCGCTCCTGCCGGACGTCGAGGCCTATGACGAGCGCGAGATGGACGTGCTCGCGCGCTCGGTCATTTCGCAGTTCGAGCAGTACGTGAAGCTCAACAAGAAGGTTCCGCCGGAGGTGCTGACCGCCCTCGCCGGAATCGAGCATGCCGGGCGCCTCGCCGACACCGTGGCGGCGCACATGTCGCTGAAGCTCGGCGAGAAGCAGAAGGTCCTGGAGATCCTCGACATCAGGAAGCGCCTCGAGCACATCCTGGTCGCCATCGAGGGCGAGATGGACGTGCTGCAGATCGAGAAGCGCATCCGCGGCCGCGTCAAGGCGCAGATGGAGAAGAGCCAGCGCGAGTACTACCTGAATGAGCAGATGAAGGCCATTCAGAAAGAGCTCGGCGAGATGGACGAGGGCGGCAACGAGGTCACCGAGCTCGAGCAGAAGATCGCGCGTGCCGGCATGCCGAAGGAGGCGCGGGAGAAGGCGACCAGCGAGCTCAACAAGCTGAAGATGATGTCGCCCATGTCGGCGGAAGCCACCGTCGTGCGCAACTACATCGACTGGCTGGTCAAGGTGCCGTGGAAGAAGCGCACCAAGGTCCTGAAGGACATCGCCCGCGCCGAGCAGGTGCTCGACGAGGACCACTATGGGCTCGAGAAGGTGAAGGAGCGCATCGTGGAGTATCTCGCCGTGCAGCAGCGCGTCGAGAAGCTCAAGGGTCCGATCCTCTGCCTCGTGGGTCCGCCGGGCGTCGGCAAGACCTCGCTCGGCCAGAGCATCGCGCGCGCCACCAACCGCAAGTTCGTGCGCATGTCGCTCGGCGGCGTGCGCGACGAGGCCGAGATCCGCGGCCACCGCCGCACCTACATCGGCTCGCTCCCCGGCAAGCTGGTGCAGAACATGGCGAAGGCGGGCGTCCACAATCCGCTCTTCCTGCTGGATGAGGTCGACAAGATGTCGATGGACTTCCGCGGCGATCCGTCCTCGGCGCTGCTCGAGGTCCTGGATCCGGAGCAGAACGCGACCTTCAACGATCACTACCTCGAGGTCGACCTCGACCTCTCGGAGGTCATGTTCGTCTGCACCGCGAACAGCATGAACATCCCGGCACCGCTCCTCGACCGCATGGAGGTGATCCGCCTCCCCGGCTACACCGAGGACGAGAAGATGAACATCGGCCGGCGCTACCTCGTGCCGAAGCAGATGAAGAACAACGGCCTGAAGGAGAACGAGCTGAAGATCTCCGACGCGGCCCTCCTCGACATCGTGCGCTACTACACGCGCGAGGCCGGCGTGCGCAACCTGGAGCGCGAGATCGCGAAGATCTGCCGCAAGGCCGTCAAGCAGATGCTGCTGCACAAGAAGGACGAGACCTCGGTGTCCGTCACCCCGAAGAACCTCGACAAGTTCCTCGGCGTGCGCCGCTTCCGCTATGGCAAGGCGGAGGACATGAACCGCGTCGGCCAGGTGACCGGACTCGCCTGGACGGAGGTCGGCGGCGAGCTGCTGACCATCGAGGCGGCGGTGGTGCCCGGCAAGGGCAAACTCCAGCACACCGGCCAGCTGGGCGAGGTGATGCAGGAGTCGATTCAGGCGGCCATGACCGTCGTGCGCAGCCGAGCCCAGGTGCTCGGGCTCGACAGCGAGTTCTACCAGAAGCACGACGTGCACCTGCACATCCCGGAGGGTGCTACCCCGAAGGACGGCCCCAGCGCGGGTATCGGCATGTGCACGGCGTTGGTGTCGGCGCTTACCAAGATCCCGGTGCGCTCCGACGTCGCCATGACGGGCGAGATCACGCTTCGCGGCGAGGTGCTGCCCATCGGGGGCCTGAAGGAGAAGCTCCTCGCGGCTCACCGCGGCGGCATCAAGACGGTGCTGATCCCGGACGAGAACGAGAAGGACCTGGTCGAGATCCCCGACAACATCAAGGGCAATCTCGAGATCAAGCCCGTCAAGTGGATCGATGAGGTGCTGGCCCTCGCCCTGACGCAGCAGCCGGCGCCGGCCGCGCAGGCCGATGCCCCGTCAAGTCCCTCCCCCGAGGAGGAGAAGCGCGGCCGCCGCAACGGCCGCCGCCTGAAGCAAGTCGTCCCCGCCCACTGACCCCCTGGCAGGTCACAGCGGGGCCAGGGCCGCTCCCTGGTCCCGCGCAAATCGTGTAGGGTCTTGCGGAAATCGTCCTGTCCGGCGCGAAGCGCCAGTGGCAGGTCACAGCGGGGCCAGGGCCGCTCCCTGGTCCCGCGGAAATCGTGTAGGGTCTTGCGGAAATCGTCTCGACGATTTCCGCCAATGAATGAGGGTGCTTAGCTCAGCTGGTAGAGCGTCGCCTTTACACGGCGAATGTCGGCGGTTCGATCCCGTCAGCACCCACCATAATCAGTTACGTCGATATCGGTCGAGAGCTCGCGCGCTGAAGCTAAAGTACGCGTCAATCCCGCCCTCGGTTGTATCAGCCTCTCAACCGCTCGCCCCCGCGCCGTCGCCGTCGCGGCCGGTGGCCGGCGATTGTTGGAAGATATCGAGCAGGCGATCGATGAGGGACACCAGCTGCCGGATCTGCCGCTCCATCATGGGCGGGACGGTGTCGAGGAGCTGTGGCTGCTCGCGCACCTTCCGCAACAGCTCGACGCCGGTGCGCAACGGGGCGAGCGGGTTGCGCAGCTCGTGGGCGAGGGCGGAGATGAGCTTCTGGCGCTGATCTTCCACGGCCTGCAGCTCCTTCTGGCGCATGCGCCGGTCGGTGACATCGCGCACGACCGAGACCGAGCCCACGATCTGGCCCTGGCTGTCCCGAACCGGGGCGGCGCTGACCTGGCGATAGCGCAGCTCCCCCGTGCGGGGAATGCGGACGATCTGCTCCTCGTCGCGTACCACTTCGCCCTTGAGCGCGCGCACGGGCGGCGCTTCGGAGAACGGCCGTGGCGTCCCGTCGGGCCGCAGGACCTCGAGCTGCGATACGACTCTCTCGATATCGACCCCGTGGATGACGTCATGGCCAAACTCGCGCATCGCTGCGGGGTTGGCGTAGGTGTAGCGCCGCTCCGAATCCGCGAAATACACCTCCTCGGTCATGGAGTTCAGCACGGCGGACAGCCACTCCCGCTCGGCCCGATTGGCCTCCAGGAGCCGCCTGACCTCGGCCTCGACGCGGATGCGCGCGCTGATGTCCACGGCTGAGCTGACGATCGAGTTGCCCCCGATCGGAAACAGGCTGACGAGCAGGTCCATCTCGCCGTTTCGCTCCTCGTACTGCTCGGGCCTGCTCTGCGTCAGGACGCGCGTGTAGAGAGGCATGAGCTCGCCCACGCGCGCCGGCGCGATCTCGCTGATGCTCTTGCCCAGGAGCTCGCCTCGGGGGCGGCCCAGCAGCCGCACCCAGTTCGCATTGGCGTCGGTATAGCGCCAGTCCGCGATCGCGCCGTCGGCGCCGCGAACCGCCTCCAGCACGGCGATGAAATCAAAGGGGTTCTCGAATATCGCGCGGTACCGGCGCTCGCTTTCGGTGTCTGTCGGGGTCATTCCGTCAAGCTTCCAGCTTTTGCCCCAGTATAGGACGGGGCTGGCGCATCCCGCGTTGCGCCATCGCACACCGCAGGCGGCTGGTTTGTTGCCCAAGTCTCAGTTGCCGAGCAGAGCCTCCAGGTCGCATTCGCGCTCGATCGCGTCCGCGAGCCGCTCGAGCGCATGCTCTCGGCGCGCGGCATGGTCGATCGCGACCGGCTGCGAAAGGCCCGCCCAGCGCAGAAGCGCGGTGCAGGCGGCCGTCTCCTCGAAGATCCCATGCAGGTACGTGGCCATGATCTGGCCATCCGTGGAAATCGCCCCGTCCCGGGTACCGTCATCCAGCCGTGCGGCGGGACGGGAGAGGCCGGGACCGTCCGTGCGGCCGGCATGGATCTCATAGCCACGCACGCGGGCGCTTTCCACCTGCAGATGGCCCGCCACATTGCGCAACTGCTTGCCCGGCAGGAGGACGGTGGTGAGGTCGAGCCAGCCGAGTCCGGGGCTCTCGCCGGCTGGCCCCTCGATCCCTTCGGGGTCGGCGATCGCTCTGCCCAACATCTGCATGCCGCCGCAGATACCGAGGACCTTGCCGCCGTAGCGCAGGTGCTTCTGCAGGTACTGCGGCCAGCCCCGCGAGCGCAGCCACTCCAGATCGGCTCGCACGGACTTCGATCCTGGCAGGATGACGAGATCCGCCGGCGGAGGCGCCGTCGCGGCGTCGATGTAGCGCAGCTCGACCTGGGGGTGCGCCGTGAGGGGCTCGAAGTCGGTGTGGTTGCTGATTCGCGGCAGCACCGGCACCACGATCCGCAGCCGGTCCGCGCCTGTGGCCGAAGTGGCCGCGCTCTCGCGGCTGATCGCGTCCTCGGCATCGAGATGGAGCCCGTGCAGATAAGGAAGGACGCCGAGCACCGGCTTGCCGGTGTGCCGCTCGAGCCAATCCAACCCGGGCTGAAGCAGCGAGCGCTCGCCGCGGAAGCGATTGATGATGAACCCGCGTATCCGGCCGCGCTCGCTCTCGCTGAGCAGGGCCAGCGTGCCCACGATGTGGGCGAACACGCCGCCGCGGTCGATGTCGGCGATGAGCACGACCGGGCAGTCGACCGCCTCCGCGAAGCCCATGTTGGCGATGTCGCCCTCGCGCAGATTGATCTCCGCGGGAGACCCGGCGCCCTCGACGACGATGGTCTCGTATGACTCGCGCAGCCTGCGATAGGAAGTCAACACGGCCTCGAGCGCGACGCGCTTGAAGTCGTGATAGCGCCATGCGCCCATCTCCCCGATCGCCCGGCCGTGGATGATGACCTGGCAGCGCTGATCCGTGGCAGGCTTGAGGAGCACCGGGTTCAGGTCCGTCGTTGCAGGGATGCCTGCCGCCTGGGCCTGCAGCGCCTGGGCGCGGCCGAGCTCGCCGCCGTCGATCCCGACCGCGCTGTTCAGGGCCATGTTCTGCGGCTTGAACGGTGCGACGCGAACGCCCCGGCGCCGCAATACCCGGCAGAGTCCGGCGACGAGCGTGCTCTTGCCGGCGTCGGACGTGGTGCCCTGCACCATCAGCGTGTGGACGTTCACGCCCGTTAGCCGCTCTTGGGGATCTCGAGTCCTCTCACGACCGCCGGCCTCGCGAGGAAGCGGTCCAGGGCGCGCATCACCCGAGGAAAATCCGTGATCCCGACGAGAGCGCCCGCCTCGTAGTAACCGATGAGGTTTCTCACCCACGGGAAGGTGGCGATGTCCGCGATCCCGTACTCCTCGCCCGCGATCCAGGCGTGGGCCGCCAGCTGGCGCTCCAGCACCGCGAGGAGCCGCTTCGCCTCCGCCACGTAGCGGTCCCGCGGCCGCTTGTCCTCGTAGTCCTTGCCGGCGAACCTGTTGAAAAACCCGACCTGGCCGAACATCGGCCCGATGCCGCCCATCTGGAACATGAGCCACTGGACCGTCTGATACCGGGCCGCCGGTTCGCGCGGCAGGAAGCGCCCGGTCTTCTCCGCGAGATAGAGGAGGATCGCTCCGGACTCGAAGAGCGGCAGCGGCTCGCCTCCGGGGCCGTCGGGATCGAGGATCGCCGGGATCTTGTTGTTGGGATTGAGCGCGAGGAACTCGGGCGAGAGCTGATCGCGGGCATCGAAGCTCACGCGATGCGCCTCGTACGGCAGTTCCGTCTCCTCCAGCATGATGGAGGCCTTGACGCCGTTCGGTGTCGGCAGGGAATAGAGCTGCAGGCGCTCGGGAAAGCGCGGCGGCCACTTGCGGGCGACGGGGAAGGCTGACAGAGCGGGCATGTGCGTTGGAACTTCTCGTGCCGGAACGGCGCGACGGATTTTCGCAAGGGGCGCGGCGCGCGGCCGCCCTCAGCTCGCGCGGCGCGCGAGCAAGTGTCGGAGGAGGGAGCGCACCCAGCGCCAGAGGCCGAGCCGCGCCGGCGGCGCGGGTGCCGACGCCGGCGCGGCGGCGCCTGCAGCGGCCGCGCTCGGCGGCTGCATCGCCGCCGCAAGCTGCAGGGTGAAGGCATCGAAGAACCGCTCGGCGGTTGCCGCGGCCGCCGCATCGATCAGGCGCGAGCCGATCTGCGCGAGCTTGCCGCCGACCTGAGCGGTGGCCGCATAGCTCAATCGGGTCTCGAGCGGCGAGAGGGTCTCGAGCGCCACCCGGGCCTGACCGCGCGCGAACCCGGCCTGCGCGCTCTGGCCCTCGAATACCAACCGGTAACGCTCGGGAGGCTCGACATCGGCCAGCGACATCTTGCCCTTGAAGCGCGCCTTGACCGGTCCGACGGCGGCCGTCATCGCGATCTCGTAGCTGCCGTCGCCCGTGGCGGTCATGCTCTCGCAACCCGGGATGCATTGCTTCAGGGTGTCGGGGTCGTTGAGCAGCCGCCACGCGGTGGCGCGGTCGGCGGCCAGGAGTCGTTCGCCTTTCATCTCCATTTTTCTTCCTCCCCGGGGCCGGCGCCGGCATCCGCGAGGATGTCTGCCAGCCGCTCGAGCGATTCGAGATCGTGGATGGGCAGCAGCGCTGAGGCGTGCGGCAGCAGGGCGCGCACGCCGCGCGCCTGGGGCTCGAAGCCTTCATAGCGCAGCAACGGATTCAGCCAGAGCAGGCGCCGGCACGAGCGCGCGAGCCGCGCCGCCTCGCGCTCGAGCAGGCCGACGTCGGACCGCTCCAGGCCGTCGGTCACGAGGAGCACCGTCGCATCCGACAGCGGCACGCGCTTCGCCCACTTCCGGTTGAATTCCCTGAGGCATTCGCCGATACGCGTGCCCCCGGAGAAGTCCGGGACGCAGCGAGTGACGCGAGACACAGCGTCATCAGGATCGCGCGCGCGCAGAGCACGGGTGATCGCCGTCAGTCGCGTACCGAACACGAACGCCGACGTGCGCAGTCCGGCGGTTTCGGCGCGCCGCGCGCCCGGACGATTCACGAGCGCATGGAGAAAGTGCAGGAACATCCGCGAGTAGCGCGACATCGAGCCCGACACATCGACGATGGCGATGACGGGCTCGGGCCGCGTGAGGCGCCTGCGGCGGGGCACCGCCGTGATGTCCCCGCCGCGACGGGCGGTATCGCGCAAGAGCCGCCGCAGATCGATCCTGAGGCCGCGACGCGCCGGCGCTTCCCGGCGGCCCCAGGCACGCCGCAGGAGCGGCGCCAGCGCGGCGGCCGCCCGGCTGGCCGCGGACCACTCCGCCGCGGTCATGGTGTCGAAATCGACACGGCGCAGCCGCTCGCGATCCGAGGCGCTCGGCCGGAGCCCCTCCCGTTCCGCGCCGCTGCGCGACCCGGGGTCGGGCAGGGGCTGCAGTCCCCGCTGTCCGGGCCAGAGCGCCTCGGCGAGCCGGCGCGAGGCAGCAGGACTCGCCGCGGGTCTCGAGCGTCCCGGGGTGGCTGCCGGCCGTGCGCCAGGCCTCGGTCCCTCGAGGCCGCCCGGAGCTCTCCAGAAGGCGAGGAACGCCTCCTCGAAGAGCGCCCGATGCTCGATGCGGTCGATCAGACAGGATTCGAGCACCGCGCGCAGATCGCTGCGCGAGTCGATGCCGGCTACCTGCAGCGCGCTCAATGCGAGCAGCGGCCGGTCGGTGCCGACCGGCAGGCCGGCCTGGCGCAGCAGGCGGGCGAAATGCAGCACGTTCTCGGCGAGGTGCCCGCCCGCAGGCATGCTCAGCCCTCCTCCGGGGGGATCGCCTGCAATACCTGCCTGACCTGCTCGCCCCGGATGCGGGCGATGTCCTCCTGGTCCTTGAGGAGCAGGCCCAGGGTGTCGTCGATCGTCTGCGGATCGAGCGCCTGGCGCTCGAGCGCGATGAGGGCGCGGCCCCACTCGAGCGTCTCCGAGAGGCCCGGGAGCTTGTAGAGATCGATGGAGCGCAGCCGTTGAACGAACGCAACCACCTGCCGCGACAGCGACGCCTGCGCGTCCGGAACCTTGCGGCGCAGGATCTCGAGCTCCCGCTGCGCGTCGGGGTAGTCCACCCAGTGGTAGATGCAGCGCCGCTTCACCGCGTCGTGGATCTCTCGCGTGCGGTTGGAAGTGATGAGGACGATGGGGGCGCGTGCCGCGGCGATCGTGCCGAGCTCCGGGATGGTGATCTGAAACTCCGACAGCACCTCGAGCAGGTAGGCCTCGAAGGGCTCATCCGCCCGGTCGAGCTCGTCGATGAGGAGGACGGGCGGGGTCTCGTGCGGCTGCAGCGCGCGCAGGAGCGGGCGGGCGATGAGAAAGCGCTCGGAGAAGAGATCGGCGGCGAGCCGCTCGCGGGATTCGTGCGCCGCCTCGCGCACGCGGATCTCGAGCATCTGGCGCGCGTAGTTCCACTCGTAGGCCGCCAGGCCGACATCGAGGCCGGCGTAGCACTGCAGGCGGATCAGCTCCGCGCCGAGAGCGCGCGCGAGCGCCTTGGCGATCTCGGTCTTGCCGGTGCCGGGCTCGCCCTCGAGGAAGAGCGGCCGCTCGAGCGCGAGACCCAGGAAGACGGCGGTCGCGAGCTGGCGGTCGGCCACGTAGTCCTGCGCCAGCAGCAGCGCCTGCGTCGCCTCGATCGATGCCGGCTTCGGCGTGGGCGGCGTCACGAGACGGGACGCGCTCAACCGAGCGCTTGCACGACGGCCTGCCGCGCCAACACCGGAATGAGATGGGCGCGGTACTCCGCGCTGCCGTGGATGTCGCTGCTGAGAGCGTCGGCGGCGACGCCGATACCGGCGAGGGATTCGGGTGCGAAGCGCTTCGCAAGCGCATCCTCCATCTCCCTCACTCTGAAGACGCACGGTGCGGCGCCCGTCACCGCGACCCTGACGGCGCCGCCCATTTGCGACACGAATACCCCCACCAGCGCGAAGCGCGATGCCGGCTGCGGGTGCTTCACGTAGGCCGCGCGCTCCGGCACCGGGAAATCCACCGCGGTCAGAAGCTCTCCGGGCTCGAGCGCGGTCTCGAAGAGACCCTTGAAGAACGTGTCCGCCGCAATCGTGCGGCGCGTAGTGCGCAACACGGCGCCGAGCCCCAGAGCCGCCGCCGGATAGTCGGCGGCGGGATCGCTGTTGGCGAGCGAGCCGCCCGCGGTGCCGCGGTTGCGCACCTGGCGGTCGCCGATGCCCTCGGCAAGCCGGGCAAGCGCGGGAATGGACGAGCGCACCTCGGGCGACTGCGACACGGCCGCGTGCGTCGTCATCGCGCCGATGGTGAGCGTGCGTCCCTTGAGCCGGATGCCGCGCAGCTCGGCAATGCCCGTCAGATCGATCAGCGCCGAGGGCGCGAGGAGCCCGAGCTTCAGGGAAGGAACGATCGACTGGCCGCCGGCGAGGAGCTTGGAGTCCGGATCGCCGGCCGACAGCTGCGCCGCCTCCGCCGCCGAGGCGGGCCGATGATAGGCGAGGTTCGACATACGGTCAGCTCCGGGCCTGTTGGAGGGTCTGCCAGACCCGATAGGGCGTCGCAGGCATCTGCACGTCGCGCACGCCGAGGGGCGCGAGCGCATCCACGATCGCGTTGATCACCGCGGGGGGCGAGCCGATGGCGCCCGCCTCGCCGCAACCCTTCGCGCCCAGAGGGTTGTGCGTGCAAGGTGTCCCTCGCACCGTCTCGACCACGAAGTCGGGCAGGTCGTCGGCGCGCGGCATCGCGTAGTCGACGAAGCTGCCGGTGAGCAGCTGTCCATCCTCGTTGTAGTGGCAGCTCTCGAGGAGTGCCTGACCGATGCCCTGCGCGAGGCCGCCGTGCACCTGCCCCTCGACGATCATGGGATTGACGACGTTGCCGAAATCGTCACAGGCGGTGAAGCGGTCGATGCGTGTCACGCCCGTCTCGGGATCGACCTCCACCTCGCACACATAGGTGCCCGCCGGGAAGGTGAAGTTGGTCGGATCGTAGAAGGCGTTCTCGTTGAGGCCGGGCTCGAGGGTCGCGAGCGGGTAGTTGTGCGGCACATAGGCCGCGAGGGCGACCTCCGCGAAGGTCTTGGCGCGATCCGTCCCGGCGACGCGGAAAACCCCGTCGGAGAACTGCACGTCCTCCTCGCCGGCTTCCAGCAGGTGCGCGGCGATCTTCCTGCCTTTGGCGATGACCTTGTCGACCGCCTTCACGATGGCGCTGCCGCCGACGGCGAGCGAGCGGGAGCCGTAAGTCCCCATGCCGAAGAGCACCTTGCCGGTATCGCCGTGCTCGATGTCGACGTCCTCGAGCGCAATGCCGAGCCGGTCCGCCACGACCTGGGCGAAAGTGGTCTCGTGGCCCTGTCCGTGGCTGTGCGAGCCGGTGAAGACCGTCACCTTGCCGGTCGGGTGCACGCGCAGCTCCGCGGCCTCGAAGAGTCCGGCGCGCGCGCCGAGCTTCCCGGCGATGTTGGAAGGAGCGATGCCGCAGGCCTCGATGTAGCACGCGTAGCCGAGTCCGCGCCTCAAGCCCCGCGCTTCGCTGGCACGCCTGCGCGCGGGGAAGCCCGCCACGTCGGCGAGCTCGAGCGCCCGATCGAGCGTCGCCTCGTAATCGCCGGTGTCGTAGGTGAGTCCCACCGGGGTGGCGTACGGGAAGGCGCGTATGAAGTTGCGCCGGCGCAGCTCCGCCGGGTCGATGCCGAGCTCGCGGGCCGCGAGCTCGACGATGCGCTCGAGGAGGTAGGTGGCTTCCGGCCGGCCCGCGCCGCGGTAGGCGTCCACCGGCGCCGTGTTCGTGAAGACCGCCCGGACCTGGCAGTGGATGTGAGGCGTCGCGTACTGCCCCGCGAGCAGCGTCGCGTGCAGAATGGTCGGAATGCACGAGGCGAAGGTCGAGAGATATGCGCCCATGTTGGCGATGGTGTCGACGCGCAGCGCCAGGAACTTCCCGTCGGCATCGAGCGCGAGCTCCGCGGTCGTCACGTGGTCGCGTCCGTGAGCGTCGGTGAGAAAGGACTCGCTGCGCTCCGCCGTCCACTTGATCGGGCGCCCGACGCGGCGGCTCGCCCAGACGAGCGCCGTCTCCTCGGCGTAGAGATAGATCTTCGAGCCGAAGCCGCCGCCGACGTCCGGGGCGACGACGCGCAGCTTGTGCTCGGGAATGCCGAGCACGAAGGCCGCCATCAGCAAGCGCTCGACGTGAGGGTTCTGGCTGGTCACGTACAGCGTGTAGGAGTCGCTGGCAGCGGAGTACTGCGCGTTGGCGGCGCGGGGCTCGATGGCGTTCGGAATCAGGCGATTGTTGACGAAGGAGAGCCGTGTGACGTGCGCCGCCTTGGCGAAAGCGGCCTGCGCCGCGGCCTTGTCGCCGATCGCCCACGTGAAGCAGAGATTGTCAGGCGCTTCGGTGTGCAGGGCGGTCCCGGAGGCGGGGGCGCTCGCCGGGTCGACCACGGCCGGCAGAATGTCGTAATCGACGTCGATCAGTGCGGCGGCGGCCTTGGCCTCGCGGGCCGACTCCGCGACGACGAGCGCGAGCGGATCGCCCACGTGACGGACCTTGCCCTCGGCGAGAACCGGGTGCTTGGGCTCCTTCATCGGGCTGCCGTCGATGGAGTGAATGAGCCAGCCGCAGGGCAGGCCGCCGATCCCCGCGAGGTCCCGGCCCGTATAGACCGCGATGACTCCGGGTGCGGCCGCAGCGGCCGCCGTGTCGATGGAGCGTATGGCGGCGTGAGCGTGCGGGCTGCGCAGGAAATAACCGTAGGCCTGATGCGGCAGCACGATATCGTCGGTATACGTGCCGCAGCCGGTGACGAAGCGGTAGTCCTCCTTGCGGGCCACCGACTGGCCGATGTACGGGGCGCGTGCGGCGCTCATGAGCGGCCTCCCTTGGCCCTCGTGGCCTCTGCGGCTTGCATCACCGCGGTGACGATGTTGTGGTATCCCGTGCAGCGGCACAAGTTCCCTTCGAGCCCCGCGCGCACCTCCTCGCGGGTCGCGTGGGGATGATGCGTGACGAGGTCGATCGCGCTCATGATCATTCCCGGCGTGCAGAAGCCGCACTGCAGGCCGTGACAGGCCCTGAAGGCGGCCTGCATCGGATGCAGCGAGCCGTCGGCGGGCGTGATCCCCTCGATGGTGGTGATCTCGGCGCCGGCCATCTGCCCGAGCAGCACGTTGCAGCTCTTCACCGCGAGGCCGCCGACGAGCACGGTGCAGGCGCCGCAGCTCGCCGTGTCGCAGCCGACATGCGTTCCGGTCAGCCGCAGATGCTCGCGCAGAAACGTGACGAGGAGGGTGTCGGGGTCGGCCTCGGCGGCCACGGCTTTACCGTTGACGCTCAATGGAATCGGCGACATCGGAGTCTCCTGCGAAGCCCACCCGATGATCCTGCAAGGGCTCGCCGCGTTCAAGCGGCGAGCGCCCGCGCATGATGCGCGGGCCGGGTGACCTGCCGCCAGGGATGGCCAGTGGCACGGGCGAGCGCCCGCGCATGATGCGCGGGCCGGGGCCCGGTCGCCATGGACGGCCTGTGGCCCGCCGCAGCAGGCCCGCGACTCGGCTTGCCGCCGGTCGCCCGATGGGGCGGTGCCTGCCCGAATCCGGTATGGTTGCGCACTTTAATGCTGGGGGTCATCAATGACCGCAACCGATCGCCGACCGGCGCCGCGGAGCGCGCGCCGTGCCTTGCTTGCTCTCGCCTGGGTATTCCCGGGGGCCCTGCTCCTGGCCGCCGCGCCCGCGGCACATGCCCAGGCCGCCGCTGACGCGGCGCAGGTGCCATTCCCGCAAGGGGGTGCCCAGCAGGGGGGACCGGTCCCGCCCTCGGCCTACGCGCAGCTCCGATGGCGTCTGGTGGGGCCCTTTCGCGGCGGCTGGGCGACCATGGCTTCAGGCGTGCCGGGGAGTCCTGATACGTTCTACTTCTCTGGGGCGGGCAGCGGCGTCTGGAAGACGACGGACGCGGGTCGTACATGGCGGCCCATCGGGAACGACCTGCCGCCGGCCATAGGAGCCATCGCCGTAGCACCGTCGGCGCCGGGCACGATCTACGTGGGCACTGGTCAGGTCGCGCCCCGTTATGACGTCGCCTCCGGCCGCGGGGTCTTCAAATCCACCGACGGTGGCAAGACCTGGCACTCGCTCGGCCTCGCCGCCACCGGCAACATCGGCCGGATCTGGGTCGACCCGCGAAACCCCGACGTCGTCGTGGTGGCGGCGCTCGGGCACCTGTTCGGCCCCAATCGCCAGCGCGGCATCTACCGCTCCACCGATGGCGGCAAGACCTGGGTCCACGTCCTCAGGATCAACGACGACACCGGTGTGGTCGACCTCGCCGCCGATCCGACCAATCCGAAGCTGCTCTACGCAGCGGCCTGGCAGACGCGCGATTACCCCTGGCTCGATTACTTCGAGCCGTTCAGCGGGCCGGGCAGCGGGATCTATCGCTCCACCGACGGCGGGGCGACGTGGACTCGCCTGGAGGGCCATGGCTGGCCGACAGGCCCGCTCGGACGCATCGGGATCGCGGTCACGCACACACCGCAGGGCACTCGCATCTATGCGACCGTCGCGTCCCATACCGAGGGCGGCGTGTGGCGCTCGGATGACGGCGGCAACCACTGGCGCCGGGTGAACGACGACCACGCTACCTTCGGCAACTGGTACTTCTCGCGCCTCACGGTCGATCCCCGCAACCCGGACGTCGTCTATTCGGCGGGCCAATCGATCCGCCGCTCCACCGACGGCGGCAAGACCTGGAGCATCATCAAGGGTGCGCCGGGCGGCGACGACTACCACTTCCTCTGGATCAATCCGGACCATCCGGATCATTGGATCACCGCCTCGGATCAGGGGGCGGTGGTCACGGTCGATGACGGCAAGACCTGGAGCAGCTGGTACAACCAGCCCACGGGCCAGTTCTATCACGTCGCGGCCGACAATCGCTTTCCCTACTGGATCTACAGCGGCCAGCAGGACAGCGGCACCATCGGGGCCGCGAGCCGCAGCGACTACGGCTCGCTCACCTTCCGGGACTGGCATCCGGTGGGCGGGGATGAGCGCGATTACATGCTGCCCGACCCGGACGATCCCAACCTGGTGTTCGGCAGCGGCATGGGCGGCAGAGTCTCGCGTTTCGATGCGACCACCGGCCAGGTGGCGAACGTCTCGCCGTGGCCGATCAACAGCTACGCGGGGCGCCCCACCTCGGAGAAGTACCGCTACGGCTGGGTGACCCCGCTCGCGTTCACGCCGACGAAGCCGCACGCGCTCCTCTTCGGCGCGCAGGTGCTCTTCCAGTCGACGGACCTCGGCGATCACTGGCAGGTGATCTCCCCCGACCTCACGGGCAAGGTGCCGGGCACCTCGGGCTGCGACAAGGACGTGGTCGGGGAGCGGGCGCGGGCCTGCGGCTACGGTGTGATCAGCGCCATCTCGCCGTCCCCCAAGCTGGCCGGGCTCATCTGGGTGGGCACCGACAGCGGACTCATCCAGGTCACGCGCGATGACGGCCAGCACTGGAAGAACGTCACGCCGCCGACGCTGCGGCCGTGGGAGAAGATCAGCGCGATCGATGCCTCGCCCCTCGACCCGGCGACAGCCTACGCAGCGGTGGACGATCACCGTCAGGACGACTTCCGTCCGCACGTGTTCCGCACTCACGATTACGGCAAGACCTGGACCGAGATCGACACCGGATTGCCGGCCGACCAGGACGTCGCGGTCGTTCGCGCCGACACGGTGCGCAGCGGATTGCTGTATGCCGGGACCTCGGAAGGCGTGTACGTCTCCCTGGACGACGGCAATCACTGGCAGTCGCTCAAGCTCAACCTGCCGAACGCGCGGGTCAACGACCTTCTGGTGCACGGTGATGACCTGATCGCCGCGACCCAGGGCCGTGCGCTCTGGGTGCTGGACGACGTGACGCCGCTGCGTCAGCTTTCCCCCGCCGTGCTCGAGGCGCCCGCGCATCTCTTCGCGCCCGAGGTCGCCTGGCGGGTCCATCCCGACAACAACAAGGACACGCCGCTGCCGCCCGAGACGCCGCAGGGCCAGAACCCGCCGGCGGGCGCGATCATCGACTACTGGCTGGGCCACGGGACGAAAGGGCCGGTGACGCTGAAGATATACAGCTTCACCGGGCAGCTGGTGCGAACGATTTCCTCCGATGCGCCGCCGCGGCCCCTGCGCGCGGACCGGTACTTCGCGAGGGAGTGGCTGCGGCCCGGGCAACGGCTCTCGGCCGCGCCCGGCATGCATCGCTTCGTCTGGAATCTGCGCTACCCCCGTCCGCGGGCGATCTCGTACGAGTACAGCATGGAGGCGGTGTTCGGCGAGAACACCCCGCCGTCGGTGGACGGCCCGTTCGTGCTGCCTGGCATCTACAGCGTCGTGCTCACGGCAGATGGCCAAGCGTACCGGGCGCCGCTCGTGGTGCACCTCGATCCCCGGGTTCATACGAGCACCGCGGATCTTCGCGCGCTGCTGAAGTACAGCCAGGCGCTCTGCGCCGCGCTCGAGCGTGCCGACACGCTGTACAAGAGCGAGAAGCCTGCGAGCGATCAGCTCGAGGCGCTGGCGCGGCGTCTGACCGCCAGCGGGGGAGATCATGCGCTGCTTCGCGCGGTGGAGAAGCTGCGGGATCAGACGGCGCAGCACATCAAGGATCTGACGCGCATCAGCGGCCGCATCAGCGCTCTGGAGGCCGATGCCGAGTCGGCCGATCTCGCGCCGACGCCAGTCGATCAGCAGGTTTCCGACAAGGAGTCCAAGGCGCTGGATCAGGCTGCGGGCGAGTGGCAGAGGAGCCGGCCGGCGATTCTCAAGCTGAACGTGCGCCTGCGGCACGCCGGGTTGCCCGCCGTCGACGTGAAGGGCTGAAAAGCACCGCGGGACGCCGCAGCGAGCCTGCTGCGCCGCGCGTGCACCCCGAATTATGAAGCGGCACGAACGTGGTTACAGGCACAGGGAAGTGCCCCGCCGCCGCAGGAGCCCCGATCCAGCGCTTCTTAGTAGGCGTAGTACGGACCGTTGCCCCAGGCGGTGGGGGCGCCCGCGTACGCGATGTAGACGTTACGCCCAATGAAGAACGGAAAGCCGTAATCGAGCCCGCAGGAGGTGTCCTGGCTGGCCGAGGTCTGGGTGCCGCAGTCGGTCGCGCCGCCGCTTGCGCCGAGGTCGTCGAAGACAGAGCCCGCGTAGGTGTCGAACAGCGTGTACGCGTTCCCGATCGAGAAGTACACGGTCGACTGCGTGCCGTTCTGGCCCGTGTTGAGAGCACTGAGGTTGAGCTCGGAAGCCGGGCAGAACCACGAGTCGGGGTTGGTGCTGTTATAGCCCTTGTAGCTGCTGCAGGCGGAATACGAGGGGATGCCGTCGTCGTAGAAATAATAGGCGTTGGAGCCG
>DASTAC010000149.1:0-11243 GCA_035713045.1 Steroidobacteraceae bacterium
GTCGTAGTAACGCTCGCCGTCCGCTGAAGCGCGCACCACCCCCATGACGAGCGAGGAGCCGTGGGATTGCGTCTCGCGGTCCATGAGCTCGATGTAGGGCAGCAGATTGTTGGCCGGCTGCGGCAGTGCCGCCTCCGGCCATACGATCAGCCTGGTGCCGAGTGCCGACTCGGTCATCGTGCGGTAGCGCTCGAGGATCTTGTCCTGGTAGCGGTCCTGCCACTTCTCCTGCTGCGGGATGTCCGCCTGGATCACCGCGACCGAGACCGGTGCGCCGGAGGGATGTGTCCAGCGCACGGGGCCCAGGGCAGCGCCCGCAGCCCACGGCACGATGAGCGCAAACGCCGCCAGCAGGCGCACGCGCGTGTTACCCCGCAGGAGCGCCACCAGCGCGCCCGCGCTGACGAGCAGCAGCAGGCTGATGCCATAGACCCCGAGGATCGGCGCGAAACGGGCGAGCCACGTGTCGGTCTGCGAGTAGCCGAGCGACAGCCATGAGAATCCCGAGAGGAACCAGCCCCGCCACCACTCGACGAGCAGCCACGCCGTCGGCATGCCCACCAGCCAGCGCCACGCGCCCCCGGGCGGCAGCCACCGCGCCGCCGTGTAGCCGATCAGGGCGTAGTAGAGGCCCATGATGCCGAGGAAGCCGAGCATCAGCGCGATGGTGAGCCAGACGGGGGCCTTGCCGAGGTCGTGGACGCTGACATAGAGCCAGTAGGTACCGGCGAGGAAGGTGCCGAAACTGAACCAGAACCCGGTGCCGGCCGCATCCCGGGGCGGCGCGTCCTCCCACAGCCACATCAACGCCGCGGGGCAGAGGATGGCGAACGGCCACCATTCGAGCGGCGCGAACGCGCTCGCGAGCAGAGCGCCCGCGCCGAAGGCCAGCACCCTGCGCGCGAGCGCCGCACGGCGCGCAAGCGCGGCGGTGAGGCGATGCGGCGCGGCGGCGGGAGTGTCGAGGGAGTGCTCGCGCGGCGCGGCGGCGACGGCGGCGAGACGGCGGGAACTCATGGGTGCGACTCGCCCTGCTCGGGCTGCGCGTGTCCGTCGGGCGGCGTCACGTCTTGCGGCGGCACGACGCGCAACGCATCGATGCGGCGGCGGTCGGCTCTCATCACCCGGAACTCGAACCCGTCGATGGTCGCGGACTCGCCCCGCCGCGGCAGCCGTCCGAACTGCTTCATGAGGAGCCCCGCCACGGTCTCGAAACCCTCCTCTTCCGACAGGTGCGCGCCGAAGTACTCGTTGAACTCCTCGATGCGCGTCACACCGCGCACCAGGAAGAGGCGCTCGGCCTCCTTGCGGATATTCTGATCGTCTTCGACGTCGAACTCGTCGTCGATCTCGCCGACGATCTGCTCGATGACGTCCTCGATCGTGACCAGGCCCGCGACGCCGCCATACTCGTCGACCACGATGGCCATGTGATTGCGGCTGCCGCGAAACTCCTTCAGGAGCACGTTCAGCCGCTTCGACTCCGGGACGAACACCGGCGGCCGCATGAACTCGCGGATGTCGAAGCGCTCTCGGGCCTCGTTGCTGCAGAGCCGCAGCAGATCCTTGGCGAGAAGGATGCCGACGATGTCGTCGCGGCTCTCGTCCATCACCGGAAAGCGCGAGTGGCCGGACTCGACCACCGTGGGGAGAAGGCGGGAGAGCGGCTCGTCCCGGCGCACGAACACCATTTGCGCGCGCGGCACCATGATGTCGCGCACATGGAGATCGGAGACTTCCAGCACCCCCTCCAGCATGGGCAGCGCATCGGCGTCGAGCAGACCGCGCGTGCGCGCCTCCCGCAGGATGTCGAGCAGCTCCTGGCGGTCCTGCGGCTCGGCGGCGAAGGTCTGCGTCAGCCGCTTGAGCCATCTTCCGGTCGCGTTGATGTCCTTGGCCATGATCAGATGGTGTAGGGGTTGGCGAAGCCGAGGCGGCGCAGCACGGCGATCTCGCGGCGCTCCATGCGCCTCGCCTCGGGCTCGCGCTCGTGGTCGTAGCCGATGAGATGCAGCGCGCCGTGCACCACCAGATGCGCCCAGTGGGCTTCGAGCGGCTTGCGCTGCTCGCGTGCCTCCGAGCGCACCACCTGGGCGCAGATCACCAGGTCACCGAGCGGGCGGGACTCGCCGCCCCGTCGGACCCGGTCCGCCGGCGCGCCGACGGGCAGCGCCGGCGGAAACGACAGCACATTGGTCGGCTTGTCCTTGCCACGATAGCGGGCATTGAGGCGCCGGCTCTCGGTCGATCCGACCACCCGGACGCCGAGCTCGCCGGCGGCGCGAGCGCCGATGGCCGCACCGGCCCATGCGGCGATGTCGCGGGCGCGGGGCGCCCAGGACCTGACGCGCCGCTGCACATCGACGTGCAATTGCCCGTTCGCCGCGCTCATGTCTGCTGCTCCCGGGAGCCGGTGCGCGACTCGTACGCCTGCACGATGCGCTGCACCAGGGGATGACGCACGACGTCATGAGCGTCGAAGAACGTGAATGCAACCCCTTCGACGCCGCGCAGAACGCCGATGACATGGCTCAGGCCCGACTGCCGCCCCGCGGGCAGGTCCGTCTGGGTCACATCGCCCGTGACCACGGCTCTGGAGCCGAAGCCGATGCGCGTCAGGAACATCTTCATCTGCTCGACGGTGGTGTTCTGCGCCTCATCGAGGATGATGAAGGAATCGTTGAGCGAGCGCCCGCGCATGAAGGCAAGCGGCGCAACCTCGATCACGTTGCGCTCGATGAAGCGCGACACCCGGTCGAAGCCCAGCATTTCGTAGAGCGCGTCGTACATCGGACGCAGGTACGGATCGACCTTCTGGGTGAGATCGCCCGGCAGAAATCCCAGCCGCTCACCGGCCTCCACCGCCGGCCGCACCAGGATGATGCGCCGGATAGTCTCGGCCTGAAGCGCCTCCACGGCACAGGCGACGGCGAGATAGGTCTTGCCCGTGCCTGCCGGGCCGATGCCGAACGTCAGGTCGCGGCTGCGGATGTGCGCCAGGTACTCGCGCTGGTGATGGCCGCGGGCGCGGATGCCGCCGCGCGGCACGCGGATGGCGCGCTCCGCGGGCTCGAGATCGGCCGGTGCCTGGCCGGACTCGCGCTCCCGCAGCGCCAGGTGCACGCGCTCCGGCGTGACTTCCTCATCCTGCGCCAGGGCGAAGAGCTCCTGCAGGATGTCCTCGGCGCTTGCGGCCTGCGCGCCGAGAACCCGGAAGTTGTCGCCGCGGCGGCGGATCTGCACGTCGAGGCGCGCCTCGAGCAGGCGCAGGTTCTCATCGAGCGGCCCGCAGAGGTTGGCCAGCCGTGCGTTGTCCGATGGCTGCAGATCGAACTCGCGCAGTGCCTCGGGAAGGGTTACTGGCACAGGCGTCCGCGCAGGCTGTGCCGCAAGGCTTCGGTCACGACGATACGCGCGAACCGGCCGATGAGCTCCGGCGGACCGCCGAAGTTGATCCAGCGGTTGTTCTCGGTCCTGCCGGCGAGCTCGCGGCCGTCCTTCTTCGCCGGGCGCTCCACCAACACGCGCTGCACCGTGCCCACCATGCGCTCGCTGATGGCGCGCGCCTGGGTATCGAGCTGGGCCTGAAGCCGCGCCAGCCGCTCCTGCTTGACCTCGGCCGGCGTCTCATCGGGAAGCGAGGCCGCAGGCGTACCGGGGCGGCGGCTGTAGATGAAGCTGAACGACTGGTCGAATCCGACGTCCCGCACGAGCGCGAGCGTCGCCTCGAAGTCGCGCTCGCTCTCCCCGGGGAAGCCGACGATGAAATCGGAGGAGATGCAGATGTCCGGCCGCACAGCCCTCAGCTTGCGGACCTTCTCCTTGAATTCAATGGCCGTGTAGCCGCGCTTCATGAGCGCGAGCACCCGGTCGGAGCCGCTCTGCACCGGCAGGTGCAGGTGATTGGCGAGCTGCGGCACGTGCGCAAAGGCCTCGATCAGGCTGTCGTCGAGCTCCAGCGGATGCGAGGTGGTGAAGCGGATGCGCTCGATGCCGGGCACCGCGGCGACGTGATGAATCAGCGTGGCGAGGTCCACCACCGCGCCGTCCGCCATGGGTCCGGCGTAGGCGTTGACGTTCTGACCGAGGAGAGTCACCTCGCGCACCCCCTGGCTCCCGAGCTGAGCCACCTCCTGCAGCACGGACTCCAGGGGGCGGCTGATCTCATCACCCCGCGTATACGGCACGATGCAGAAGCTGCAGTAGCGGCTGCAGCCCTCCATGACCGAGACGAAGGCCGTGGCGCCCTCGGCGCGCGGCTGCGGCAGGGAGTCGAACTTCTCGATCTCGGGGAAGCTGACGTCCACGACGGAGCGGCCGGTGCGCCGCAGCTCCGCGATCATCTCCGGCAGGCGATGCAGTGTCTGCGGGCCGAACACGAGATCGACGAACGGCGCGCGTTGCGTGATGCCCTCCCCTTCCTGGCTGGCGACGCACCCGCCCACGCCGATGAGCACGTGCGGCCGCTGGGCTTTGAATTGCCGCCACTCCCCGAGCATGGAGAACACTTTTTCCTGCGCCTTCTCGCGCACGGAGCAGGTGTTCACCAGCAGGACGTCGGCCTCGGCCGGATCATCGGTGCGAGCCAGGCCCACGCCAGCCTCGAGCACGTCCGCCATCCGGGCGGAGTCGTACTCGTTCATCTGGCAGCCGAAGGTCTTGATGAAGTAGCGGCGGGACATAGGCGGGGGTCAGCCATTCTACGGCCTCGGGCACCGCGCCGCACGAGCGCCGCACGCAGCTTCAGACCTGCCGAAAGTCTCTTTTATTTTCAGATACTTACGTAAATTAGCAGGTACCCTCGGAGACGCTAGAAGGGAATATCGTCGTCGAAGTCTTCCCGCTCGCCGGCGCCGCCGCCGGCGCCGCCGCCGCCACCCGGGCCGGAATAGTCCGGCATGGGCTCGCGGGGCATGCCGCCGGAGGCTCCCCCGCCCGATGCGGGCGCGCCGGCACCGCCGCCCCGGCCGCCGAGCATCTGCATCTCGTTGCCGACGATCTCGGTGCTGTAGCGCTCGTTGCCCTGCTTGTCCTGCCACTTGCGAGTGCGCAGGCTCCCCTCAATATAGACCTGCGAGCCCTTGCGCAGGTACTCGCCGGCGATCTCAGCCAGCCGGCCGAAGAGGGCCACGCGATGCCATTCGGTGCGCTCCTGCTGCTCGCCGCTCTGCTTGTCGCGCCAGCTCTCGGTGGTGGCGATGCGCAGGTTCGCCACGCTGCTGCCCGAGGGCATGGCGCGTGTCTCCGGGTCCGCGCCCAGGTGTCCGATGAGAATGACTTTGTTGACTCCGCGCGCCATGAATGTGCCCTCGTGAAGAGAGCGCCATTGTAGACGGGCCGGAGCCCTTAGCGAACCCGGAAAGGCTCCGCGAATCGGCAATTATTCGGCTGCAAACCGCCCGACGGGTACACTCGTGGGCTTGACTTGAATTTCCCGGCCATGCAAGCAATCCGTGTCCGCGGGGCACGCACCCATAATCTGAAGAGCATCGACCTCGATCTGCCGCGGGAGCGGCTGATCGTGATCACGGGCCTGTCCGGCTCCGGGAAGTCCTCGCTCGCCTTCGACACTCTCTACGCCGAGGGGCAGCGACGCTACGTGGAGTCGCTCTCCGCGTACGCGCGACAGTTTCTCTCCATGATGGACAAGCCCGATGTCGACAGCATCGAGGGCCTCTCGCCCGCAATCGCCATCGAGCAGAAAGCCACTTCCCGCAATCCGCGCTCGACGGTCGGCACCATCACCGAGATCTACGACTACCTGCGCCTGCTCTATGCTCGCGCCGGTACGCCGCGCTGTCCCGACCACGGGATCGACTTGACCGCGCAGACGGTCAGCCAGATGGTCGACCAGGTGCTCAGGCTCCCGGAGGGCACCGCCGTTGCGCTGCTCGCGCCGATGGTGAGCGATCGCAAGGGCGAGCACGCGGACATCCTCGATTCGCTGCGCGATCAGGGCTTCGTGCGGGTGCGGATCGACGGGCGCATCCACGACATGGAGGGACTGCCGCAGCTCGACCCGAAGCGCAAGCACACGGTCGAGGCGGTGGTCGATCGCCTGCGCCTGCGGCCCGACGCCCAGCAGCGTCTCGCGGAATCGTTCGAGACCGCGCTGCGGCTCTCCGGCGGGCTGGCACGGCTCATCTTCCTGGACGAGCCTCAGCGCGAAGAGCTCGTCTTCTCCAGCCGCCACGCCTGCCCGGTCTGCGGCTACAGCGTGCCCCCCCTGGAGCCGAAGCTCTTCTCCTTCAACAACCCGGCGGGTGCCTGTCCCACGTGCGACGGCCTGGGCACGCAGCAGTTCTTCGACCCGCAGCGGGTCGTCATGCATCCCGACCTGTCGCTCGCGAGCGGCGCGGTTCGCGGCTGGGACCGCCGCAACAGCCATTATTTTCAGCTCATCCAGTCGCTCTCCCGCCACTACGGCTTCGACATCGAGGTGCCGTGGACGGAGCTCCCGGAACGCGCCCGCCAGGTGCTGCTGTACGGCAGCGGCGATGAATCGATCGAGTTCCGCTACAGCGACAGCCCTTCCGCAGGCAAGCGCCGCGCCACGCTGAAGCGCCATCCTTTCGAGGGAATCCTGCCCAACCTCGAGCGGCGTTACCGCGAGACGGAATCCGCCACGGTCCGCGATGAGCTCGCCCGATATCTCGGGGTTCGCACCTGTCCCGACTGCGGCGGCGCGCGTCTGACACGGGCGGCACGATTCGTGTTCGTCGGCGACAAGGCGCTTCCCGAGGTCACCCGCCTGAGCGTCGGACACGCGCTGGAGCTCTACCGCTCCCTGACGCTCGAGGGCTGGCGAGGCGAGGTCGCGGCCGCGATCATCAAGGAAGTCGTCCAGCGGCTGCGGTTCCTCGCCGACGTCGGCCTGCAATATCTGACGCTCGACCGAGGAGCCGATACCCTGTCGGGCGGCGAGGCGCAGCGCATCCGCCTCGCGAGCCAGGTCGGCTCCGGTCTCACGGGCGTCATGTACATCCTGGATGAGCCCTCGATCGGCCTCCATCAGCGCGACAACGCGCGGCTCCTCGGCACGCTGAAGCGGCTGCGCGACCTCGGCAACAGTGTGATCGTGGTCGAGCACGACGAGGAGGCGATCCGCGAGGCGGACCATGTCGTCGACCTGGGACCCGGCGCCGGCGCACACGGCGGCCACATCGTCGCCGAGGGCACTCCGCAGGAGATCGAGGCCAATCCGGCCTCGCTCACCGGACAGTATCTGAGCGGCAAGCGGGCGGTCGCCCTGCCGCGGCTGCGCACGCCCCGCTCTCCCGACAAGCGGATCCGGATCGTCGGCGCCTCCGGCAACAACCTGCGCGGCGTCACCGTGGAAATCCCGCTCGGGCTGCTGACGTGTGTCACGGGGGTTTCGGGCTCCGGGAAGTCCACGCTGATCATCGACACGCTATTCAGCCACGCCGTCGCGAAGATCAACGGCCGCACCGCCGCGCCCGCCGGGGCGCCCTGCGAGGAGATCGAAGGGCTCGAAGACATCGATCACGTGATCGACATCGATCAGACGCCGATAAGCCGCACGCCACGCTCCAACCCTGCGACCTACACCAACCTCTTCGCCCCGGTCCGCGAGATTTTCGCGGCGGTGCCGGAAGCCCGAGCGCGCGGGTACGACGCCGGACGGTTCAGCTTCAACGTGAAGGGCGGACGCTGCGAGGCCTGTCAGGGCGACGGGGTGATCAAGGTCGAGATGCACTTCCTCCCCGACGTCTACGTGGCTTGTGATGTCTGCAAGGGGCAGCGCTACAACCGCGAGACTCTGGAGATCCGCTACCGCGGCAAGAACATCCACGACGTTCTGGAGATGACCGTGGAGGAGGCGTTGCGCTTCTTCCAGAACGTGCACGCCGTCGCCGGCAGGCTGCAGACCCTGGCCGACGTCGGCCTCTCCTACGTCCACCTCGGCCAGAACGCGACCACGCTGTCCGGCGGCGAAGCACAGCGCGTCAAGCTCGCCCGCGAGCTCGCCCGCCAGGCCCACGGCCGCACGCTCTACATCCTGGACGAGCCCACCACCGGCCTGCACTTTCACGACGTCGCCCAGCTCCTCGAAGTGCTGCATCGGCTGCGCGATCAGGGCAATACGATCGTGGTCATCGAGCACAACCTCGATGTCATCAAGAGCGCCGACTGGGTGATCGATCTCGGCCCCGAGGGCGGTGAGGGGGGCGGGCAGATCATCGCGGCCGGCACCCCGGAGCAGGTCGCGGCCGAGCCGAGATCGTACACGGGATCGTACCTGCGGCCGTTGCTCGCACGGGACGGGCGCCCCCCGGGAGCGCTCGCCGTGCGCGCCAGGCGCTAGCCCTCGGCTCCCGAGACGAAAGTCTGCCGCACCTCGCCGTTGACGATGCGCTCGAGGTAATTGCCGCGCGTGTAGCTCGCGACGACCCGGCGCCAGAAGCTCACGGCGCTGGTGTTGCGCAGGTACTCGGTGATCTCCCAACGGCCGGCGAAGCGGCTGAAGATGAGCCTGACGGCGGTGGCGCCGATGCCGAGGCGCCGCACGGCGCGGGAGATGAAGAATTCCGCCATGCGGTAGTCGACGGCGGGGCGGGGCTCGCGGCTGCCGGCGGCCCCGCGCACCACCAGCGCGAAGCCGACGGGCTGCGAGGCTCTCAGGATCAGGAGCGGAAAGCTGTTGGGATCCCCGAACCAGCGCAGCAGCTGATCCGGCTCCCGGTGCCCGACCTCGCCGAGCGCGGGAAAGGTGCCCGTGCCCGGCGACAGGTCATCGAGATAGTCGCGATAGACGCTCTGGATCCAGAGACGGTCTCCCTTCGTGTTCTGCGCATCGCGCACGCTAACGGTCATGTCGGCTTCCCGGAACCCTGAAGACAAACGGCCCGGCGGCTCGCTCGCGCGATCCGGCCGGGCCGTGTGTTCAGCCTTTGCAGGGAGGCGCCTGAGGGCCTCCCGGGCGGAGCGGCTGCTTACTTGCTGCCGCCGCTGCTGCCGCCGCTGGCCGGCGGGGTGCTGGCCGGGGGCGTGCTGCCGCTGGCACCGCCGTTGTCACCAGAGCCCGAGCCGGACGAGGACGGGCTGGACATCGAGCCGCCGGAATTGTCCGACGGGGCCGCGGCCGGAGCGGCCGGAGCGCTGCTCTGGGACGAAGCCGGCGGAGCGGCGGCGGGCTGGGTGCTGGCGGACTGGTTCTTTGCACAGGCCGTCAGCAACAGTGCCGCAGCAAGCGCGCTAAGAGCAACTTTTGTGTTCATCGATCGGTACCCCGATGCTTTGGTGAGAGAGCCACTACGAGAAAGCCTTCTGAACGACTTTTGTTATCGTTCCGCGAGTCCTTCACGGGTCGCGCGTCCGAATTTTATCGGGTCACTCCGCGATTTGAAACAGCCTGAGCCGCCGACTGTCGTCTTGAAACGACAATTGGCCGCCGGCCGGCAAGATTACAATCGGCGTTTTCCCCCGGAGACCCAGAGATGGCCGACGTTGGTGCCCCTGAAAGACCCTCGGCCGAGCCGGGCTCCCTCGAGAGCCTGTTTGTCGCGCACCTGGAGGGAGTCTGTCGGCGCACGGCCCTGGCGCTCGAGGCCTGCGGCTATTCCGCCCTCCTCGTGCACTCGGGCTCGCTCCTGCCCGTGTTCCAGGACGATCGGACCTACCCCTTCGAGGTCCACGCGCCTTTCAAGGTCTGGGCACCCCTGACCGAGGCGCCGGACAGCTTCCTCTACTTCGAGCCCGGCCGCCGCCCCCTGCTGGTGCTGCACCAGCCGGACGACTATTGGTACAAGCCCCCGGCCCTGCCGCAGGGCTACTGGACGCGGCACTTCGACATTCGTCCATGCCGCGACCTGGATTCGGCGCGCCGGGCCCTGCCGCCCAGCCTGCGGACCACCGCCTATCTGGGAGATTCACTCGCCGAGCTCGGCTCCTGGGAAGTGGCCGACATCAATCCGCCACGCCTCATCCGCCACCTCGATTTCGCGCGCGCTTCCAAGTCTCCCTACGAGCTTGCATGCCTGCGCCAGGCCAGCCGCCTGGGCACCCGCGGCCACCTCGCCGCCGCCCGCGCCTTCCAAAGGCGGGCAAGACCAATGCGCAGCCGCGCATCCAGCAGGGCGGCATCCTCGACGTGCCGCAGCCCATCCTTGCCAGCAAGGTCATGGTCATCTGCCCGCACTGCAGTAACCCCACGCGCATCAAGCACGGCACGGCCGGTGATGGGCGATCGGTTCGGATTTGCACCAACTGCGGCGAGACGCTCGTGCGGGAGGTTCGCAAGTGACCGACGAGAACGAGCAAATGACCGCGACAGACGAGCCGATGGCAGAGGAGCAGGCGACCGAGACCAGCGAGCGGGCGACGGAAACAGCCGTCGATCCCGCGCCTGACACCAATGTTTCGCAGGCAGCTGATTCTGAGAAGTCGGCCGACTCGAAGTCGGACTCTAAGGCCGCCAGGTCGGGCGCCAAGGCGGCACCGCGCCGCGGCCACCATGCCGGGGAGTGGACGGGTCTCCGAGCGCGGTATCGCGACGAGGTAGTGCCGGCACTGCAGAAGGAGTTCAGCTACACGAACCCCATGCAGGTGCCGCGGCTGACGAAGATCGTGGTCAACATAGGCCTCGGCGAGGCCCTGACGAACGCGAAGGCACTCGACGCCGCAGTCGGCGACCTGGCCCAGATCACCGGCCAAAAGCCCATCGTGACGCGAGCACGTCGCTCCATTGCGCAGTTCCGCGTTCGCACGGGCAACCCCATCGGTGCCAAGGTCACTCTGCGTGGCCAGTACATGTGGGATTTTCTCGAGCGTCTGACACGTCTCGCGCTTCCGCGCATCCGTGACTTTCGCGGCGTGCCGTCCAGGTCTTTCGACGGCCGAGGCAACTACTCGCTCGGGCTGCGCGAGCAACTCGCGTTCCCCGAGATCGATTACGACAAGATCGACCGCCTTCGCGGTCTAGAGGTGAGCATCGTCACCACGGCAGAGACCGACGAGGAGTCGAAGCGGCTGCTGCAGCTGCTCGGCATGCCATTCGCGTCCTAAGCGCGAGCCGAGCAGAACGGGCAGAGGAAACCAGGTCGCGAGCGATGCTCGCGGCGGTAGAAAGGAACTAGATGGCAAAGAAATCACTCATCGCAAAGCAGCAGCGCAAGCCGCACCACACGTCGCAGGGCTACAACCGCTGCTTCGTGTGCGGCCGTCCGCGTGGCTACATGCGCCGTTTCGGCCTGTGCCGCATCTGCTTCCGCGAGCGAGCACTG
>DASTAC010000150.1:0-82464 GCA_035713045.1 Steroidobacteraceae bacterium
ACGCTCTTCGGCGCCGGCGCCCAGGCGGGCGTGGTGCGCTTCATCACCAACAAGCCGAAGCTCGATACGTTCTCCGTCGACGTCAATGCCGGTTACGGCGTGACCTCGGGCGGCGATCCCAACACCAATGTCAACGCCACGTTCAACTTCCCGCTGATCCACGACAGGCTGGCGGGCCGCGTGGTGGTCTTCAACGACCGCCGTGGCGGCTACATCGACAACCAGCCGGCCTATTTTGCGCGCGGCGGCCAGGATCTCGGGCTCGCCGATTCCAATGGCGGAGTGGTGCCAGCCAACAGCGTGGTGGTCAACAACTACCAGATCGCCGCCAACAACATCAACCCGCTGACCTACAACGGCATCCGCGGGGAGCTGCTCTACCAGGTCAACGACGACTGGAGCGTGCTGCTCAGCCAGATGTACCAGAACACCGACGCGCAGGGCGTGTTCTACGAGATGCCCTTCGGCAGCGAGGGCGCGGGTCTCACCAACCCGGGCGGCGTGCCGATCGGCGGCCAGCCGCTGCCGGCGTACTCGGTGAATCTCTTCAATCCGTCCTTCGATAAGGACAAGTTCGAGAACACGGCGCTCTCTGTCCGCGGCAAGGTCGGGCCGCTCAGCCTCGTCTACTCGGGCGCCTATCTCGATCGCAACATCGAGCAGGTGCTCGATTACACCAACTACGCGCGTGGCCGGTACGGCTACTACTATCAGTGCACGGGCGTCTCCTACAGCTCGACGCCCGGAAAAGGCGGCGCCAACGCGACCTGCTACTCGCCGAGCTCGGTGTGGCGCGACAAGGAGCGGGATACGCACGTCAGCCAGGAGCTGCGCCTGAGCACGCCGGATGACTGGCGGCTGCGCGGCCTGGTCGGTCTCTTCTACGAAGACTACAAGATCTACGACGACACCCAGTGGATGTACAAGAGCGTGCCGGACTGCGCGCCCGGCGGGCCGACCTCGAACTGCTTCCTGCCGATCCAGCCCTGGCCGGGCAACCCCACCAACAATCCTGGCTTGCAGCCCCAGGATGGCTTCTTCGACGACTTTCAGCGCACCTTCATCCAGAAGGCGGCATTCACGTCCATCTCCTTCGACATCGTCCCGCACAAGCTCACCATCACCGGCGGCGTGCGCTATTTCCAGATGTACAACTCCGAGCTGGGCGGGGACGTCGGCAGCTTCTACTGCAAGGTCTTCGGCACGGCGACGTTCTTCGGCGCCTGCGGCACCAACGGGTATCCGGATGGAGCCGAGTCTCCCTATGGAACCAACTTCGCGCTGCAGAATCCGCATTCACTGAAGGAATCCGGCATGCGCGGCCGCGCCGACCTCGAGTACCATGTCACGCCCGATATCCTGGTGTACTACACGTACTCGCAGGGCTTCCGGCCGGGCGGCTTCAACCGTGGCACTTCCCATCACCTGCCGAACGCCGCCGGCCAGGACCAGTACGCGACGCCCGTGACCTACCTCTCCGACAATCTCACCAACAACGAGATCGGCTGGAAGACGATGTGGTTCGACCACCACCTCGAGGTGAACGGCGCGGTCTACCAGGAGAACTGGAGCAACGCCCAGGTCAGCTTCTTCTGCCCGCAATGCGGCCTCGGCAACCTCACCTACAACACGAACGGCCCCGATTACCGGGTGAAGGGTATGGAGCTGCAGCTGGCCGCGCGCGTGTGGCACGGCCTCTCGATCAACGGCTCGGCCGCCTGGAACAGCGGCCAGCTGGAGAATTCGCCGTCGCTGATCGGCAATATCCCGGGAACGGCGGACTACGGCAAGCCGCTCACCACTTTCTACGTGAACGGCGCCGCGACTCCCATCCAGAACGTCTACGGCGCGCAGGGCAGCCCGCTGGCCGATTCCCCCCCGTTCGAGGGAAACCTGCGCGTGCGCTACGACTGGGCCTGGGGAAGCTACCTGCCGTACGTTCAGGTCGGCTTCCAGCACCAGGCCCACTCGCAGTCGGCCTCCGGGAACGTGGAGTCGTACAACCAGCCGGCTTGGACGACCTATGACATGTCCGCGGGCGTCGCGAAGGACAACTGGACCGTGTCGCTCATCGGCACGAACATCACCGATGTGAACAAGAGCCTCTTCACCACCAGCCGGCAGTTTATCCTGACCGAGACGCCGATGCGTCCGCGGGTGATCGAGCTCACGTTCGGCTACAGCTTCTCCAGGCACGAGTGAGCGCGGCGCGGGCCGTGGCGGGAATGCGGTAGACTGCTGTCCCAGACACCGGAGTCTTTGGGATACCGATGCAGGCTGAAAGCGCCGCTTCGGCGCGGCTCGACAACCGGGCGGCGGGCGTGCGCGCCCTGCTCGAGCGCGGGCAGTTCGCCGAGGCGGCTCGCAGCGCCGAGGCGCTGCTCGCCACTCGCCCGGAGGATCGCGATCTCCTCTACATGCTCGCGGTTGCCCAGCGCTATCTGGGTCAGGTCGCCGCGGCGCTTGCGACCCTCGGGCGGCTCGAGGAACTCCATCCGGACTACCCCCGGCTCTACCAGGAAAGGGGCTACTGCCACGTCGCGCAGCGCTCGGCGGCACCCGCGATAGCCGCCTTCGAGCGCGCAGTATTCCTCAACCCCGCGCTGCCCGGCAGCTGGCGCACGCTGCAGGGGCTCTACGTCATGGCAGGGCGGCGGGCGGAAGCGGATAACGCCGCCGCTCACGTCGCCAAGCTCGCGAGCCTTCCCACCGCCATCGTCACGGCGCGCAGCATGTTCGCCGATGGGGAGATCGAGGCGGCCGAGGCGATCGTGCGCCGCTACCTGCTCGAGAACGGTGATGACGTCGAAGGAATGCGGCTGCTCGCGCAGATCGGCATGAAGCTCGACGTGCTAGATGATGCGGAGCTCCTGCTCGAGAGCGTGCTCGAGCGGGCCCCCGACTACCGGCCCGCCCGATACGACTACGCCCAGGTCCTGCTGCAGCGGCACAAGCATCGGCAGGCCCGGGAGCAGATCCGGATGCTGCGTCAGGCGGAGCCGGATGAGCGCGCCTACCGGATCACGGAGGCGACACTCGCCACCGAGCTCGGGGAGTGCGAGCGCGCCCTGGGCGAGTACCGCCAGCTGCTCGAGCAGACTCCGGAGCACGCCGAGCTGCATCTGTCCATGGCGCACACGCTGAAGACGCTCGGTCGCCAGGCGCAAGCCATCGAGTCCTACCGCCGCGCGGCGCGGGTGAGGCCCGGCTACGGGGATGCGTACTGGAGCCTGGCGAATCTCAAGACCTATCGGTTCACGGACGAGGAGCTCGCGGCCATGCGCTCGGCCGAGGCGGCGCCACGCACGCCGCCGGCGGACCGCTTCCATCTGTGCTTCGCGCTCGGCAAGGCGCTCGAGGACCGGGGCGAGTATGCGGAATCCTTCGTGTACTACGAGCGGGGCAACGCCCTGAAGAAGGCCGAGTGCCGCTACCGCCCGGAGTTCATCGAGCGCAACACGCGCCTGCAGATCGAGGTCTGCACCACCGGCTTCTTCGCCGCCCGCCGCGGCTTCGGGAGCTCGAGCGAGGCGCCGATCTTCATCGTGGGCCTGCCGCGCGCCGGCTCGACGCTTATCGAGCAGATCCTGGCCTCGCACTCCGAGGTCGAGGGCACGATGGAGCTCTCGGACATCCCCCGCCTCGCCCAGAGCCTGCACGGCCGCGAGAGCGGAGGCGACCGGCCGCGCTATCCGGGCGTGCTCGCCGAGCTGCCCGAGGAGGATTTTCGGCGCTTCGGCGAGCGCTACCTCGCCGACACGCAGCTCTATCGCACCGGCAAGCCGCGCTTCATCGACAAGATGCCGAACAACTTCCGGCACATCGGCCTCATGCACCTCATCCTGCCGAACGCGCGGATCATCGATGCGCGCCGCTCGGCGATGGCCTGCTGCTTCAGCAACTTCAAGCAGCTCTTCGCCTCCGGCCAGCAGTTCACTTACTCCTTCGAGGACATCGCCCGCTATTACCGCACGTATGTGGAGCTGATGGCCCACTGGGAGCGGGTGCTGCCGGGGAAGGTGCTTCGCGTTCACCACGAGGCGCTGGTCGCCGACTTCGAGCCCCAGGTGCGCCGGATCCTCGATTTCTGCGGGCTCGAGTTCGAGCCCGCCTGCCTCGAGTTCCACAAGACCTCGCGGCGCGTCCATACCGCAAGCTCCGAGCAGGTGCGCCGACCGATCAACACCGAGGGGCTCGAGCAGTGGCGTCGCTTCGAGCCCTGGCTCGGGCCTCTGGCAGCGGCGCTCGGCGAGCTCGCGGACGCCTGATCATCGCCGAGTCCGCGGCACTCCGGGGCCGGCGCCGCGCGCGCGGCCGGCGCAGGACACGCGAGCTCGGCTCGGCATGAGCGACGCAACCTTTCTATAGTTGGGGCGCATCCCCGCTGGCGCGGATCGCACCGGGGTCTTGCGCGGGCGGCAGGCCGGGCTCTTGCGCCGAGGCCGCTTGCGCCCCCCTGGCCGCCAGCGTATCGCCGATGCAGAGCTTGTAGGCTGTCACGCCTGCGATGGAACCGACCATGGGGCCCACGATCGGTACCCACCAGTAGCCGTCGGTCCCCGGGAAGGCGTGGCTGCCCCATCCCATGAGCCAGCAGAAGAGCCGCGGGCCGAGGTCGCGTGCGGGATTGATCGCATAACCCGAACCGGTGCCGAAGGACATGCCGATCGCCGCCACCGCCATGCCGACCATGAAGGGCCCGAGGTTGGCTTTCACGGCCATGTTGGCGGAGTCGACGATGGCGAGCACGAACAGGATCAGGAAGAAAGTTCCGATGATCTGATCGAAGAGCGGCCCGGTGAGGCTCGTGCCGTAGTAGTGCGCCGGGAACGTGGCGAAGATGCTGAAGGTCGTCATGCCGCCTGTGCCGGCACGGGAGATGACGCCATGCGCGCCGTTCCACAGATCGATCGCCGGTGCGTAGTCCGCGTAGACCAACGCTGCGCCGGCGAACGCACCGGCAATCTGCGCTCCCGAATACGGCAGGACCTTGGCCCAGGGGAAATCCCCCTTGATCGCAAAGGCGACCGACACGGCCGGGTTCAGATGCGCGCCGGTGACCCCGCCCGCGACGTACACCGCCATCGTGACCGCCATGGCCCATCCCCAGGTGATCAGAAGCCAGTCTCCCGCGCCGGCGAATATGACGGGCGTGCGGCCCGATTCGGGCAGCCCCACGACCGCCACCGCCACGACGCCGGCCCCGAACGCCAGCAGGACAAACGTCCCGATAAACTCCGCCAGCAGCTCGCTCCAGATGCTCCGTGCGCGCCAGCCTGTTTTGACGTCGATCTTCAAAGCATGCCCCCCGGTGATCCCGACTCCCGCGTGCGCCTCACTCCACCCAGGCGAATGAGCGCGTGACCGCCTTCTTCCAGCACTTGTAGTAATGCTCGCGCCGCTCCCGGCTCATCGCCGGCGTCCAGGTGCGGTCGATGGCCCAGTTGGCTCGCAGATCCTCGGCGTTGCGCCAGAAGCCGACCGCGAGCCCCGCCGCATACGCAGCGCCGAGGGCCGTGGTCTCGGCCACTTTGGGCCGGGTGACGGGAGCGTCGAGAATGTCGGCCTGAAACTGCATGAGCAGGGCGTTGGCGACCATGCCGCCGTCGACCTTGAGGCTCGCCAGCTCGATGCCGCTGTCGGCCTGCATGGCTTCCACCACATCGCGCACCTGATACGCGGTCGATTCCAACGCCGCCCGTGCGATGTGCGCGCGGTTCGCATAGCGGGTCAGCCCCGCGATGACGCCGCGGGCGTCGTCCCTCCAGTACGGAGCGTAGAGTCCCGAGAAGGCAGGGACGATATAGACATCGCCATTGTCCTCTACACTCGCCGCCAGCGATTCGATCCTGGGCGCGGCATCGATCAGCCCGAGGTTGTCGCGCAGCCACTGCACCAGGGCGCCGGTGATCGCGATGGCTCCCTCCAGGGCGTAGTGCGGCGCCTGACTCCCGAACTGGTAGGCGAGCGTGGTCAGCAGGCCGGCCTTCGAGTGCACCGGCTTGGTGCCAGTATTCATCAGCAGGAAGGATCCGGTGCCGTAGGTATTCTTCGCCTCACCCGCCGAGAGGCAGGTCTGACCGACGAGCGCCGCCTGCTGATCACCGAGAATCCCGGCGATGGTGACACCCTGCAGCCAGGCCATGCGGGTCTCGCCGTACACCTCGGATGAGGACACGATGCGGGGGAGGCACGCACGCGGGATGTCGAATTCGGCCAGCATGCCGCCGTCCCAGTCGCAGCTCGCAAGATCCATGAGCTGCGTGCGGCTCGCGTTCGTGACGTCGATGACGTGCTTGCCCCCGTCGGGACCGCCGGTCATGTTCCAGGTCAGCCAGCTGTCGATCGTGCCGAAGAGGGCCTCACCGGACTGCGCCTTCTCGCGCGCGCCGGCCACATTGTCCAGGATCCAGCGCAGCTTCAGGCCCGCGAAGTAGGTGGTGAGCGGCAGTCCGGTTCTGGCCCGGAACCGGTCCTGGCCGCCCTCGCGAGCATAGCCGGCCACGAGCTGGGCAGTGCGCGTATCCATCCAGACCAGGGCGTTGCACAAGGGCCGCCCGGTCCTCTTCTCCCAGAGGATCGTGGTCTCGCGCTGATTGGTGATGCCGATCGCCGCGAGATCGCTCGCTCCCAGATTGGCGCGCGCCAGCGCGGCGCCGATCACCTCATCGGTGTTGCGCATGATCTCCAGGGGGTCGTGCTCGACCCATCCCGGCTTCGGGTAGATCTGCCGATGCTCCTTCTGTGCGATGGAGACGATATCTCCTTTCCTGTCGAAGACGATGCACCGCGAGCTCGTCGTCCCCTGGTCGATGGCGCCAATATAGCGTGACATGCGATTTCCCCCTGGATGCGCTCTTCGGCGAGTCTACCCGCCCGCGTCGAGCCCGGAGCGCCAATTCCGTTGCATGGCTCCGCAGACTCCTTGCCGGTTCACGGCATGCGCGAATTACAGCGCCGTGGCCGCGAGGGCACGCTCATCGAGGGCATAGCCCATGCCGGGAGCATCGCTCAGATCGAGCCATCCGTCCGCATCGGCGCGCAGCGGCTCGATCATCATGAAATCCCGCCGCTCGAGCGTCCACTCCGGGGGATCGTAGGCATACTCGAGGAACGGCGCATCCGCCAGCCCGGCCACCAGGTGGGCATTGGCGATGAGCCCCATGCCGTTGGTCCAGGTGTGAGGTGTGAAGACGAGCTGGTGCTCATGCGCCATGGTGGCGATCCGTCTCAGTCCCGTGATGCCGCCGACCAGGGCCGCATCCGGCTGCACGATGTCGACCGATCCGGTGGTGATGAGATCGCGCAGCTCGTGCAGCTGCCGCGTCATCTCGCCGGCCGCGATCCTCACTTCGGTCGCCTCGCGCAGCGCCTTCATGCCCGCATGATCGCCGCGATGCAGCGGCTCTTCCATCCAGAAGACCCCGAGACGCTCGAGCTCGCGCGCCACTGCGAGGGCATCCTTGAGGCTCCACGGCGCCTGCGTGTCCCAGGGCATGCGCCAGCCCTGGTTGCAATCGACCATGAGCTCGAGCCGCTCGCCCACCCGGGCGCGCACGGCCTCGAGCGCACGGATGTCATCCCGCCATGCGCCGCGCTGGAAGCGGATCTTCATCGCGCGAAAGCCCTGCCCGAGATAACGCTCCGCCTGCTCCGCGAGGGCGGCAGGCTGGCGCAGCGTGCCGGAGGAGGCATAGGCGCGCACCCGGCTGGAGAGCCCGCCGAGCAGGCGCCAACAGGGCTGGCCGGTGATCTTGCCGGCAAGGTCCCAGAGGGCGAGATCGAGCGGCCAGCAGCGTCCGTAGTGAAAGTCGATGTGCGAGAGAACGCGGTAATGCCGCTCGATCGCGAGCGCATCCTGACCGACGAACAGCGGCTCGTGTCCGGCGAAGCCGACCATCAGATCGCCCGAGCCCTGACCCTCGAGTCCCGTGTCGGTCCTCACCCGGACGATGGTAGCGTCGAAGTGCACCCGCGGGCGGGTGTCCCAGCTCGCGTGGAACGCCGGCTCGAGCGGCAGACGATGATGGGTGATGCGGATCGAGTCGATGCGATGCCCGGAGGAGCGGGGTACCGGTTGCTGGGGCAACGCGTTCATGGATTGAGAGGTAGGTTTTCACATCCCCGGTCCCCGTCCAAGCCGAGAATTTGGCTACGGGCATCGAAAAAAGGCATCGAATGGGTAGCGCCGGCGCGTCCGGGGGCGGCTAGTATTAAGACCACCTGCGCCGGCGGCGCTACCGTGGGCCTGCCGGACGTTCATGCCGCTGCATGATCCGCAGGACTTGCGTCCATGGGCAACTGCATGCGGGCGGAGGTACCGATGGCAAGAAAGACGATCGACCGACGCTGGCTGCCGCTCAATGCGCTACGGGCTTTCGAGGGTGTGGCCAAGCACGGCAGCTTCACTGCCGCCGCGCATGCCCTGCTCATTTCCCAGAGCGCGCTGTCGCGCCACGTCATCTCGCTCGAGCGCCTGATCGGGGTGCAGCTTTTCGACCGCCGGCCTCACGCGCTCACCCTCACCAAGGCGGGACAGCACCTGTTGCCGGCGGTCGCCAAATCCTTCGACAGGTTGGAATACGCGATCGATGACATCCGCAACGAGGGCGCCCCGGCTCAACGCACTCTGCGGGTGCGCATGCCTCCGAGCTTCGCGGTGCAGCTCGCGGTGCCCATTCTCCGGGATTTCCGCCAGGCGAGCACCGAGGTCGACATCGACCTCATCAGTCCCTCATCGGCGGGACCACCGCTCGGTGATGTCGACGTGGCAGTGATCTACTCGCGGCCGATGGTGACCGACCTCGTGGCGGATCTTCTCTGGCCCGTGCGCCTGAGCGTCCTCTGCCATCCGCAGGTCGCCGCTCGGCACGCTGGCAAGGATCTCGCCGCCTTCATCGAGGCGAACGAGCTCGTGCACGTGCGCATCGATGAGCTGCCCCGGCACGAGGCCTGGGAGCAGTTCGTGCGCCACGCGGGGCTCGGTCCGATCAACGTCGAGCGCGGACTGGTCTTCGACACCGCGCTCCTCGCCGCGCAATACGCGTTGAGCGGGCAGGGCATCGCCCTGGTGGACACCCACCTCTTCGCGGAGGAGATCCGCAGCGCACGCCTGGTGAAACCCTTCGAGGCGACCCTCGACAACGGCTACGGCTACTATCTGCTCACTCATCCCGAGGGGCTCGCGGACACGGCGATCTCGCTCTTCCGCTCCTGGCTCATCGAGCGCTTCGGCGCCGCCGCCCCCACCGCGATTGCGCCGGTGCAGCTCGCCGTGTCCAACGACTGGGAGCGAGCGGAGCGACAGGGGTCATGAAAACGGTCGCGCGGGTCGTGGTGGTCGGCGGCGGCGTCGTCGGCGCCAGCGTGTTGTATCACCTGGCGAAAGCGGGCTGGACGGATGTGATGCTGATCGAGCGGGACGAGCTCACCTGCGGCTCGACCTGGCATGCGGCGGGAGGCATGCACACCGTCAACGGCGACCCCAATGTCGCGCGGCTCCAGCAGTACACGATCAATCTCTACCGTGAGATCGAGCGCATCTCCGGCCAGTCCTGCGGTGTGCACCTGACCGGTGGTCTGATGCTGGCCGGCACCCGGGAGCGGCTCGACTGGTTGAAAATGGCGCAGGCGCGCGGGCGCTATCTCGGCATGGAGCTGCAGATGCTCACGGTGGACGAGGCGGCGCAACGCTTCCCGCTCCTCGACAAGCGGCACTTTGTCGGGGCGATGTTCGATCCTGTCGAGGGGCACGTCGACCCCTACGGGGTGACGCACGCATACGCCAAGTCAGCGCAGATCGCTGGAGCCGAGGTGGTGCGGCATACCCGTGTTGTGGATTTGAAGGCAAGGTCCGACGGCACCTGGGACGTCGTCACCGATCAAGGCAATGTGCACGCGGAGCATGTCGTCAACGCGGGAGGGCTGTGGGCGCGGGAAGTCGGCCGGATGGTGGGTCTGGAGCTGCCGATCCTCGCGATGGAACATCAGTACCTGATCACCGAGGAGGTGCCGCAGATCGCGGGCCTGCCGGAGCAGCTTCACTGTATCGATTTCGAGGGCGAGCTGTACCTGCGCGAGGAGCGCGGCGGCATCCTGCTCGGGACGTATGAGCGAGCAGGCGTGCCATGGTCGCCCACCGCGACGCCGTGGGATTTCACGCAGAGCCTGCTGCCGAATGACCTGGAGCGCATCGCGCCGAGCCTCGAGGTGGCGTTCGAGCACTTTCCGGCACTGGGGGCGGTGGGCGTGCGGAAAGTGGTCAACGGGCCATTCACGTTCGCGCCGGACGGCAATCCGCTCGTCGGACCGATCAAGGGACTGCGCAACTTCTGGGTGGCCTGTGGGGTGATGGCCGGGTTCAGCCAAGGCGGCGGAGTCGGCCTCGCACTCTCGCAGTGGATGGTCGAGGGTGACCCGGGGTCGGACATCTGGGCGATGGACGTGTCCCGCTATGGTGACTGGGCGACGCTCGCCTACACGGACGCCAAGGTCCGAGAGAACTACTCGCGGCGGTTCAGGATCCGCTTTCCCAACGAGGAGCTGCCGGCTGCCCGACCACTGCGCACCACGCCGGTCTACGACCGGCTGCGCGAGGTGCACGCCGTGTTCGGCGAGTACTGCGGCCTCGAGCATCCCCTCTGGTTCGCGCCGAGCGCGGCGCAAGCGCGCGAAGAAGTCACGTTTCACCGCTCGAGCGCACACGCCCATATCGCCGAGGAGTGCCGAGCCGTGCGCGAGCAGGCCGGACTGCTCGAGATCTCCAACTACGGCAAGATCGAGGTGACCGGTCCCGGCGCGCAGGCCTGGCTCTCGCGCATGATGGCGAATCACGTGCCGGCGGTGGGCCGGATCGCGCTGACGCCGATGCTGAACGAGCGGGGGAAGCTCATTGGCGACTTCACCCTCTGCCGGCTCGCGGATGACCGCGTGCTGCTCATCGGGACTTTGGCCGCGGAATCGTATTACCTGCGCTGGTTCGAGCGTCACCTGCCGGCACCTGGAGTGCAGGTTCGCCCCTGTGCGATGGAGTACATCGGTCTTTCCGTGGCCGGGCCTGAATCGCGGAACGTGTTGCAGAGCCTGGTACGCGATGACCTGTCGAATGCGGCCTTTCCGTTTCTCAGCTTCCGCAGGCTCGATATCGGCATGATCCCGGCGCTCGTGGGCCGGATCTCCTTCACCGGGGAGCTGGGCTACGAGATCTGGGTGACGCCCGACTATCAGCGCTCGCTCTACGAGCTGCTCGTCTCGGCAGGCGCCACCCGGGGGCTTCGGCCGTTCGGTGCGCGGGCGCTCAATGCCATGCGGATCGAGAAAGGGTTCGGAACGTGGGCGCGTGAGTACCGCCCAATCTATGGTCCCCATGAGGCGGGTCTCGGGCGCTTCGTCGCCCTCGGGAAGGGTGATTTCGTCGGGCGCACGGCGGCCCGGCAGGAGCGCGCGGAAGGTGGCGCGATGCGGCTGGTGGCATTTGCGGTCAACGCTGGCGATGCCGATGCCATCGCAGATGAGCCGATCTGGCACGAGGGCCAGGTCGTCGGCTGGGTCACCTCCGGCGCCTATGGTCATCGGGTAGGCCGCTCGCTGGCCCTCGGCTACGTCCCCACCCCGGTGGCGGAAGCGAGCGCCGGCTTCGAGATCGAGATCATCGGCGAGCGCCGGCCGGCAGAGCGGCTGCCGACATGCGCCTATGACGCCGCGGGCGCGCGGATGCGCGGCTGAGCGAGGCGACATGAGGGGAGTCGGAGCAGAATGAAGCTGCGCGAGATCCAGACTTTCGTCGTCGGTAACCCGCCTCCGCACAACGGCGGCCGCTACTTCGTGTTTGCCAGGCTGACGAGCGCCGATGGGATCCAGGGTGTCGGCGAGGCCTACGGCGTGCCTTTCCATCCACATCATGTGGCGCGGCTGCTCGAGGACGTGTTCGGACGCTACCTCGAGGGCGAGGATCCGCACGACATCGAGCGAATCTGGCGGCGCGTCTACTCCTCGGGCTACACGCAGCATCCCGACCTCACGCTCATGGGCGTGTTGAGCGCGCTCGAGATGGCCTGCTGGGACATCGTCGGCAAGGCCGCGGGGCAGCCGGTGTACAAGCTCCTAGGCGGTCGCGTGCATGAGCGGCTGCGGACCTATACGTACATTTACGCCAGGCCCGGCGATCGGACGGACGTCTATCAGGATCCCGATCTGGCGGCTGAACGGGCGGCGGAATATCTCGCTCAGGGATTCACCGCGCTCAAGTTCGATCCGCTCGGGCCGTATTCGGCATTCGACGGCCGCCAGCCCTCCCTCGTCGCACTCGAGCGCTGCGAGCGCTTCATGCGCCAGCTGCGCGAAGCGGTTGGATCCCGGGCCGACCTGCTCTTCGGCACGCATGGCCAGATGACCGCGGCCGGCGCCATCCGCCTCGCGCGGCGCATCGAGCCCTACGATCCGCTCTGGTTCGAGGAGCCGGTCCCCCCCGATGCTCCCGGAGAGATGGCCAGAGTGGGGCGCGCCACCCGGGTGCCGATCGCAGCCGGGGAGCGCCTCGCCACCAAGTACGATTTCGCACGGCTGCTCGCGGCCGGCAGCGCGGCGATCCTGCAGCCGAACCTCGGCCGGGTCGGCGGCCTCCTCGAGGCGAAGAAGATCGCGGCGCTCGCGGAAGTGCAGCACGTGCAGATCGCCCCGCACCTTTACTGTGGCCCCGTGGTCGGCGCGGCCAACATCCAGCTTGCCACCTGCAGCCCGAATTTCCTCATTCTGGAGAGCATCGAGCGCTGGCAGGGCCTGCATGCCGAGCTGCTGCGGCGGCCGATCCGCTGGGAGGCAGGCTACCTCATCCCGCCGACCGAGCCGGGCCTCGGCATCGAGCTCGACGAGGCGGTCGCGCGCGCGCATCCGTACACGGACGCAGCATTGCACCTCGAGATGGCGGGCGAGCCGATATCATGAGCGCTGGAGCCGGGCTCTCATGCCCGGCTCAGCGTCGTCTCGGGCAGAAGCGCGGCTTTTGCCCGACACTCGCCCGGCGCAGCGAAGGCAGTGCTGCGGTGGAAGCACCGGCTCGCCCGGCGGCGGCCGAGCTCGCCCTTATGCCTCTGTTTCATGTTTCGGGTTCACTGCAAGCGATGGAAAACTATGGTGGTTGAACGCATGCTCGAGCCCGCGCGCTCGGTGGATGTCGTGCACGAGACCGACGTGCTGGTGATCGGCAGCGGCCCGGGCGGGCTCGCTGCGGCGCTCGCCTCGGCGCGCGCCGGAGCCCGCACGGCACTGCTCGAGCGTTACGGCTGCTTCGGCGGCAACATCACCCAGGTCGGCGTCGAGGGGTTCGCCTGGTACCGGCATGAGGGCACGGTCGACTGCGAGGGCATCGGCATCGAGCTCGAGCAGCGCGCCCGGGCCATGGGGGCGGCGACGCCGGAGCCGCAATCGCTGAGCCAGGCGCTCGATGCGGAGATGTTCAAGTACGTCGCGGACGTTCTGGTCGCGGAAGCCGGCATCGCCCCTTTCCTGCACCGCTTGTGTGTCGCGCCGGTCATGGAGGGGGACTCCATCCGCGGCGTGATCACGGAGAGCAAGTCGGGCCGGGAGGCTTTCTTGGCGCGGCGCGTGATCGATGCCACCGGCGATGCGGACGTTGCCGCGCGGGCGGGAGCCCCAGTGCGCAAGGCTCCGCGGGAGCAGCTCATGGCCGCCTCGGTCATGTTCTCCATGACCGGAGTCAACAAGGCGCGCTTCCTCGAGCAGGTGCGCGCCGATCCGCAGACCTATCGTGACTGGGCCGGCAACGGCGAATGGGACATCGAGACCAGCGGCAAGGAAGACGAGATGTTCTCCCCGTTCCTGCGCAAGCCCTTCAAGCGCGCCGTCGAGGCGGGCGTCATTCCGCCGGGCCTCAATACCATTGCCGGGACCTGGGGGCGCGTGAGCGATCAGGGCGATCTCACCTATCTCAACCTCATCCACCTTCCCAATGTCGACGGGACGGATGCCAATGACCTCACGGCCGCCGAGATCGAGGGCCGCCGTCAGGCGATCCACGCGATCGAGGCCCTGAAGCGATTCATGCCCGGGTGCGAGCAGGCGAAGCTGCGCAACTTCGGCATGACTCTCGGCGTGCGCGATACGCGCAAGATCGACGCCCTCTACAACATGACGGCGAGAGATGTCCGCGAGCAGGGACGGTTCGACGATGCGATCGGCATCTTTCCGGAGTTTATCGACGGCTATGGGCTGCTCATCCTGCCGACCACGGGACGGTATTTCCACGTGCCGTACCGGGCCCTGCTTCCCAGGCGGGTCGGCAATTTGCTCGTCGCGGGCAGGGCGATCGGCGGTGACCGGATCTCGCATGCCGCGGTACGCAACATGATGTGCTGCGCCGTGAGCGGGCAGGGCGCGGGCGCCGCGGCCGCAGTCTCGCTGCGCGGCGATGATCCGCTCGAGCGGCTCGATGTGCGCCTCGTGCAGCAGGAGCTCGTGCGTCAGGGAGCTCGTATCCGTTGAGCTGCATGGGGCGGCCGGGCAGGGGCACGCCGGCGGCAGCGGGCGCCGCGCGCTGGTGCGTGCTGGCGCTGCTTAGTCTGGCCATCGCCGGCAGCTACTACGAATACGACGCCATCGCGCCGATCGCCGGCTTCCTGCGCGCCGACCGCGGCTTCAGCCAGGCCCAGATCGGCATGCTGAATGCGGTGTTCAGCCTGCCCAACATCCTGCTCGCGCTCCTCGGCGGCGTTCTGATCGATCGTTACGGCCCCGCTCGCGTGGCGACCTGGACGGCGGCGTTGTGCCTCTGCGGTGCGACGCTGACGGCGGTCGGTTCCCCTTATGCCATGATGGTGACCGGGCGGCTGATCTTCGGGGTGGGCGAGGAGGCGCTGTTCATCGCGCTGCTCGCGGGCCTCGCGCAGTGGTTCGCAGGCGGCGGCACCGCGCTCGCGATGGCGCTATTTTTCAGCTTTGCGCGCATCGGTTCCTATGCGGCCGATACCTCGCCCGAATGGGCGCAAGCGGTCTATGCGCACGGCTGGCAGCTGCCGCTCTGGCTCGCGGCAGCGGCAACGGCGGCAAGCTTCGCGGCGGCCCTCGCCTACGCCGGCATCGATGCGCGCGCACACACGGCCGGCAGCCTGCCGGCGCCGGCGGCTCCGGAGCGGATCACCTGGTCCGCTCTTCTCGGTTTCGATCTTTCCTACTGGTACATCCTGACACTCAACGTCCTCTTCGCCGCGGTGTTCTTTCCATTCCGCAGCACCTTCGCCATCGAGTACTTCCAGGATGCCAAGGGCCTGACGCTGCAGCAGGCGGGACTCGCCAACAGCTGGGTGTTCTTTGCGGCCATCTTCGCCACGCCGGTATTCGGTTTCCTGGCCGACCGGTTCGGAAGGCGCTCCCTCATGATGATGATCGCGACGCTGCTGATGCCGCTCGTGTTCGTCATCCTCGGCATGACCGACTGGAGCCTCTGGATCTCGACGGCACTCATGGGGATCAGTTTCTCGGTGGTGCCGGCGGTGATCTGGCCCGCGACCGCCATGCTGGTGGAGCCCCGGCGCCTCGGCACCGCGCTCGGGCTCATCAACCTGCTGCAGAACCTCTTGCTGGCGGCGAGCAATCTCGCGGCAGGTTGGCTCGCGGACCGGGCGGACGCCGGGCCCGCGAACCCGGCGGGCTACGATGCGATGCTCTGGTACTTCGGGCTGTTGGGTCTCGCGGCGTTCGTCTCGGTAGCGCTTCTCTGGCGGCGGGAATCCGGACCGCGGGGACACGGCCTGGAGAGATCGTTGGGGCGGGCATCCGGCGCCTCGGTGCCGGACCGGGCCTGAGGCGATCGCGGGGGGCGCACCGGAACCGGCGCTTCTCAGCCGGCGCGGCTCGGCCTCGCCGCTGGAGCCGTGTCCGATAGCCGCAGCACTGCAGCACCGTTCGCCGGGTCCGAGGCACTCTCCCGTCCGGTCTCGATGTGACCGGCGAGACGCCACTGATGTCGCCGGGCGCTGACACTGAGATCGTACCAGTGGTGGCTCGCCTCGAGATCGCAGAGCCATCCGGCTGTCTTTCCGGCGCCGACGAGGAGTGTGTGCTCGCCACGTCCGTACGCTTCGTCCCGCACGCGCACACTCGTATCCCGGTCGCCGAGGTTGCGCAGGCGGAGTCTCATGTTGCCGTCGGGCTGGGGTGTCGCGATGACTTCGAGCGTTGCTGCACCCTCCCCCTGCAGCTTGCGGACGAAGCCGTTGGGTCCATAGACGGTCATCGCCTGTCGCTGACCGCGGGGCGGTTTCACGACATCCTCCAGGTGGTGTCCGGGCCCGACCGTATAACGCCGCGGGAGACCTGCGCTCGCATCCCAGTAGGCAGTGCAGCAGACGCCCACGCGCGAGCGATTGTCGAAGCTCAGATGCACGCCGTCTCGGGCGGCAAGCAGGTCCAGCTGCAGTGCGTAGGGCAGCGGACGTGCGGGCCGTACTCCGGGCTCCTGCGCAGTGATGGCGGTCGTCTGAAGCTCGGGAACCCGCGGTGGCGGGAGCTTTGATTCCTGGATGACGAGGTCCCAGTACCCGGTGGTGCTCGGCAGGCTCACGTGTCGGGCGCTGTGCGAGCGGAAATCGAAGACTGAAGTCAGATCGCCGCACACCGCGCGCCGCCACGGCGTGATGTTGGGCTCCCGGACGCCGAAGCGGGCCTCGATGAAGCGGATCACCGACGTGTGATCGAACACCTCGGAGCAGACGTAGCCGCCCTTGCTCCAGGGCGAGATGGCGAGCATGGGGACGCGCGGTCCGAGACCGTAGGGAAGCTGATCGGCAGTGTGGGGTGTCGGCTGGTGGGGGTTGACGATGTTGTGCACTTCGCCTTCGGTCGACACCGTGGAGACGCCAGGGTGTATCGGCGTCGGCGGCTGTGGTGGCACGATATGGTCGAACAGGCCGTCGTTCTCATCGTAGTCGAGCAGCAGAGCGGTCTTGCCCCAGGTGGTGCGATCGGCCGTCAGGGCATCGAGCACACGGGCAATGTAGATCGCCCCGTACGCCGGCGGATACGAAGGGTGCTCGGAGTAGCCGGCGGGCGTCACGATCCAGGAGACCTGCGGCAGACGGCCGTCGAGGACGTCTCGCTTGAGCTGCGCCACCCCCGCAGGGCGCATCGCTCGCGCGTAAAGCTCGGAATTCCTGGGCGCGCGCGCGAAGGGCTCGAAATATGCGAGGGCGTTATCGTCGAAATTCCCCGTCATCGGGCTTTTGTCGTCGCTGCCCAATCCTTCCTGGTACACGCGCCAGGTGATGCCGGCCCGCTGCAGCCGCTCGGCATACGTGGTCCAGGTGAAGGGCTTGACTCCCGGCGTGTACAGCCACACGTCATTGTCGATAAAGGGGCCGCCACCGAGGCCTTGAGGGTCGATCGACCCGCTCCAGAGCATCACGCGGTTGGGGCAGGTGGGACCTGCGATCGAGCAGAAGTAGTGGTCGCAGACGGTAAAGGCATCCGCGAGGGCATAGTGAAACGGTATGTCCGAGCGCAGGAAGAATCCCATCGTCATGTCGGTCTTGGCGCGCGGCCAGCCATCGAAGCGTCCCCCGGCAATCGCCCCGTGCTGGGTCTCCCAGCTGTGATCGAGATCCTCGAGGAAGGCCGCAGCGCTGCGGTGCGAGTCGAGGTGAAAGGGCAGGATCGCGTTCCCGGGGTCGTGCTGGCGGGGCTGGAACCAGACCGGCTTGCCGCCAGGCAGTTGCAGCGGAAAGCGGTCGCTATAGCCGCGCACGCCCGCCAGATGCCCGAAGTAATGATCGAAGGAGCGGTTCTCCTGCATGAAGACGACGATGTGCTCGACGTCCTCGAGGGTACCGGAGCGGCGGACGGCGGGCAGTGCTGCCGCGCGCGCCAGACTGCTGCGCAGTAACGCGGCGGTGCCGGCGGTGGATCCGACGGATTTCACGAAGTCGCGGCGGTTCATGGGGCGCGATTGTACCGCGACGGGAGTAAGCGGCCGTGGCAAGGCGGGACGCATCTGGGCAAGCCAATGACGCAAAACGATCAGCCGGCGCTGCGGTCGGTCTCCATAATGGGGCCGAACCCCGGGGTGGCGGCCATATGCTGTGCCCAATTCGAGCCGGACGGTATTGCGCAAAAAATGACCAGTCAAAGCACGGGCGAAAGGCGGTTTCCGCAGGAGGCGGCCGCCGTGATCATCGGCCAGGGAGGTATCGTGGGGGCGGCCGTCGCGCATCACCTCATCGAGCGCGGCTGGGACGGCTTGGTCGGTATCGACAAGTCGGCTGTTCCCACCGACATCGGCTCCACCGCGCATGCTTCCGATTTCTGTTACATGACGAGCCACGACAGGATGTCGGTGTACACCACCCTGTACAGCCGCGAATTCTACGAGCGCCTGGGGCATTACAGCCGGGTGGGGGGGCTGGAGGTCGCGCGCGTCGGCGACGATGAGCGCATGGAGGAGCTGAAGCGCAAGGTGGGCTCCGCCAAAGTATTCGGCACGCGCGCGCAACTCATTTCCGCGGCGCGCGCGAAGGAATATTTCCCGCTGCTGGAGGAGGGGGCCATCCAGGGCGCACTGTGGGATCCGGACGCCGGACTGGTCGTTCCCCGCTCGCAGCGCGTCGCGGGTGTTCTGCTCGAGCGCGCCGTTGCAAGTGGTCGGCTGCAGACATTCGCCAACACGCCGGCACTCTCGATAGATGTCCGGGACGGGCGCGTCCGCGGTGTGGAGACCCGCAAGGGCTACATCAAGACGCCGATCGTCATCCTCACCGCGGGCATCTGGGGTCCCCTGCTCGCCGCGCGCACGGGCTCGCCGTTGCCGCTCATGCCTTTCGAGCATCCGCTCCTCTTCTTCGGACCTTTCGACGAGTTCGCCGGGACGGGCAAGGAGATCGGCTACCCGCTGCTGCGGGACCAGGGCAACTCCTCTTACATGCGCGACACGGGCGACCCGAAGACCGCGGAAGGTGGCCAGCTCGAATGGGGCTACTACGAGCAGAACGAGCCCCGCCTGGTGCAGCCGCGGGACATCGCCGAGCCTGGCGAGGCCCGCCTGTCTCCGTCCATGCGCGAGATGGAGATCGAGCAGGTGATGCAGAGCTACGAGCGCGCGACCGAGCTGGTGCCGCTGCTCGGGGATCTGGGATGGGATGCGAAGCGCTCCTTCAACGGCCTCATGTCCATCACGGCAGATGGCTCGCCGCTGGTCGGTGAGTCACCCGAGGTGGGCGGGCTGTGGTTCGCCGAGGCCGTATGGGTCAAGGACGCGCCGGGCATCGCCAAGGTGCTGGCGGACTGGATGACGAGCGGGCAGTGTGAATGGGACTGCTCCAGCGTCGATATCGCGCGCTTCTACGGGGTGCAGAAGACACCCGCGTTCGTCTACGGGCGCTGCTTCGAGACGGCGAAGAAGGTCTACAACCCGGCTGTGCATCCGCGCGAGCCCTATCTCACCGGGCGCGACCTGCGCCGCGGACCGTTCTGGCCCCGCGAAAAGGAGCTGGGCGGCTACTTCATGGAGGCGGCGGGCTGGGAGCGTGCTCATGGTTACCGTGCCAACGAGCGGCTGCTCGAGACCTACGGCGAGCGAGTGCCGCGGCGGCGCAACGAGTGGGACGCGCGCCACTTCTGGCCCGTCTCCAACGCCGAGCAGCTGGCCATGAGCGATGGCGCGGGAATGGTCAACCTGTCGCACTTCGCCATCTACGATGTCTCTGGCGCCGATGCGGAGGGGCTCCTCGAGTATCTTTCGGTGGCGAAGGTGGGCGGGGCCACGGCAACCGGGCAGGGGGTCTACACGCACTTTCTCGATGCGGCGGGCGGTGTGCATTCCGACTTGACCATCGTGCGACTGGGTCCTGCAGAGTACCGGGTGGTCTGCGGTGGCAGCACCGGCCCCCGCGACCTCATGTGGATGCGCCAGATCCGCGAGTCGCGGGGATTGACGGCGCACATCGCGGACCGCTCGGATGAGCTCGTCACCCTGGGCCTCTGGGGGCCGAACGCGCGCGGTGTCCTTCAGTCCGTCGCCGACGAGCCGGAGGCGCTGACGCACGAGCGCTTCCCGTTCGCCACCGCCAGATCGATCCGCGTGCGCGGGTTGCCAGTCTGGGCATTCCGCATCTCCTATGTCGGCGAGCAGGGGTGGGAGCTCTACCTGTCACCGAGCTATGGGCTGGCGCTCTGGGACCTGCTCTTCGATCAGGGCGTCGTGCCGGTCGGCATCGAGACCTACGCGAATACGCGGCGCATGGAGAAGAGCCTGCGGCTGCAGAACGCGGACCTCCTCACCGAATACAACCTGTACGAGGCCGGCCTCGCGCGCGCCAGGGTCAAGGCGGAGGACTTTCACGGCAAGGCGGCCTATCTCGCGCAGCGGGAGCGTGCACGCCAGCCGGCGTATCTGTGCACCCTGACCATGCAGAGCAACGTCGATTCCCGTGGCATCGACCGTTATCCGGTCGGGCAATGGCCGATCCTCGATCCCGATACCCGCGAGGTGTTGATCGATGAGCTCGGCCGCCGCTCGTCCACGACGAGCATCGCTTATGGGCCATCGGTCGGCAAGAACATCGCGCTCGGGTACCTGCCGGCGAGTCACGCGCAGGAGGGACGGGCGCTCGTCATGGAATACTTCGGCGAGCACTACCCGCTGCGCGTCGAGGCGGTCGGGCAGCGCGCGCTTTACGATCCGGCCAACGAGCGGCCGAAGTCCTGAGGCTGCTGCGGGCCGGAGAAGCCCATCAGGCCTCGCGGCCGGCGAGCGCCAGGATCTGCGTCACATAGGGGGCGAAGGAGCGCGCCGTCTCGACGCGGAAGGCCGTGGCGCTGGTGCGCCACAGCACGATCTGGGCCTTCGCGAACACCGTGCGCGTGCACATGTCAGGCGGAAAGGATGCCGGGTCGAGATCGAGCGGGCAGCCGGTGTTGAGCGCCAGCTCGGCGCGGGAGCCGCTCACCTCGAAACCCACGAGCCCATGACTGATGTCGACGAGGCAATGGGTCATTCCATTCAGTGCGGACCGCAACAGGTCATGCGTCTCGGCCGCGGCGTCGGCGGAGCCCAGCAGCAACCGCTCGTCGGGCCCGAGCCAGAGTGCCGCGCGATGGTCGTTACGCACGGCGCGGCACGGTGCCTCGCTGCGAGGGAGCGAGAGCGCATCCGCCGCCGCTGCCAAGACCTGGGAGCCACCGCGCAGCACGAAACGCGTGGCCGGCGGCAGCTGCCGCAACAGCGGAGCCGATGCGAGCGCCTGCTGCTGCCTCGCTGTTGACAGATCAACCATGGAGGCGGCTCCCCTGGGGGTCGTAGAACACCGGCGAGGTGACCTGCACCGGGATCTCGCCGTCCGGCATGGAAACGAACAGCGTCTCGCCGGTCCGCGAGCGGCCCGCGCTCACCAGCGCGAGTGCGATGGCGCGGCCGACCCTGGCGCTGAAATAAGCCGAGGTCACGTGGCCGATGGCGGGCTCGGGCGAAGCGCGGCCTCTGCGCGGCACGACCTGCGCCCCCTCCTCGAGAACCTGGTGCGGATCATGCGTCAGGAGCCCGACGAGCTGCTTCCGATACGGCGAGGCGAATGCGGGGCGCTCCAGCGCGCGCTTGCCGACGAAATCGGGTTTGGCCTTGCCGATGCTCCACGCGAGCCCGGCGTCGTCGGGAGTCACGGTGCCGTCCGTATCCTGGCCGACGATGATGTAGCCCTTGTCCGCGCGCAGCACGTGCATGGCCTCGGTGCCGTAGGGAGTGATGCCGTGTGCCTGTCCGGACTCGAACACCGCCTGCCAGACAGGCAGTCCGAAATCCGCCGGCACGTTGATCTCGAAACCGAGCTCACCCGTGAAGCTGACTCGCATGAGGAGCATGGGGATGCCGCAGATCCGGCCGCGTCCCGCGCTCATGTGCGGCATCGCCCCGGCTGAGATGTCGACTCCCTCGATGAGAGGCTCGAGCACGCGCCGGGCCGCCGGTCCCTGCAGGGCGATCACCGCCCACTGCTCGCTCGTCGAGGTGAGCCACACCTCGAGGTCCGGCCATTCCGTCTGGCGGTAGTCCTCCATCAGCGCGAGAACGCCTGCGGCGCCTCCGGTGGTCGTCGTCACATGGAACCGATCCGGCGCCAGGCGCGTCGCGACTCCGTCGTCGTAGATGAAACCATCATCCCGCAGCAGTATGCCGTAGCGGCAGCGCCCCACCGCGAGATTCGTCCATGCGTTCACGTACATCCGGCTCATGAAGGTGGCGGCATCCTTGCCGGCGACCTCGATCTTGCCGAGCGTGGAGGCGTCGAAAATGCCGCAGCGCTCCCGTACCGCGAGGCATTCGCGTGCCACGGCGGCGTGCATGTCCTCACCGGCGTGGGGAAAGTAGCGCGCGCGCTTCCAGAGACCGACGTTCTCGAAGACCGCGCCCCGGCGTGCCGCCCAGTCGTGCATCGGGGTGGTCCGCACGGGATCGAACAGCTCGCCGCGCGCGAAGCCGGCGAAACTGCCGAAGCTCACGGGCGTGTAGGGCATGCGGAAGGTGGTGAGCCCGACTTTCGGCATGGCCTGGCCGAGCTCGCGCGCGACGATCGCGAGCGCGTTGATGTTGGAGGTCTTGCCCTGGTCGGTGGCCATGCCCGTGGTCGTGTATCGCTTGACGTGCTCGATCGAGCGGAAGCCTTCGCGTGCGGCAAGCGCCAGATCGCGCGCCGTGACATCGTTCTGCCAGTCGACGAAGGCCTTCTCGCCGCTGGCGCGCGCAGGTTGCTGGAGCGCCCCGGGGGGGGCGGCGGCCGCGGCTGTCGGGAGCGGAGTGTCGGGCATGACGGCCGACACCTGCAGGCCGGCATCGCGTGCGGCCGAGAGTCCGGCACGCGTACCGTCGCTCATCGCGTCCTCGAGGGAGAGGACTCCCCTGCAGGCGCCCGCGGAGCGGGCTCGCTCGAGCGCCTCACCCGGGAGAAAGGCGGCGAGGCGCTCATCCCAAACGAGCTTGCCGCGGGACTGTGAGAAGAGGTGCACGCTCGGAGTGAGTCCGCCGGACATCAGCACCAGATCGCAGCGAATCCGGCGGACAGGTCCGGCGGGAACGCCGGATGCATCCAGCTTCTGAATGCGGACCGCGCGCACACGCAGCCGCCCGGACGTGCCGAGCACGGTGGCCTGGGTCTCCACGGGCAGACCGGCCAGCCGCGCCGCTTCGAGAAGCGGTCCCGCGCGGGCTGCGCCCATGCGCACATCAATGATGGCGGCGATCGACACGCCTGCGCGATGCAGGTCGAGCGCAGCCTGGCAGGCCGCATCGCAAGCGGTCACGAGCACCGCCCGCGAGCCCGGCAGCACGCCGAAGCGGTTGAGATAGGTCCGCGCCGCCCCCGCCAGCAGGATTCCCGGACGGTCATTTCCGGGGAAGACGAGCGGACGCTCGAGGGCGCCGGTCGCGAGCACTACCTCCCTGGCGCGGACCTGCCACTGGCGTTCCCGTGGCTGGCCCGGGTCGGGCCGCGACAGATGATCGCTCAGGCGCTGGTTAAGACCGACGAGGTTATGCGGGAAATAGCCGAACGCGGTCGTACGCGTCAGTAGGGTGACGCGTGGATGGGTGGCGAGGTGCCTCAACGTGCGCGTGAGCCACCGATCGGCCGGCTCACCGGCGATCGTGGCCCCGCCCTGCGCGGTTGGCTCGGCAAGCAGCGAGCCACCGGGCTGCGATTGCTCGTCGCAGAGGATGACGCGTGCGCCGCTGCCGGCGGCGGCGGCGGCCGCTGCAAGTCCTGCCGGTCCCGCTCCCACGACGAGCACATCACAGTGGGCGAACCGGTTGGCATAGATGTCGGGGTCCGCTTGCTCCGGCGCACGGCCGAGCCCCGCGGCGGCGCGGATTCTCGGCTCGTAGAGCCGGTGCCATGCGCTTCGCGGCCACATGAAGGTCTTGTAGTAGAAACCCGCGGGGATGAACGGCGAGAGCAGGCCGCTCACCGCGCCGACATCGAGCTCGAGGCTCGGCCAGCGGTTCTGGCTCGAGGCCTCGAGACCGTCGTAGAGCTCCACCTGCGTCGCGCGCAGATTGGGGGTCGTGCGGGCGGCATCCCGCCGGATGGTGACGAGCGCGCTAGGCTCGTCCGCCCCGGCGCTTAGAACGCCTCGCGGCCGGTGGTATTTGAATGAGCGCCCGAACAGGTGCACACCGTTGGCGAGCAGCGCCGAGGCGAGCGTGTCGCCGGCGACACCCGTGTACTCTCGGCCATCGAACCTGAAGCGCAGGACGCGGTTGCGATCGATGCGGCCGCCGCCCGGTGTCCGGAACTCGCCGCTCATGCCTGCGCCTCCCGCCCGCGGGAAACGGCCGCCGCGGGCGGCCGCTCACCCACCCGGTAGGTGGCGAGGAAATGATCGCGGGTCGTATCGCGCAGCGCGTTGAAGAATCGGCCGCACCCGTGGGTGTGCCGCCATCGCTCGGCGTGCACGCCCTTCACGTTCTCGCGCCAGTAGAGGAACTCGGCCCACTGCTCGTCGCTGCACGCGGCGGGGTCCTGCGGGCGCGCGACATGCGCCTGGCCGCCGTAGACGAACTCGAGCTCGGGGCGCACACCGCAATACGGGCAATCGATCAGCAACATGTCACGAGAAACCTCGGAGTTTTTCCTGCCGACTAGTGCGCGACGGCCGCCGCCGCCGCCTCGTCGATGAGCCGGCCTTCACGGAAGCGCTCGATCGTGAAGGGCGCGTTGATCGGATGCGGCCGGTCGTGCGCGATCGTCCAGGCGAAAAGGTGCGCCGACCCCGGCGTCGCCTTGAAGCCGCCGGTGCCCCAGCCGCAGTTGACGTAAAGGCCGGGGACCGGGGTCTTTGCGATGATGGGAGAGCGGTCCGGGCTGACATCGACGATGCCGCCCCAGTTCCGGAGCATGCGCATGCGGCGGAACATCGGAAAAAGCTCGCAGATGGCCTCGAGCGCATGGCTGCTGATGTGCAGCCCGCCTCGCTGGGTGTAAGAGGTATAGGCGTCGGTGCCGGCGCCGATGACCAGCTCGCCCTTGTCGGACTGGCTGATATAGGCGTGGATCGTGTTGGACATGACGACGCAGGGGAAGATCGGTTTCACGGGCTCGGATACCAGCGCCTGGAGGGGATAGCTCTCGAGGGGCAGCCGCACTCCGGCCATTCGCAGGATGACGCTCGAGTGCCCCGCGGCGCTGACGCCGACCCTGCGCGCCCGGATGAGGCCACGGGTCGTCTCGACCGCCTCGACCGCGCCGCGCGCATCGAGTCGGATGCCGGTGACCTCGCAATTCTCGATGATGTCGACGCCGAGGGCATCGGCCGCGCGGGCATAGCCCCATGCGACGGCGTCGTGCCTCGCGGTCCCGCCGCGTCTCTGGAATGCCGCACCGAGCACCGGATAGCGGATCCCGTCGGTGGTCAGCACGGGGCAGATGCTGCGCGCCTCCTGAGGCGTCAGCCAATCGTTGTCGACGCCGTTGGCGCGGTTGGCGTGCACGTGCCGCTTGAACACCTGCACATCGTGAACCGTGTGCGCCAGCATCAAGACCCCGCGCGGGGAGAACATGACGTTGTAATTGAGCTCCTGGGAGAGGCCTTCCCACATCTTCAGCGCGTGATCGTAAAGGGCGGCGCTCTCGTCGCGAAGGTAGTTCGAGCGGATGATGGTGGTGTTGCGGCCGGTGTTGCCGCCGCCGATCCAGCCCTTCTCCAGGACGGCCACGCTCTCGAGGCCGTGCTCCCTGGCGAGGTAATACGCCGCTCCGAGTCCGTGGCCGCCGCCGCCGACGATGATGGCGTCGTACGCGGGCTTCGCCTCCGCCTTGCGCCATTGGGGCTGCCAGTCGCGGTGGCCGGACAGTCCCCGCCTGAGGAGCGAGAGGGCGGAGAAGCGTTGCATCGTCGGATCCCTGTGCGGAGGCGGTGGAGCTCGAGGGCAGATCATGCCGGGGAGCGAAGATCCTCACGAGCATGTGAGCGCCTGCTTCTTGAATGAATGCGACATGCCGGCGCACCGGCGCGCCGCGCGTCCCCCGGCGTGCTTTTGAGGACTTGACGGCAGCGCGCCCCGATCTCATGATCCGGTCATCCTTGAACGACTGTTCAAGCGCTTGCGCAGCGAGCTTTACGACAACGGCAAGTCACTGAATCGCCACGGACCCAGCGGCTCGATGCAGGGCAGTTCCCCGGCTCCATGGCGCACCTTGATCCCGCCTTGCGGAACACCGAATTGAACAGACAATCAAGACCGCGCCGCGGCGACTCTTCAGGCAGCTCGGACGAGCCGGAGGATGCGCGACGGCGCCAGCTCATCGAGGTCACGATCAACAGCCTCGCAGAGGTAGGCTACGTCGGCAGCACGCTCGCGCAGATCGCGCAGCGGGCCGGCGTCTCTCCCGGACTCGTGGCGCATTACTTCGGCGACAAGGACGCGCTGTTCGAGGCCACTTTCCGTACGCTGGCGCGACGCATCCGCGAGCGCGTGCGCGAGCGATTCGACGCCGTGCGCACGCCGCGTGGGCGCGTGCAGGCGGTGATCGATGCCAACCTCGCGCCGGAGGAATTCGATCAGCGCACCGGGACGGCGTGGCTCGCATTCTGGGGGCAGGTGCTGCACGTGAAGGGATTGAAGCGGGTGCAGGCGGTGTATCAAAGGCGGATGCTCTCCAACCTTCGTCACGACTTGAAGCGGCTGCTGCCCGCCGAGGAGGCGTGTAGCCTCGCGGCGATGATTGCTGCGATGATCGATGGCGTCTGGCTGCGCGCGGCGCTTTCGCGCTGGCAGGAGGCTGACAGCGAGAGCGCGCGGGCGTTGCTCACGGCGTTTGTTGACAACCGGTTGAAGAGCGAGCCACGGGTGGTGCAGCCGGGGGAGGACATCCTCGCCGGCGAGCGATCGGGCGCACCAAGCGGCCTACGCGGCAGCAAGACAAACCGGGCCTCCTTCACGACGGTCAATCCTGCCACCGGCAAGGTGTTGGCGCAGATCGCGGTCGACGGCCCGGCGGAAGTCGAGGCGGCGGTCGCCAGGGCGGCGCAGGCCCAGCAGCAATGGGCGAGGCTGCCGGGCGCGGCTCGCGGCCGTATCCTCAGGCGGGCCGCCGAGATTCTCCGGGCGCGCAACGCGGAGCTCGCAGAGCTCGAGACGCGGGACACCGGCAAGCCCATCCAGGAGACGAGCGCGGTGGATGTGCTCTCGGGGGCGGACTGTCTCGAGTACTACGGGGGCCTCGCGGCGGGTCTCGCGGGAGAGCACATCGATCTCGGGCCGCAGGCCTTCGGCTACACGCGGCGCGAGCCGCTCGGAGTCGTCGCCGGCATCGGCGCCTGGAACTATCCGCTGCAGATCGCCTGCTGGAAGTCGGCTCCGGCGCTCGCCTGCGGAAATGCGATGATCTTCAAGCCCGCGGAGCTGACGCCGCTCACCGCGATCCGGCTGCGCGAGGTGTTCGCCGAGGCGGGTCTGCCGGAGGGCATCTTTCAGGTCGTGCAAGGCACGGCCGATACCGGACGCCTGCTCACAAGGCATCCTGGAATCCGCAAGGTTTCCCTCACCGGCGAGGTCGGCACCGGCAGAGCGGTGATGGCGGATTCGGCCCCGTCGCTGAAGCAGGTGACCCTCGAGCTCGGCGGCAAGTCGCCGCTCATCGTGTTCGAGGATGCCGTGCTCGAGAATGCCGTCGGCGGCGCGCTGCTCGGCAATTTCTACTCGGCCGGCGAAGTCTGCTCGAACGGCACCCGCGTGTTCGTCCATCGCGCCGTCAAGGCGGCCTTTCTCGAGCGGCTGGCGGCTCGGGTCGGGGCCATGCGCATCGGCGATCCGCTGGACCCGGCTACGCACGTCGGCGCGTTGATCTCGCAAGAGCACATGGAGAAGGTGCTCGCGTACATCGGGCGGGGCAGGGCGGAGGGCGCGCGGCTCGTCACCGGCGGCCAGCGCGTCACGAGCGGGGATCTCGCCAACGGCTTCTTCGTGGCCCCGACGGTCTTTGCCGAGTGCCACGATGACATGGCGATCGTGCGCGATGAGATCTTCGGTCCGGTGATGTCGGTGCTGGAATTCGAGGACGAGGCGGAGGTGATCGCGCGCGCCAATGCCACGGATTTCGGCCTGGCGGCCGGCATCTTCACCAACGACCTGACGCGCGCGCATCGGGTGATCGCAGCGCTCGAGGCGGGCACCTGCTGGATCAACCATTACAACGTCACGCCGATCGAGCTGCCCTTCGGCGGCGTGAAGCTTTCCGGCCTCGGCCGCGAGAACGGCCGCGCAGCGATCGAGCATTACACGCAGCTGAAGAGCGTCTACGTCGCCCTGGGCGCCGTCGAGTCGCCGTACTAGGGGTCATATGAGCCAGGAGACCTTCGATTACGTGATCGTCGGGGCGGGATCCGCGGGCTGCGTGCTCGCGGACCGGCTGACCGAGAGCGGCGAGCACTCGGTGCTGCTGCTGGAATACGGGGGCTCCGACCGCTCGCCTCTCATCCAGATGCCGGCAGCACTGTCGATCCCAATGAACATGCCGCGCTACAACTGGTTTTTCCATACCGAGCCGGAGCCGAATCTCGGCGGCCGAAGCCTGCATACGCCGCGCGGCAAGGTGCTGGGGGGCTCATCCTCCATCAACGGCCTGGTCTACGTGAGGGGCAACCCGCTCGACTTCGAGCTCTGGGCGTCGGAAGGCGCGCAGGGCTGGGCTTACCGCGACGTGCTGCCTTACTTCAAACGCACGGAGCGGCACGAAGGGGGAGGAGACGAGTATCGTGGTGGGGAGGGCAAGGTGGATACCCGCTATGGGCCGCTCGATAATCCGTTGAATCATGTGTGGCTCGAGGCCGGCCGTCAGGCCGGCTATCCCTACACGAAGGACATGAACGGCTTTCAGCAGGAGGGGGTCGGGCGCATGGACATGACGGTGGGCCGGGGCCGCCGCTGCAGCGCCGCCAATGCCTATCTGCGGCCGGCGATGCGCCGGCGCAACCTCGCGGTGCGCACCCGCTCGCTCGCGCTACGGGTGCTCTTCGAGGGCCGCCGCGCCGTCGGGGTGGCGTACCGCCGCGGCAACGAGGAGCACGTCGCGAGGGTGCGGCGCGAGGTGATCGTGAGCGCGGGTCCCATTCAGTCGCCGAAGCTCCTGAAGCTCTCGGGGGTCGGACCCGCGCGGGAGCTCTCGGGTCACGGTATCCCGGTCATCAACGATCTGCCGGGTGTCGGAGAGAACCTGCAGGATCACCTGGAGTTCTATTTTCAGATGGCGTGCACACAGCCCGTCACGCTATACAGGTATACGAGCACGTTTTCCAGGGCGATGATCGGCGTGCGCTGGCTCCTTACCAAGGGCGGCCTCGGAGCCAGCAACCAGTTCGAGGCGGGGGGCTTCATCCGCAGCCGCGCCGGCGTGCGTTACCCGAACATCCAATATCACTTTCTGCCCATGGCCGTGAGCTACGACGGCTCCTCCCTGGCGCAGGAGCACGGCTTTCAGGCACACGTAGGACCGATGCGCTCTCAGAGCAGAGGCTGGGTGCGGCTTGCTTCCGCCGATCCTGACGAGAAACCCAAGGTGTTCTTCAATTACATGTCACGGCCCGAGGACTGGGAGGAAATGCGTGCCTGCGTGCGTCTCACCCGCGAGATCTTCGCGCAGCCGGCATTCGCGCCCTATCGTGGCCGAGAGATCCAGCCGGGCAGTGCCGTTCAGAGCGATGAGCAGATCGACGAGTTCATCCGCGGGCACGTCGAGAGCGCCTACCACCCTTCCTGCTCGTGCAGGATGGGCAGTTCCGATGACCCGCGGGCGGTGGTGGACCCGCAGGCGCGGGTGAGGGGGCTCGAGGGGCTTCGGGTCGTCGACTCCTCGATCATGCCGTCGATCACCACCGGCAATCTCAATGCGCCGACACTCATGCTGGCAGAGAAGGCGGCCGACCATATCCGCGGCAGGCCGATGTTGCCGCCGCAGGATGTGCCGTTCTACATCGCCTCCAACTGGGAGACCTCGCAGCGCTGATCTGATCTGAAGCGCTGCATCGGGGCCTTGCCCTGCGGCGTCCGGGTACATTGCGCTGCGCGACCCTGCTTCGCGCAAGCACGAGGTATCCATCCACGGACACCCGCTCGGCGGAGCGAAGCGATGCTTCGCTGAAAGGCACCGCCTCGACCCCGTAGCGGCCGCCGCGGGTCACCGCTTCGTGACTCGGGGTCGGTCGGTCGATGGGCAACTACTGGCGTTCGGATGGGGCGCTTCGCGATACTTCTCCACGGCGTCTCCGAGTGCCTCGCGCAGCGGCCCTAGCCAACGCTCGTAGTTGCGCCAGTGCTCTAGGCTTTCCCGGTAGATCGGCTGGCGCACCTGCTCGGAGCTCGCGGTCCTGACGCTGCGTGCGGTCTGGTGGAAATCGAGGCAGGCGGGCTCGGGCGCAAGTCCGCAATGAGCGAGCAGACGGCAAACGGTTCCCTCGAGATCGTCCACGACATCCTCGTAATGAACGTGCAGCACCCTTCCGGGCAGCACATGGTCCCAATGTCGCATGAGCTCCAGATAGGTGCGGTAGTACCTGCCGAGCTCCCGAAGGCCATAGGTGAAGGTCTGTCCCTGGGCGAAGAGCTGCTTGAAGTTGCTGAAGCAGCAGGCCATCGGCTCGCGCCGCACGTCGATGATGGTCGCGCGCGGCAGCATCAGGTGAATGAGCCCGATGTGGCGGAAGTTGTTCGGCATCTTGTCGATGAACCGCGGCCGGCCCGTTGCCCGATAGGCCCGCGTGTCGCGCAGGTACTGCTCGCCCAGGCGGCGCAGATCCTCTCCGGTCATCTTCGTCAGGACTTCTGGATATCCCGAGGGGCCGGACTGCGTCTGTCGCCCCTGCAGGCTCGCGACGATCCGCGGCACGTCGGCGAGCTCCTGCGTGCCTTCGACGGCGGAGTGTGATGCGAGAATCTGTTCGATGAGCGTGGAGCCGGAGCGGGGCAGGCCGACGACGAAAATGGGGTCTGGCGCCGATGAGCCCGAGGATCCATGCCGGGCGAAGAGCTCCGCGGCGCAGATCTGCTGCTGCAGGCGCGCCGCGGACTCCAACGGCTCCGGCTGGTACCCGCTTGTGGCGCGCTTGAGCGCATTGCCGCGGTCGTAGTACTCGAAAGAGGCTTCGTACTGCGCGCGATCCTCTAGCGCCTTGCCGAGCGCGAAACACAGATGATAGCGGTCGGCATCGGAGGCGAGCGGTTCCGCCTCGGCGGTCCGCATGTGCTCGAGCTCCTCGTCCGTGAAGGGATAGGTCTTCAGATTCGCCAGGCTCCAATACGCTTCGCCATACCCGGGGCGGATCTGCACCGCTTCCCGGTATTCGGCCACGGCCTCTTCCGTGGCTCCCACCGTCTTCAGCGAGTGGGCGATGGACAGGTGCAGCTCCGCAGGCTGCGCGGCGCCCGGTAACAGCTCGCGATAGCATCGCAGCGCCTGCTCGTGGCGCCCCAGCCCGACGAGCGTCAGCGCGCGGAGCGTCCGGTAATTGCGGTTGCCGGGCTCCGCCTCGAGCAGGCGTTCGGTCTCGGCGCGGGCCTCGAGGTAGAGATGTCGCCGGGCAAGAACCTGCGCATACTCGAAGCGCGCGAGGGCATAGTCCGGTGCGAGCTGCAACACCCGCTCGAGCAGCAACTGCGCCTCATCGAGCACGTCGCGCTGCATGCCGATGCGGGCGAGCAGCCGCAGAGCCTCGATGTGATCGCCTCGCTGCCGCAGATATGCGCGGATGAGCTGCTCGGCCGCTGCGATCTCGCCATCGCTGAATAGCGCCGTGGCCGTGACCACCTCGGCGGGAAGCCGCTCGAGGGCCGCGAGATGTCCGGCGGCCTGCGCCGCCTGCTGCGGCTCGCCGGCCATGCGGTACAGGCCCTCGAGCACGCGCCAGCTCGCCGGCAGCGCCGGATTGATCTTGACCGCGCGCAGGAACGACTCGATGGCTTCAGGCGCCTGTCTCAGGGCGATGTGGCAGTGCCCGCGCTCCTGGTAAAGACCCGAGAAGCGCGGGTGCAGGCGCTCGAGCTCGGCCAGGGTGGCGAGCGCCGCGGGGACATCGCCCCCGAGGCGCTGGGCGGCCGCGCACAGGTAGAGCACGTCGCGGTTCTCGGGGACCCGCGCGAGCAGGGCTTCGCTCGCGCGCAGCGCCTGCGCGAGCCGGCCTTCCCTGAGCAGCCCGCGAATGCGCTGAACTTCACGCTCCACCATGGGTCACCGTCCGCGCCGCCGACAGGTCGCGGCCGGCGCGGGCCCGACGCCCCGGCCGGCTTACCTGAAATTGTAGCCGAAGGAAATGCCGATCACCCGCGGCCGCAGCGGCGTCTGCTCGATGATGAACTGATCGGTGCTGGTGAACGTGCTGGCATTGGAGTTGGTCAGGTTTTCCCCGTGCAGAGCGACGTGCCAATTGTCCCGGGAAACGCCGATGGCCGCATCGACCGTGGAATAGGCGGGATTCTCGAATCGACCGCGCGAGGTCGTGATCGATCCGCCGGCGAGGATCTCGGGATTCGCCCCCGCCTGCGAGAACGAGTGGTCGGTGTGCCGGACTCCGATCTGCACGTACGGAAAGTAATCGTCCACCTCCCACTCGTAGCGGGCGCGCAGGCTGAACTGCATCGGCGGCGCATTGGCACTCGGCGCACCGATGGGCCCGAAGGGATTGCCGACCGGGCTGCAGGTGCCGCCGCTGCAGACCTGGGTGATCGGCTTGCCGTAGCCGGCGCTCGCGGGATTGTTGTCGATCAGGGCGGGGGAGTTGGTCTGGCTGCTCTTGTTCCAGTCCGCTCCGCCCTGCACGGTGAGCCCGCGCATGACCCGCACCACGAACGAGGTCTCGATGCCCTTGATCAGGAAGTCCTGTCCGTTCGTGTCGTAGAAGATGTTGCCGACCACTCCGGGATTGAAGAACTCGATCTGCACGTTGGTCCAATTGTCGTAGTAGACCGCGCCGTTCCACTGGATGCGGCCGAAAAACTGCGTCTTCCAGCCGATCTCGTTGTTCGTCAGGTTGTCGGAAGTGTAGGACCGCGGAACGACGTATTGCGCCACCCCGTCCGGGCCGAGGCCGTGCAGCGAGCCGCCGTTCTGGTTGAAGCCTCCCGGGCGAAAGCCCTGTGAGAAGGTGTAGTACAGCATCAGATCCGGGTGGACGTGCCAGGTGAGGTTGGCGCGCACTTTGTTGCCATCTTCGGTGTCGGAGAGCCCCTTGGCATTGAGGTTGGTGCTGAAGCTCGACTGGCAGCCGCCGGGCGGGGTCCCCGCCTCGAAGCAGCCGAAGCTCGAGAGCACGCTGCCCGCCTCGGAATTGAGGAAGCGGAAGTGGCGCATGCCGCCCGTGATCGTCAGGACGTGGGGCACGAGGTCGTAGCTGGTGGAGAAGTACTCGGCGATCTGCCGTGTCTGGCGCAGCTGGTCCTGGTAGAAGGAGGTGGTGTCGTTCTGCACCCCCGGATTCTGCACGGTGGTCCCCGGAAAGGTGCCGACGTCCGACAGGCAGCCCGTGTTGCCCGGCGTTCCCGGCGCGCCGTTCGAGGTGCAGGCGGGAATGCTCTTGTAGTGCCAGCCGGTCTGGTCGTAGAGGGCATTGTTCTCGTAATAGAGGCCGGCGATCGCCCGCCAGCGCCAGCTGTCAGGCGTGGAGAGCCGGATCTCATGCTGCTGGTGCACATTGCGCTCCACCGAGCGCCACGTTGAGCTCGGCGAGAAGCAGGTCGGCGTCAGCGGGTTCGCGGCGGAATTGGGACCGTAGCACTGATAGTAATCCGCATACACGCCGCGTGCATAGTTGGTGTAGTCGCCGGTCTGCTCGACGTTGCGGTCGAGATAGCCGCCGGTGTAGACGAGAGCCAGGGGTCCGACCTTGCCGTGCACGGTCCAGGCGGTATCCTCGAACCTGTCCTTGTCGTAGGCGTTATTGAAGAGCGTCACTTCGAGCGGCGAGAGCCCGGTGCCGTCGGAAGCGTACGGCTGCTGGTAAAAGACACCCTGGGAGTCGAGGGTCTGGTAGGACTGCGTGAGGAGCAGGTCCCAGTCGTCGTTGAGCTTGTACAGCGCCTCCACCCGCGTTCCCTGGTACGTGACGGGGTTGATGGCTCTCGCCGCCAGCTGATAGTTATTGACCGTGGGACTTCCGGGCGGAACGCAGTAGCCGCTGTTGGGCTGTCCGTCGGGGCATTGGCCGTTCACGGCCGGATATCCGGCGTAGTGGATGCCGATGTCGGTATTCTGGCGGGCGAAAGTGGCCGGCACGTTGTCGATGTAGCCGCCGCGCCGGGCATCATAGATCACCGCGCGGACGGCCATGTGGCCCGCGATGACCGGCAGGTTCAGGACGGCCGTCACGTCGGTATTGGGGTCGCCGTGCGCGGTCGTGCCGTAGCCCGCTTCGACGCTTCCCGATGTCGTGTCGAGCTGTGGCTTGTTGGTGATGTAGCGGATGACGCCCGCCTGCGCACCGGCGCCGAAGAGCGTCCCCTGGGGTCCTTCCAGAACCTCGATGCGCTGCAGGTCGGCCGCGTAGATGTCGAGATTGCGGTTGGGCAGCTGGACCGATTGGTCGTCGAGGTAGATGGCGACGTTCGGCCAGAGGCCGGTCGAGCCGCTGCCTTGGGTGGCTTGCGATCCGGCGCTGACTCCGCGCATGAAGACCTCGCTCTGGCCCGGGCCGTTGTTGGCGGCCGTGACGTTCGGCAGGTACTTCAGGTAATCATTGAACGTCTGGATGTTGAGCTGTTGCATCGTGCGTGACGTGAGCGCCTGCATCGAGATCGGGACGTCCTGGATGTTTTCCGTGCGGCGCTGCGCGGTGACGATGACCGTGGCGAGCTGGTCGGCGCCGGCCGCCTGCGGGGCGGCGGTGGCGCCCGCGGTGGTGCCGGTGCTCGAGGCGGCGCCGGCATTCGGCTTGGGAGTCGGAGCGGCGGGCGGAGCGGCGAACGCCCGGAAAGCCGAGCCTGCCAGGATGGCGGCGACCGCGTACGGAACACTCGACTTCATGATCGGTTCTCCTCGTGTCAATTGATTAGAGCCGAGGTCTGAGATCCGGGATTGAACGGAACCGCCATGGTCGTGTGATGAAGCCGCCGCATGTCGCCGTGTCGGCACGGACACGCACCGCGCGAGTGCAAGCCGATCCCGTCCTGCGCGCGGCAAGAGCAATTCCTCCATCGGACCGCGTGAGCCGCGGATTCAGTCGAACACGCGCGAGCGCGCGGCGTCCGTGTTCATCATCCGGTTGGGCTGCAGTCGATGCGTGGACGGGGAGATACCGTACGCGTCCTTGAACTGACGCGAGAAATGCGCGCAATCGGCGAATCCCGTCTCGATGGCGATGTCGGTCATCGAGCGGTCCGTGTTCTGGATGAGCCAGCTGGCATAGCGCATGCGCAGCTGGCGATAGAGCGAGGCGGGTCCCATGCCGACGTTTTCCCGGCAAAGCCGCTCGAGCTGCCGTGTCGATACGCCGAGTTCTCCGGCGATGGCGCCGATCAGGATCGGGCGCGTCAGGTTCTGCTCCATGAGCAGCAGTGCGCGGCGCACCCTCGGCTCGCTGATGCCCTCCGAGAGCGGAGGATGCGGTTGGGCGTCGCTTCCCTGGCGCGGGCGGTCGAACAGCAGCACCTGCGTCGCCTTCTGGGCTTGCGCCGGTCCGAGGTGCTGCTCGATCAGATGGGTTGCGAGCGCCGCGGTGCCGGCGCCGCCGGCGCAGGTGATGCGAGAACCGTCGGCGACGAACAGGCGGTCGGCGACCACGGCGTGCTCCGGGAACGCCTCGCGAAAGTCCTGATAGTGGTACCAGTTGACGCACGAGCGCCTTCCCTCCATCAAGCCGGCGCGGCAGAGCACGAAGCTGCCGGTGCAGATGCCGATGAGCGGGGTGCGGGTCGCGCCGACCTCGCGCAGATACCGGACGGTGGCCTCATCGATCTGCGGTCCGGCATGGAGGATTCCGCCGACGATCACCACGTAGTCGAGGGAGGCTGCGGGCAGCAGGCTGCTGGTCGGCTGCAGCATGACCCCGCAGCTGGCGCGGATCGGCTCGCGCCGGCACGACATGATCGACCACTGCACGTTGAGCGGGCGGCTGCGGTCTCCCTCGTCGGCGGCGAGTCGCAGGTGGTCGATGAACACCGCGAAGGCCGACAGGGTGAAGTGCTCGGCCAGGATGATGCCGACGCGCAGCGGCGGGCGGGAGGCCCGCTCTGGGGGAGGCTTGTGAGAACCGCAGGCGTGCGGCATTGAACAGTCACTCAATCGACTGGCGCTACGCTCTGAGCTATCTTCCGCCAGGCGTTGACAGGATGCAAGGTCAAGTTCAAGTATATAAAATAAATTTTTTAAAACAATAGGTTGATTTGATTTCAGGATCTCTGATCGAGCTGGGCCATGCATTGAACGATCATTTAGGGGGCGACTGGGCCAGACGCCGCAGACGTCCCGGAGCGCCGCTCGCCGTCTCTGGCGCTGGCGGGCGCCGCTCCTGGCTCGGGGGATGACCGAATGCCGCCCGATAGGACTTGCTGAAGTGGGCCGGTGAGCGAAAGCCGCAGGCGACGGCGATGCCCGTGATCGGCATGGCGGTCTGCTGCAGCAGCTCGCGGCCGCGGCGCAGGCGAAGGGCGACGTAGTACTGGGCCGGCGTCAGGCCGAGACTGCGGTGGAAGAGCCGCTGCAACTGGCGCTGGGAAACCTCCGTCATGCGGGCGAGCTCCGCCAGGGTGAGCGGCTCCTCGACGTTGGCCTCCATGAGCGCGGCCGCCTGGATGATCGAGGGATGGCATCCCCCCAGACGCGCGGCGATCGGGATGCGCTGGCGATCCTTGCCGTCGCGGATGCGCTCGACGATGAACTGCTCGGAAATGCCGGCCGCGAGCATGCGGCCGATCCGCGGGGTGATCAGATGGAGGATCAGATCTAGCGGCGCGATGCCGCCCGTGCAGGTGCACCGGTCGCGATCGACCACGAAGAGATCGGGAGTGAAGACGATACGGGGGAAGGTCTCGCGTAGGCCCCAGAGATTTTCCCAGTGGATGGCGCACCGGTAGCCGTCGAGGAGGCCCGCTCTGGCAAGCGCGTATGCGCCGGTGCAGAGGCCGCCGAGGACGATGCGCTCGCGCGAGAGGTGGCGCAGCAGCTGCAGGAGACGCTCATCCACCGCATGGGGTACATCGACTCCGCCGCACACGAAGAGAATGTCGAGCGGCGGGGAGTCCTCGAGACGTGAGGTCGGCGACACCGCGAGGCCATTGCTTGCCAGTACCGGATCCCCGTCCAGGGAATGGACCGACCAGCGGTAGATGCTCTCCCGGGCCAGGTAGTTGGCCATGCGCAGCGGCTCGATCGCGCTGGTGAAGGCGATCATCGAGAAGTTGCGCAGGGTGAGAAAGCCGAAGCGCGTGATCGGCGCGGTCATTCGATGGGTGATGACGCTGAGCGTGGCCGGATGCCACTTGAGCATCAATTGCGCCGGCGATCAAGAGCCGCCATGTCGTGCATGTTCAAAAATCCGTCGCACGCCGCAGGCGCCGGTTCTTCCAGGCTGGTCCGGGCCATCCGTGACGGGGTACGATGCCCGGGGGCGTTGAGCCGGCCACGATCGATCTCACCGGGAGCCGAAGGCGTGTTACAGAACAAACCCACTGCGGCGACCGACGGCGGCATGGAGCACTTCGGCTACCGGGAATCGCTCTCCCGGAGCATCGGCTCGTTCGGCAGCTTCGCCGCAGGCGTCAGCTATATCTCGATCCTCACCGGCACGTTCCAGCTGTTCTATTTCGGATTCGGCACCGCAGGTCCCGCGTATCTCTGGTCCTGGCCGATGGTGCTCATTGGCCAGCTGACGGTGGCGCTGTGCTTCATGGAGCTCGCCGCCAAGTACCCGATCGCCGGATCGGTCTACAACTGGTCGAAGATCCTGGGCAGCCGCCTCGTCGGATGGTCCTCGGGCTGGCTCATGCTGACCGCCTCGATCGTCACCCTGTCCGCCGTGGTGCTGGCGCTGCAACTGAACCTGCCGCGGCTGTGGAGCGGCTTTCAGCTCGTCGGCAACGGCAGCACCAGCTACGAATTCGCCGCCAACGCGGTGATTCTCGGCTCGGTGCTGATCGCCTTCACCACGGTGGTCAATGCGCTCGGCGTGAAGCTGATGGCGAGGATCAACAGTGCCGGCGTGTTCATCGAGCTGATCGCCGCCTGCCTGATCGCACTCTTCCTCGCGATCAACATCAGGCGCGGTCCGGCGGTCTTTTTCACCACGGCCGGCTACGGCGCCGGCAAGAGCGGGGGATATCTCACCGCCTTCCTCGTGGCGTCGCTGGCCTCCGGATATGTGATGTATGGCTTTGACACGGCCAGCTCGCTCGGTGAGGAAACGCTGGAGCCCCGCCGCACCGCGCCCCGGGCCATCCTGCGGGCCATCCTCGCCTCCTTCGTCATCGGGGGCGCCATCCTGGTGTTCGCGATCATGGCAGCGCCCAATCTGACCGATCCGCGACTCGGCAGCAGCAGCGGCGGCCTGCAATACATCGTCGCGCAGGTGATGTGGGGGCCTCTGGGCAGGATTTTCCTCGTCTGCATCGTGGTCGCGGTGACGGTGTGCTCGCTGGCCGTGCATACAGCGGCCATCCGGCTGACGTTCGCCATGGCGCGCGACAATGCCCTGCCGTTCGGGGAGAGGCTCGCGCGGGTGAGCTCGCAGACCCGGACGCCCATCGTGCCCGCCATCGTGATCGGCGTCATCGCCGAATTGATCCTGGTCCTCAACATCGGGCAGCCGAAGATCTTCACGGTGCTGACCTCGATCGCGGTCATCATGATCTACATGTCGTATTTACTGGTGACGGTACCGCTGCTGCGCAAGCGTCTGGCGGGCCAATGGCCTCCGGAGGATCTGGCGGCAGGGGGCTACTTCACCATGGGGAGGTGGGGACTGCCCGTCAACATCGTCGCGGTGCTGTGGGGAGCCGGGATGGCGCTCAACCTCGCATGGCCGCGCGAGGCCGTCTACGGCAGGCCCTGGTACAACACCTGGGGCGCCTTCGTCTATATTGCCGTTATCCTGGGGTCGGGCCTCTGCTGGTACGCGGTCAAAGGCCGCCATCAGATCGGCACGCTCGCATCCCACACGCTGACCGCCGTCGCCGAGGCCCCGCGCAAGGAGCCCGATGCAATATTCGCGGACGAGGCTGACCGCGCGAGCCCGTGAGCGCGGCCGTCCTCAGCGGCGGTCCGCCGCGCGGCGACGGCCGAAAAGCAGGTACGCCGCGAATGCCACCATGATCGAGATCGCGCTGGCCCAGAACTCGCTCGCCATGTCCTTGTCGAGCGCCATGGCCATGAGCACGAGCACCATCGCCGCGATCGCCGCATAACTCGCCCATGGAAACAGCCACACCCGCAGCTCCGGCGGTCCGAGGCCGGCGCGCTCTCGCGCCCGCCGCAGCCGGATCTGCGCGGCGCAAGTGATGCCGTAGATCACGACGATCAGGGCGCCGGAGGCGTTCACGAGAAAGGCGAATACCGCCGCGGGCGCCAGGTCGTGGGCGAGGATCCCGAAGAACCCGGCGACACTGCCAATGAGCACGGAGCGGGCCGGCACGCGCCGCGCGTTCAGGCGCACGAGGGCCCGCGGGGCATCGCCTCGCGATGCGAGGACGAAGAGCACGCGTGAGACGACGTAGAACGAGGAATTGAGGCACGACAACACCGCCGTCAGGATGATGCCGGTCATGATCGGGGCCGCGTAGGGCACCTTGATCGAGTCGAGGGCGATCACGAAGGGCGATATGCCCGGAGGCACCTCGTTCCAGGGCACGATGCAGACGATGAGAGCGATCGAGCCCAGATAGAACAGCAGGATCCTGCCGACGACCGAGGAGACCATGCGCGCGACCGCGCGAGCCGGGTCCGGCGACTCGACGGCGGCGATGGTCGCGATCTCCGAGCCCATCATCGAGAAGAAGACAGTCGTCACCGCAGTGACGATCGCGAAGGGGCCCTTGGGGAAGAGTCCCCCATGGGCGCTCCACATCTGCAACGGGCCCTGATGCGGTCCCAGGGTTCCCAGCAGGAACGCGGCGCACGCCGCAATGAACGCGATGATGGCCGAGACCTTGATCGAGGCGAACCAGAACTCGAATTCCGCGTACGAGCGCGTCGACATCAGATTGACGGCGGTCATGGCGGCCATGAGTCCGGCGCCAATGACGATCTTGGGGATTGCGGGAAACCAATGCTGCAGGATCACCGCGCCGGCGATCGCCTCCACCGGGATGACGATGATCCAGAAATACCAGTAGAGCCAGCCGACGGTGAATCCCGCCCAGTTGCCGAACCCCGCGCGCGCGAACTCCGTGAAGGAGCGGATATCGGGACGTGAGACGGCCATCTCGCCAAGGCACCGCATGACGATCAACACCAGCAGTCCGGTGAGCGCGTAGGTCACGATCACCATGGGTCCCGTCGCGGTGATGGCGACGCTGCTGCCGACGAACAGGCCGGCGCCGATGATGCCGCCGATGCTGATCATCGTGACGTGCCGCGGGCGCAACGTCCGACTGAGCTCGGGAGTCTCGTATTGGGCGGGAGGTGCCGCTGCGCCGCTCAATCCGGCCTCCAGAGTGCTGCCGCTGTCTGCCGGTGTAATCACTGCTCTCGGACCCCTCATGATGAAACGCACGACCGGGCACTGCGTCCGCTCGGCGCGCGCGCGTGGCGCCCTCAGCTCTGGATGCTCAGGCGGAAGCTTCCGCGCCGATGACGGCCTTGACCTCGAGGAAGTCGCGCAGACCGTACTCACCCCATTCACGGCCATTGCCCGAGCGCTTGAAGCCGCCGAACGGAATGCTCATGTCTCCCGATGCGCCGTTGATCGTCACCCGTCCGGCGCGGATCTTCCCGCCGACACGGTTCGCGCGCGCGAGGTCGCGTGACCAGACATAGGCCTGCAGGCCGTATGGAGTGTCGTTGGCGATACGGATCGCTTCCTCCTCGTCGCGGTAGGGCAGGATCGCGAGCACGGGCCCGAATATCTCCTCGCGCGCGATGGTCATGTCGTTGTGCACACCGGAGAAGATCGTCGGCCGCACGAAGTAGCCTTTCTCGATTCCCAGGGGGCGGCCAAGGCCGCCGGTGACGACCCTCGCGCCCTCGGCGATGCCCTGGGCGATGTAGCCCTGCACCCGCTCGAACTGGATCTTCGACACCACGGGACCCACGGCCGTGCTTTCGGCGGCGGGGTCGCCGACGATCACCTCCTCGGCGGCCCTGCGGGCAATCGCCTCGACCTCGGTGAGGCGCGCCTTGGGGACCAGCAGCCGCGTCGGCGCGTTGCAGGACTGGCCGGAGTTCTCGAACACGTGCTGCACGGTTGCTTTCACGGCGCGCTCGAAATCGGCATCCTCGAGCAGGATGTCAGGAGACTTGCCGCCGAGCTCCTGATGCACGCGCTTGACGGTGGCCGCGGCGATCTTCGCGACCTCGGTGCCGGCGCGGGTCGAGCCGGTGAAGGAGACCATGTCGATGTCAGGATGTGCCGCGAGCGCCGCACCGACTTCGGGACCCGTGCCGTTGATGAGGTTGAACACTCCGGCGGGAACTCCGGCCTCGTGCATCACTTCCGCCCAGATCGCCGCGCTGAAGGGAGAGAACTCCGAGGGCTTCAGCACCATGGTGCAGCCGGCGGCGAGCGCCGGAACTACCTTGGCCGCGACCTGGTTCATGGGCCAGTTCCAGGGCGTGATCAGTGCACAGACGCCAATCGGCTCGAGCGCAAGCCTCACGGGACCGCGTCGTTCCTCGAACTCGAAAGTCTTCAGCACCTCGATCATGGCCGCGATATGGCCGAGACCGATGCCGGCCTGCGCCCCTTTGGCGAGGGTGACCGGCGCGCCCATTTCCGCGCGCATGGCGTCCGCGATTTCGAGATAGCGCTTTTTGTAGATCGTGCGGACCCGCTCAAGGAGCGCCCGCCGCTCCTCACGGGAAGTCTCGGCGAAGGAGTCGAATGCGCGGCGCGCGGCGACGACCGCCCGATCGACGTCCCGGGCGCTTCCCATGGAGATCACGCCGGCCGGCGCCTCCGTCGCGGGGTCTATGACCGTGAATTCCCTCAGCTCGAGCGGCTCGACCCAGCGGCCATCGATGTAGAACTTGCGGTAGTCGTACGCCATGGCGGTCTTGCGGCCCGATGCGGTCGATGCGCGATCTTACTACGCCCGAGGGACTGCCAACGACTTTCAGGGATGAGACCGCGCCATCGAAGGAGAGTCGGTCGTCAATGCGTCTCGCCCACCTGCGCGATCGCCGCGGATAGGAGCTGGCGGACCCGTTCCGCGGTCGCGCGCAGAGCCGGGTTGCCCGTGCGCTCCAGGGTGGCAACGGGATCCACGCCAGCCACTTCCACGCGGTGGTCCGGAGTCTCGCGCACGATCACGTTGCAGGGCAGCAGGACGCCCAGGCGCTCCTCGGTCTTGATCGCTTCGAAAGCCAGGCGCGGATTGCAGGCGCCAAGGATGCGGTACCTGGGACTGTCCACCCCGAGCTTCGATTTGAATGTCGCCTGCACGTCGATGTCCGTCAGGACTCCGAATCCCTGCTCCTTGAGGCTCGCCGTGACATCCGCCACGGTGGCGTCGAAATCCTTCGAAACGGTCTTGGCCAGGTAGTAGCTCATCGGCATCTCCAATTGAGGGGAAGCACGCCTGCGAAGCGCGCGAAGGGCGATCCTGCATCCAGGGGGACCTGTGCGGAATGCCCGGAAGCAAGATCCAAGTCACGCCGAGCGGCAATCAGTACTTCTGCGCACGGGCGGCAGGTCGGGCCGGTGGCAGAGTTGGCGCCAACGGTAGGGCGACACGGGGTTGCGGTCATTGCGGCAGAGCTTCTTCTCGAAGGCGCGGGCTTCGGCTCGTGCCGGTTCACTGCTCATCCTGCTGGCGCTGCCGCCGCGTGACGCGCCGCGACACGATCGATAACCTCTTTGGCTCGCATTGGCAGGATGTGCTGCGCTTCAATCGAATCGATCGGCGTCACATCTATCCGGGGGTGCGCGTCAAGATTCCGGAGGACCTCGCGCAGGTGCGGGGCTTCACGCCCTTGCCGGCGACCTACGCGCCGGCGGCCGAGGACCCGAAGCTCATTCTCATCGACCTCACGGAACAGTTCCTGGGCGCCTACGCCTACGGCAAGCGGGTGATGTGATGTCGCGAACGGACCAACGGTGCTGATCGTCGGACAGGCGCCGGATTTTCCGCCGCCTCGGGCGAGGAGCCCGAAGGCACCGCCCGCCTCGAAGGACCCGCCCGCGAGCGGGAAGGCGCCGGGGTGCGGTAAATGATGCTGCGCACGCTTGCTTGTGCTGCCGCCGGTGGTTTGGTAAAACCAAGAGCTGATCGTCGGTCTCGATATCAACACCCGCGTCCGTCCCCGAGCCGTCCCGCCATCGATGTCGCAGCTGATCGTCCACTTCCTGGTCGGCGGCGTGATAGTGAGCGTGTTCGCCGTTCTCGGGGACATCACTTATCCGAAGGGCTTCGCAGGGCTCTTTGCAGCGGCACCGTCCGTAGCGATCGCCACCCTTAGCCTCACGCTCGCCGCCAAAGGGCCCGGTTTCGCGGCGCTCGAGGCCCGCTCGATGATCGTCGGCGAGGTCGCATTCGTCGCCTACGCCGCCAGCTGCACGTATTGCCTCGGGGTGCGGCACACGCGGGCGGCGCCTACGTCGTTGCTGTTGCTCCCACTCTGGGCTGCCGTTGCCGGTGGTCTTTACGCGTTGATCCTCGCCTGATGCCGATCGAGCTGAACCTCGGCGCGTTGAAGCGGACCCGGTGGCACGAATATCTCGTGCGCTTCGTGCTGGGCGGCCTCATCACCGCCTTCGCAGGTTGGGTGGCGAGCCGTTATGGCGCCGTGCCAGGGGGACTCCTGCTGGCATTTCCGGCGATCTTCCCCGCGAGCGCCACACTGCTGGAAAAGCACGAGCAGGCGAAGAAGCGCCGGGCCGGGATATCGTCGACGATACGCGGGCGGCTGGCGGCCGGTCTCGAAGCCCGCGGTGCCGTCATGGGCGCCATCGGTGGCATGGGATTCGGGGCGCTGGTCTGGAAGCTGCTGCCGCAGGGGAGTCCGGGCCTGACCTTGCTGCTGGCGCTCGTGAGCTGGCTCGCGATCTCGAGCCTGCTCTGGTACGTGCGCAAGCATCATCCGTGGGCTCGGTCGGTCCGATCGGGCCTCAGGCGGCCGTAACTCACGGCCTGCCGCCGCACGCCGGCCCAGAGGAAGAGGAACGGGATGAGATACATCAGGACGTTGCCGAGGACGTTACCGCGAACTCCCGTGCCGGCGGCCGAGTAGGGGCCGCCGAACGCCTCCGCGGTCGACCAGACCGCCAGTGAGTAGGCGATGCCGAAGGGAATGGCGAGGCGCAGCCAGCGGCCGCTCAACAGTGCGACCGCGATCGCGGTCTCGGAAAGTCCGACGAGGATCGCGACCGGAAGCGCTCCGACGGCACGGATCACCGTGGCGACGAATCCGAGCCACGCCGCGATCCAGGCAGGCTGCCCCGGGATGACCGAGGTGATCTGACTCGTGAAATGAAACAGGAAGGCCGGCAGCCACTTGAGCGCGGCATCGAACAGCCACAGCAGCCCGAAGCTGATGCGGGCCGCGTGCCAGAGCCGGTCGGAGGATTCCGAGGCCGCGGGGCTGCGGCCCTCGATGGCCGCAGCCACCGACAGGACGAAGAGGAAGGCGATCGCATAGGCCACGAAGACGCCCGGGTCGGTCTGGCCGCCGCTGTAGGGAAACCCGAAGCCGTTGAGGAACACCCAGCAGATCGCGCTGTAGACGATGCCGACGCGCGCCGCGAGGCCGACATGCCTGCGGGTCAAGAGCGCGACACCGAGCAGCGCGGCGATCACGACCATGCAACCCGCGACGATCCGCGGACCGGCCGCCTCGGTGCCGTGCACCGCCGCGAGCAGCAGCGGCCGGACCGCTTCCGGGACCTTCGAGGCGGGCTTGGCGAGCGCATGAATGAAATTGGCCTTCGCGGCCGGGACGGCCAGCCACGCCATGGCCTGAAAGGCGGCGTTCGCGAGCCAGATTGCGCCGAACACATTCGTCAGGACGCCGAAGGCCGCGCTCTGCGCGCCGCCGAGTCGAGCCGCCAACTTCATTTTGATCTCCTCTCGCGGACACGCATTCCCAACAGCTTACATCAAGACCGGGACCGGCGCCGCAGGCGCGGGCTTGGGTGCGTAAGGAACTTTCTGCCCGATCCATGGTCTTCGGCCCGACCGTCCGCTTCACTGCGGAAACGATGCACCGCGCGCGGACGGTGCGTGCTCCCCGGGCCGCCTGGGGCCGCGGCCCGTACGGGCCGCGAGGACGAGGTAGTAGACGATGCCTGCGGCAATCCAGCAGCCGCCGAGCACCTTGGCGTTGCGATCCATTCCGTAGAGCACATAGAGGATCACGGCAAGCCCGGTGAGCGGGAATACCAGGTGCCGCATCCACGCACCGCTGCGTTGCCGGACGACATGATGCCAGGCGACCGCCAGATGCAGGAGCGCGAAGCTCGTGAGCGCGCCGAAATTGACCACTCGGGTCAGGTCGTCGATGCGATGCGTGAAGAGCAGCCCGACGAGCAGCGATACACCGGCGACGAGCAGCGTGCTGACATAGGGCGTCTTGAATCGCGGGTGCACGGCGGCAAGGACGGCCGGCAGCTTGCGGTCGCGCGCCATGGCGAAGAGCACGCGGGCCACGGCGGCTTGCGCGGCCATGGCGTTGGCGATCCCGAATGAGATCACCACGGCCAGGATCGCCGTCAGACTGAGAGCGGGGCCGCCGGCCCGCGCGGCGATCTGATAGAACGCCGTCGCCGCGGAGGAAAACCTCATGCCGCGCGCGAGATCGGCGGCGATCCAGGTCTGCAGCACGAAGAGCGCGCCGATCAACACCAGGGAGAGCAGTGTTGCCCTGGCGATGGCGTCCCGCGCCCCGGCGCTTTCCTCCGAGAGCGTCGAGATGCCGTCGAAGCCGAGAAACGACAGCACGGCGATGGAGGTTGCCCCCGCCACGGTGCTCAGCGAGAAGTCGCGCGGATCGTAGAGCGGAGCGAGCGTCAGCCCGCCGGCTCCCGCGCCCGCGTGGAGTGCCATCGCCCCGAAGACCACGAACAGTGCGAGGGTCAGGAGCTCCAGGGCGAGAAGGACCTTGTAGAGGCGTGCGGTGAAACGGATGCCGAGCAGATTGGCGGCCGCGTTGAACGAGACGAAACCCGCCAGCCAGGCCCAGGCGGGGACGGCGGGCAGGATCGGCTGCAGGGCAACCGCCGAGAAGAGGTAGAGGAGGGCCGGCACCAGTATGTAATCGAGGAGGATGAGCCAGCCGGCGAGAAAGCCCGCGAATTCGTGCAGCCCGCGCTGCACATAGGCATACACCGACCCGGCGAGGGGAAAGGCCTGTGACATGGCGGCGTAGCTGAGCGCGGTGAACAGCATCCCGGCGAGACCGATCAGGTAGGCGAGGGCGACCATGCCCCTGGCGTCGTGCCACACGAACCCGAACACCGAGAACGGGGCGATCGGCACCATGAAGATCATCCCGTACACGATCAGGTCGCTCAGTGTGAGCGCGCGATCGAGCTGGTCCTGGTAGCCGAATTGCTCGAGTGACATGTTCTCGCTTTCACGGTGGTGCAGGCTTGCCCGCGACAATCGAGTCTAGACCACCGCCCGTGCTAAAGTGCATGCGTATGGCGCACCGGCATACGATCCACGCGCAGCACTACGGCTGGGACAATGGTCTGGCGCCGGTCGTGCGTATCGCGCCCGGGGAGTCGTTGGAGTTCGAGGTCATGGACGCTTCCGGCGGCCAGTTGTCCGCGGCCTCCGGCGTCGAAGACGTCGGGCGGCTGGACTTTGCCCGGGTCAACCCGGTCGCAGGTCCGGTGTACGTGGAGGGCGCCGAGCCCGGGGACATCCTCAAGGTGACGGTGCTGTCCTTCGCGCCCTCCGGATGGGGTTGGACGGCGAACATTCCGGGCTTCGGGCTCCTGGCGGAGGACTTCAAGGAGCCGGCGCTGCATCTGTGGCGATACGACAGTCAGGCATCGACCGCGGCCGCATTCGGCTCATGGGCCAGAGTGCCGTTGAAGCCGTTCGCGGGCACGATCGGCGTCGCTCCCGCCGAGCCTGGATGCCACAGTGTCGTGCCTCCCCGCCGGGTCGGCGGCAACATGGACCTGCGCGATATCGCGTGCGGAAGCGAGCTGCACCTGCCGGTCGAAGTGGCGGGCGCGCTGTTCTCCGTCGGAGATACTCACGCGGCGCAGGGTGACGGTGAGGTCTGCGGCACGGCGCTCGAGAGCCCCATGCGCGTGGCGCTCAGGCTCGATGTCGTGAAGCAGACGCCGCTCGCCTTTCCCCGATTGCTCACGCCCGGCCCGGTCACGAGTCACCTCGATCAGCGCGGCTACCGGGTGACGACCGGCATCGGTCCGGATCTGATGGAAGCGGCCCGCGCGGCCGTCCGCTCCACGATCGATTGGCTCACGCGCGAGCGCGGCATGCCCGCGATCGACGCCTACCTGCTCTGCAGCGTCTGCGGCGATCTGCGCATCAGCGAGATCGTCGATATGCCCAACTGGACCGTGTCCTTCTACTTTCCGCGCGTGGTCCTCGACTGACCCGTCAGCCCGACTCGACGCTGTCCTCGGTGATGAATCCCGCCGGCAGGATCAAGGTCGGGGAATCGTCCTCTGCGGAGTCGAGCGCTTCGGGCGGCAGCAGGCCCGCACCGCCGGCGCCGAGACAGCGCAGCGCCTCCTCGGCCTCCACCGCGGCGCAGTAGAAGTTTCCCTGCCCGAAATGACAGCCCATCTCCTCCAGCGCGTCGGCGGTGGTCTGGGATTCGACCACCTCGGCGATGGAGATCAGCCCGAGGCTCGAGGCGAGCTGCACCATCGCGGAGGCGAGGCTCGCGCCGCCGTGCGGCGAGGGGCTGGCGCCGACCCACGGCCGATCGATCTTGACGTAATCGAACGGAAAGAGCTGCAGGTGATTGAGGGAGGAGTAGCCGGTGCCGAAGTCATCGAGCATCAGCTCCACTCCGGTCTGGCGCAGGCGCTCCAGCGTCTCGCGCGCGGCCACCACGTTGCTGATGAGGCCGCCCTCGGTGAGCTCGAATTTCAGCGCCTGCGGCGGTATCGCGGTCTCTGACAGCTGGCCTGAGACGTAGTCGCTCAGCTCCGGGTCGCGCAACGCCGCCGCCGACAGGTTGACGCTCAGATAGAAATCGGTGCCGGCCGGCAGGCGCCGCCGCCACTCTCGGGCGAGCAGGCAGACGGTCCGGATCGTCCAACGCGTGATCGGCACGATGATGCCGGTCTCCTCCGCGATCGGCAGGAATCTCTCCGGACTGAGCGTGCCCTCGATGGGGTGCCGCCAGCGCAGCAGCGCTTCCGCGCCCACCGCCTTGCGGCCGCGCAGATCGACGATCGGCTGGAAGAGGAGCTTCAGCTCGCGGCGCTCCAGGGCGACGTACAGGTCGGCCTCCAGGCTGACGAGAGTCGCCGCGTCGCCTCCCATGGAGGGCGAGTAGGCGACGCTCGTGATCTCCTCCTGGCGCTGCGCCACGGAGAGGGCGACCTGAGCCTCCCGCATGAGCTGCTCGGCGCGCTGCGGCCAGCTCTCGAGGCAGCTCATTCCGATGCGGGCGGCGACCCCGAGGCGATGACGCCTGAGCTCGAACGGCTCCTGCAGGAGCGCCTGCAGCTCGCTCGCGAGCCGCGGCGCCGCTTCGGCCGAGTCGAGGTCCCGCACGAGGAGGGCGAACTGATCGCTCCCCCAGCGCGCCAGGACGGAGGCGGGGGGAACCGCGCGTTGGAAGCGGCGGCCGGCCTGCACCATCAGCTCGTCCCCGGCCGTGTGACCCAAGGTCTCGTTGATCAGCGGGAAGCGGTCGATCGCGATCAGGAAGACGCCGATGCGGCGGCCGCGGCGACCGCGCAGCTCGCGCAGGGCGCGGTCGAGCTGCTCCATGAAGTAGTAGCGGTTCGGCAGCCCGGTGAAGGCATCGTGAAAGCGCGCGCGATCGACGCTCTGCTGCAGGTTCTCGCGCTGCTCGATCTCGCGCGCGAGGCGCTGGTTGGCCGCGTGCAGCTGGCGGCGCGCCGCCGCGAGCGAGGCGCGCAGGCGCAGTGTCCGGTGTGTCAGGTCGTGGGCGGTGAAGGTCAGCAGCCACGCGAGCAGGGCGAGGAGGCCGATGTCGGTGGCGAGCGTGCGCGTGGGATACCAGCCGCCGTGCGGCCGAATCTCCAGCGCCAACGTGCCGGGTGAGGTGAACGGGAACCCCGGCGGCGCGTGAATCACGCTGGCGGCGGGATCGCTCAACGGTGTGATTCGGGATGCCGCGAGCGTTCTGGCATAACCCTGCGCGGGATCCCTCTGCACGAGCGCGAAATCGCTGCCGGCGCCCACGGCGCGCATGAGCCGCGCCCGCGCCAGCAGGCGATCGAGGTTCGCATAGGCGACCGCCCATCCGCCTTGCGGCGCCGCGCCGGCCTTCAAGGCGCCGGCCAGGGGCGCGCGTGCCGCGACCAGCCATTCGCTGCCCTCGCGCACCGGTCCGAGCAAAGCAGCGGAGGGCGTCGGGCGCGCGGACGCGGCATCCTGCCATTCGCGTACGATCGATTTGGCGATCTGCGCGTTGGCGGAGCCGTAGGCGAGCACACCGCCGGTGCCGGCGGCCTCGAATACCGTGAAATAGGACTTGGCCGCGCTCGCGGAAGCGCGGTCCGCGGCAGGCGCAGCGGACCCGCGTGCGGCCTTCGCTGCGCGCGCGGCGAGCTCCTCGAGCTGCTGCTCCATGGCGCGGGCGCCGCGTGCGGCGGCGGCCTCGGCTGCGGTGCGCGCCTCTTGCGCCCGCTGCTGCACGCTCAGGACGACCAGTCGGGATCCGGCCGCCGCGACGGTCAGAAACACCAGGAGCGCCGGCAGCCACGTCGCACGACGCCGCAGAAACTGACGGAGGCTGAGGCTCATGGCGACGATCACCCCACGTGCAGCGTGCAGACCACGGTGAGGGTGATCCGCGTCTGGCCGGCAACCTGCAGGTAATCGCCCAGAATCGACCAGTCGGTGCGGCCGAAGGATCTGGAGAGGCCCAGGTATCCCTCGCGCAGCTGCGGCGTGCGCCCTGTCAGGCCGGTGTAGAGGTTGACGACCGGAGGCGCCACGTGGCCGGTCGCGCCGCCGACCAGCCAGTTCACCGCAGTGCCGAAGTGATTGATCTGCAGCGTCGCGATCTCCGTTCCGAGATTCCCGCCGACCGACCGCGCGTACGAGACGGTTGTTTGCAGTTGTCGGGTCCAGAGAACGCCGAGCGCCACTTTGGGCAGAGTGCCGTGCGAGGTATCGACGTCGTACTGGTGCGCCTGAAGCTGCACCGTCACCTTGCTGCCGAACGTGCCGGCCACGCCGGCGCCTTCCACCTGGTACGTGAAGTGGTGGACGCCCTGATACTGGCTGATGTCGCCGCTGCCGAGGTGGACTTCCCCGGAGAAGGTCCATGTCGCAGCCGCATCGCCCGTGTTGACGGAGCCGGAAAGCGAGCCGAATGCCCAGTGCGCATTCGCGAGCCGCTGATATTCGCCCGCGACTCCCAGAACCCCGGAGCTGAAATCGTGCAGCCAGGTGAGCGAGCCGCCGCCGCCGCCCGTTGCGCCGGTCAGCGTCGAGCCGTTGGCGCTGAAGATCAGACTGTCGATGGACGGGGCCGCCGGTGCGGGCGGAGGGACCGCGGCGGAATCGTCTGCTGCGGCAGGTTGTGGTGAGAGCCAGACGGCCGCCAGGGTGAGGAGGGGTGAGTAGCGCAAAAGTCTCATCGTGTCCTCGGGAGTGAGGCGCCCGGAGCCCGGGTGCCGAGAATTGGTCCATCCAGGGTCTCCGCCCGGGCGACCGGCAGGAAAGCGACCACACAGAGCCGTTCCTGCTCGCCCGGCAGCGCCACGGCCGTGCTGGTCACCTGGAAGACGCGCGGCACGATGCGCACGTGCATCTTGCGGCGGCCGGTCAGTCCGGGCTCCCACCACCGCGGCGGGGCATCCGGCTGCGCGAGCAGCGTCGGGGCGTCGGCGCCGACGCGCGCCGCGGAGAAGAGCGCGAGAGCCGGTCTGTTGAATGCGAGCACCCGGTCCTGCGCATCGACGACGACTATCGCCTGTTCCGCCACATCGAGGGCGGCGCGGGCGGCAAAGGCATCCGTCGTCTCCTCGATGAGGATGAGCGCGAGACGCCGCCCCTTGTAGGGGATGTGCTGCACCCGTACCCGCGCGAGGCAGATCTCGCCGCCGCGGCGAAGCACGACGTGCGGCGCCTCGCCGCCCGTCCCGCTGACCAGCTCTTCGACGATTTCCGGATAAGAGAACTCGAGCGCCTCCGTGAGCTTGCGGCCGGACGCCGCGGCGCCCCCGGCGGTGAGGCGCGCGAGCTCGGCGCTCTCGGCCACGACGCGCTGTGTGCGCGCATCCACCAGCACGGCCGGAAGCGGCAACTCCTCGATGACGCTGGTCCACAGTTGCTGGCCGCGCTCGGCCTCCGCGCGTGCGGCGGCCAGATCGGCGTGCAGACGGTCGAAGACGGTGCCGAGGTATTCGGCGGCGAAGGCGCAGGCGATCATCAGGACGGCGAATCCCTCGAGGAGCACGAGGAAGTAGCCGGGAGGGGCATAGAATCCCGGGAAAGGCTCGCTGGCCGCGGACGCACCGCCCAGGAGGCGGGCGAGCCACGAGGCCTGGGGAGCGAGTCCGCTCGCATACCAGCGCAGCTCCGGCGATTCCCTCAGCGCGACGGCCGACACCGCCGCGATCGCCAGGACGGCGATGGCATAAGGCTGCCAGCGGGAGAGAAAGATCGCGCCGATCACGGGCAGCACGAACACCAGCAGGAATCCCGGATTGTGAACTCCGCCCGCGTAGTGCCATACGACGGCGACGATCACGACGCCCACCGCATGCAGGATCGCGAGCGCGCGCTTTCGCCAGCGGCTGCCGCCGGGTGCGGGGGCGGTGAGCACCGTGAACCCGACGTGAATCCCCGCGAGGGCGAGCAGTCCGAGCAGCGCCGGGCCGACCTTGATGTCGAAGGAGCCGAGCAGCCAGGGCAGGCCTGCGGCGAAGAGGATCGAGAAGATCGCGAGCAGCCACAGATCATCGAGGAGGTGCACGCGCGGATCGATCCACGTCGGCACGGGAAGCAGTTGGGTGCTGTCGAGCGACTTCATGGCGCTGTCAACGCCACCAGCTGCCGCCCTGACGGGCGGCGACGGTCGCGGAGGATGGACCGAAGGAGTTATGGTCGAGGAACGGTGCGCTCACGACCTTGTGTCCGTCGGGGCCCTCGAAGTCCTCCACGCGGAGCGCGAAGGCGTGAGGCTGGAGGACGTGGTTCCGCCGCAGAATCGGCGCATCTCCGATCACGTCGATGCCGTCGTAGCGCGGCTCCATGATGACGTTGTCCACGGCTGTGCTCGGGTCACGGGTGTCGCCCAGCACGAACGCCATGCCGTAGGCACAGTTGTACAGCCGGTTGTCGCGCACGAGCGTGTCGCTCGAGCCCCGGACCATGATTCCGTAAGCGGCGAGACCGTTGATCTCGTTGTGCTCGATCACCGCGGCGTGCGCGCCGTCGGCGAGGATTCCCATGCCCGCGCCGCCGCTCACGCGGTTGCCGCGAACGATGGCTCCGGCGCCCACCACATCGACGGCCGATGAATGCGCGTCCGCGATCTGGTTGTGCTCGATGAGGATGTTGATGTTGCCGCTGACGATCCCGCTGTGATCCTGATCGAAACGGTTGTCGCGCACGCTGATCGCTCCCGCGCGCGGCCCGGCGGCGCCGCGCACGGCCCACAAGCCCGCATCCCGCTCGCCGGAGAACCGGTTCGCGGCCACCGTGGTGTCGGGGCTCGAAGCCGAGAAGCGGACGCCGATGCGATCATCCATGAAGCGGTTGTGCTCGATGAGAAGGTCACGCGCGTTCCCGGCGACGTCCACTCCCACGTCGCAAGATGCCACCGTCGTGCTCTGGAGACTCACGTGGACCGCGCGCACCAGAATGGCGGCGCCGCGGCAATTGCGGATGGTGAAGCCGTCGAGCGATACGTTCGCCGCGGCGACATCGAGCACCGGGCTGCCACGCAGACCGCGAGCATCGATTACGCTTCCGGCCTGTCGCGCCACGATGTGCACGCCGTGCGAGTTGACGATCGGCGGCAACGGAGTCGACAGCGTGATTCGGGGCACGTCCAGGGAAACGCGCGCCGGTCCCGGCGCGGTGGCAACGATGAACAGCGCCTCGCGGAGCGTGCCTGGACCGCGGTCAGCGCCACTGGTGACGCTCACGGTGACGGTGCTCGAGAGTCGCCGGCTGCCCGAGTGTCGCGATTCGAGCGCCCAGCCGGCAAAGATGAGCGCTGCGACGCTCAGGAATACGGCGATCGAGAGCACGGAGCGGCGGCTGAGGCGCACGGTCAGCCTCCCGCGTCGCGCTCTAGCACGAAGACCGCGTGCCAGGAGCGCTCGGTCAATCGGCGCGCGCAGAGCGCATCCAGGGGAGCGGAGAGGGCCGTGGCCAGTGCGAGCGCGAGAACCCGCAGCGCACGCGGCAGGCGGGGCAGGTGTGGCAGCAGCCATGTCTTGAAGGGCGCGGGATCGACTCCCGAGACCGCATGGAGCCGCAGGCCGCATTCGCGAAAGAGCCGCAGGTAGACGGCGCGATGGCGCGCGGTGAAAACCGCCGTGTTGCAGTGGCTTGCCACGCGCGCGGGCGCCGCCTCGAGGATGACCAGGCGCCCGCGAGGAGCCAGATGCTGCGCCATGCGCCGCAGCGCGCAGCGCATGGTGGCGATGTCGAGCATGTGCTGAAGCATAGTGACGCACAGGATCAGGTCGAACGATTCGCCGATCTCGAGCGCCGCGGAGTCCTGCACGATGAACCGGCACCGGCTCGCGAGCCCACCGGCCGCGGCCCGTCGCTCGGCTTCGGCGATCATGGTCGGACTCAGATCCACACCGGTGACCCGGGCACCGCGCGACGCCAGCAGCCGGCTCCAGCGACCGATGCCGCATCCTACGTCGAGAACCTTGGCACCGGCTTCGATCTTCAGCCACGGCTCGAGCGCTCGCCGCTGAGAGAAGTGGATGAGTCTGTTGTAGAAGCCGGGCATGCCGTAAGAGCAGACTGCCGCCAGGCCGTCGCCTTCCACGGCAAATCGCCGGGCGCGAGCTTCCCAGTACTCCGCCGGCCGGTAGACACCCAGGGAGGACGCTGTGCCGGCCGTCATCTCAGTCTCCTCGTCGCAAGAGCATGTCCGCCACGGAGGCCTTCGGGCTCGCGCGACTCGCCCGGCTCGGGCTCGTAATGGTCGCGATACAGCCGCCGGCCGATGAGCTTGAGTGCGATCCAGTTCGCATAGCCCATCGTCATGGGGGCGATGTGCACGAGCGCGTAGAAAAGATACAGCGGAACGATGGGCGCCGCGTACGCTCGCTCGCTTTTCGGCACCACCGTGAACATCGCCACCACCCCGAGAACCAGATAGCTGCCGATCGCAGCCATGAAATACGCCGGATTCATCCAGGTGTGGATCTGCGGCTGCCAGCGGGCGAAGAAGAGGCTGTCGATGCCGCTCACGAAGCTCGCGAGGAGCAGCAATGCGCTCAGGGCCTTGAGAAGGTGCAGACAGATCGTGAGGCCGCCGACGTATACGATGTAGTGGTAGAGGGCGAATGGCGTGCGTCGCGCGATGCGCCACACGGCGCCGATGCGCTCGATGAAGACCTTGAGCAACCCGTGGTACCAGCCCACGCGCTGCGAGAACCAGCGCGCGAATGAGCCCGGACCTTCGGTGCCGACGACGAGCCGGCCGTCGTAATAAATCCGCTCGCCGCGATCGAGCAGAATCACCGCGTTCTCGAAGTCTTCCGCATATACCGACAGCGAGTGCTCCTTGAGCGCCTGGGCGAGGGCGTCGCGCCGGTAGACCGAGACGCCGGAGGTGATGCTGTAGTCCGCCAGGCTCTGGCGGCCGGCCCGGAACGCGAGCGCGTACTCGAACGACTGGAAGCGGGCGAGAAATCCGTCCGGCTCGATCATCACGCGCGGGCAGGCCGCCGCGGCTCCCGACTGCTGGAACTCGCTGATGAATTGCTCGAGATCGATCTCGCTGCCCGCGCCCGGCTCGAGGATGCGGATGTCCGGATCGATGACCATCACGGTCTCGATGTACTCGGGCAGCGTCTCGAGCAGGCGGCGAATGGCGGCCGGCTTGCGTCGATTGACGCCGTCATCGAAGCAGCGCCAGCCGGCTTGGCGCAGCCGCAGGACCGTGTGATCGGTGGAGCCATCGCTGATGAGCCACATCCGCTCCCGGTAGGGCGCATAGCGATCGGCGAACTCCTCGATGTGCTCCTCGAGATTGTGGACCGAGGCGATGATGGCGTACGGCTCGACGGGCACGAGAGGCTGAGCGCCTGCGGGCAGCGCGGTGGTGAGATCGATGGAGATCTCGCGCTCCCGCCCGGTGCCGCGCGCGGTCGCGGTGTGGCGCCGCCTCATGTAGAGCCGCAGCGCGAAATCGAGCGCGTCGGTGTAGACGATCAGATTCGCAAGCGCATACACCAGCATGGAGAAGCTCGCCGCCTCGGCGTTCGCCGCGGCGAGGGCGACCCAGCCGCCGAGCAGAGCGCACACGGCGAGCGGTGCGGCGATGCCGACGAAGCGGCGCGTCGTCATGCGCTCGCGACGGCCCGCAGGACCGTCGCTCCTTGCAGCCGCGGCAAGCGCGCATCGAGCTCCGCTTCCACCTCGCGCGCATCGGCGATCGGCAGTCCGTGCTCGGCCAGCACGGAAAGCGAGCTCAGAATCCACACGAGCGAGCGTACCCGCGAGGGCAGATGCGCCGCTCCCTCCTCCAGGGCGGCGATCCTGCGCTCGAAGTCGCTCTCGATCCGCAGCACCGCCTCGCGCACCGCGGGGTCGACCGGCAGGATCTTCGCCGGCTGGTCCCACGCGATGTCGGTACCGGCGACCCGCCTGCGTGCGTGGATCGTGTGCGGGGCGAGTGAGCTGTCGCGGGCGAAGGCCGCGCCGGAGAAGGGGATGACGTAGGGATACATTCCGATCTCGCAGCCGCGCCGCAGCCAGCGGTATCCCTCGCGCAGCGTTTCGGCGACATCCTCCAGACTCGCGCGCGGGGAGCTCAGGATGAGGTCAAGGAAAGGAGTGATGCCCAGGCCGAGCGCGGTCTCGAGCATCGGCTCGATGTGCCGGTGGATCGCGGCCTTGTTGAATTCGGCGAGCACGCGCCGGGAGAAGCTCTCGATGCCGAACCCGAGCACGCGGAATCCGGCGGCCCGCAGGGCCGCCAGACGCTCCGCCGACATCGCATCGATGCGATTCGTGCTGATGAACTGCAGCTCCTGCGGCAGCGCACCGCGGGCTTTGGCGGCGACGATGCCTTCACAGAGCGGCAGGAGCCGCCGGTCCTGGGTGAAGGTGAAGATGTCGTCCTGGAAGATGATGGTGCGCACCCCGGGATGAGCGGCGACGATGCGCTCGATCATCGTCAGGCACTCCTGCGCCTCCAGTCGGGCCACTGCGGCGACGTGCCCCTGGGCTTCGTGCAGGAAGTTCGTGGAGGAGCAGAAGCTGCAGCCCATCGGGCAGTAGTTGAGCGTGATCAGCCGCACGGAGCGGATCTCCGCCAGGCGGGCCTCGCGCGCGGCCTTCATCGGCAGCTGGCCCACGCGGTACGCCTGCTCGAGGCGGCTCCAGTACGCCGGGTAGGGCATTCGCGAATAGGGTGTACTGAAGATCGCCGCGCGCAGCTCCTCGCGGTTGAGGGCGCGTTGGGGGCGCTTGATGATCGTACCGTCCGCCTTGACCGCGGTACCAGCGATGGCGCCGAGCGGCTCGCCGCCGCGCAGTCGCCGGACGATTTCCGTCAGCGGCCGCTCGCCTTCACCCAACACCACCAGATCGAATGGACCGAGCTCGAACATCAGATCCGGCCGGAACGTCGCCTCCATGCCGCCGGCGACCATGAGCGCGCCGGGCGCGAGGCGGCGCGCGACGTATGCCAGCTCGAGGTCGAACCGCAGCGTCATTCCGGTCGTCGACACGCCGATCACGTCCCAGTGCGACTGCAGGATCTCGCGCTCGAGCGCGCGCTGCGGCGCCATCGCGCAGCAGTTCGGATCGAACACCTTGACGTACGCGCCGCAGGACTCCAGCACGCCGGCGAGACGCCATACACCGAGCGGAGGCGCCAGAAACGTGTACTCGCCGCAATGCGGGTCGTAGGGCCCGATCAACAGGACTCTTGGCGGTCGCGTCCCCAAGTCGTTCATGGATGCGAGGACCCTCCCCGGAGCCGTTATGGATATATCGCCAGGGCGCAGGTGCACCTCAGGCGTGAACCGGACGCAGCAAGCGCTGTGCCCGAGGCGACGTCAGAGGCGGTGCGGAGAAGGCATTCCGCCACCGCTCTGAGCGGACGGACCAATTGCGGCCCTTGCATCTCGCGCACGACGCATTTCCTCGAGCTGAAGAGGATCGAGCGGCGAGGTGCGATGGGGCGCGCACTGTGATGGTGGGTCCGTGGCATCCGGTCGATAGCGATGGCAGTCCACGAGGAGCTTCGGTGGCCGCCAAATCGCTCGAGTCGCGATATCGAGGCCCCGATCGGAGACGATGGGTTTGAGCAGATAGCCCGCGCGATGGCGCAGCGCGACGAACGTGTAGTCGCGACCGCGATCGCGGAAGTCGAAGCGCGAACTCCGGTGCCGCTCCATCGGCTGGACCTGCTCTGCCCGATCGCGGGGGCTGCGGCAGCGCTACGGTAGCCGCTGCAGCGTTTGGTGATCGGGGTCACGGAATTCCCGCTCCCGCGCGATCCGCCGCGGGCGCGGCGCGCCTGCGGGTTCGGGTTTTCCCCGACGACGGCGGCACCGGGTCGATGCGGGCAGGTGCGTTCGGATGCACCCGGCGGAAGCGCGAACCCCGTCCAATACCGCCGACAGGGAAACAGCTAGGCTGCCGGCGGAGGTAAGAAATGCTTCTGATCGTCGGGTCGGTCGTCGTCCTGGGATGTGTCGTCGTCGGCTTCCTCATGGGCGGCGGACATCTCCTGCTTTTGTGGCATCCGACGGAGGTGCTGATCATCTGCGGTAGCGCCTTCGGCGCGTTTCTGATCAGCAACCCCATGAAGGTAGTCAAGTCCGCCGCGGCCGGCGTGCTCGCGCTGCCCAAGGGGCCCCGCTACGAGCGGGAGGACTACGTGAGGCTGTTCAAGCTCCTGCACGACATACTGCAGAAGATCCGCAAGGCAGGTCTCCTCGGTATCGAGGCCGACGTCGAGCGGCCGGGCGAGAGCGCCCTATTCCGGAAATACCCGAGCATCCTCGCGGATCATCATCTCATGGAGTTCATCACCGACTGCCTGCGTCTCATGGCCGGCGGCAACATGAACCCCCACGAGCTCGAGAGCCTGCTGGAGTACGAGCTCGAGACACACCACCGGGACGCGCACGAGCCCGCGCACGCGGTGCAGAAGGTGGCCGATGCGCTGCCTGGATTCGGAATCGTCGCCGCGGTGCTCGGCATCGTCAACACGATGGCCTCCATCGCCGGTGCCGACACGGCGACCATCGGGGCCAACGTGGCCGGGGCGCTGGTCGGCACCTTCTTCGGCATCCTGGTCTCCTACGGCTTCGTGGGTCCCATCTCATCGGCCATGGAGAGCCGCGCCACGGAGGAGGGCAAGGCGTTCGAGATCGTCAAGATGGCCCTCGTCGCCAGCGTCCGCGGCTATCCCCCGACGGTGGCCATCGAGTTCGCCCGCAAGCTCCTGTTCGCGGATGTGCGCCCCTCGTTCGGCGATCTGGAGTCGCACCTGAAGGCGAAGGCGGCCTGACGGCCCGACGGAACGATCATGGCATCCTCAGGTCAGTCCTCGCAGGACACCCGTCCGCTGATCATCGTCAAGCGCTCCCGGCGCGTCGAAGGCGGCCATCATGGCGGCGCCTGGAAGATCGCCTACGCGGATTTCGTCACCGCGATGATGGCTTTCTTTCTCGTCATGTGGCTCGTCGCATCCGTGTCGAAGCAGGAGCGGGCCGCGATCTTCCAGTACTTCAGGAATCCGAGCATGCAGCAGGGAAAGAGCGTCCAACCGGCGCCGGGCATGGACGGACCGGGCGGAGCGAGCACGAGTCCCATCAATCTCGGGGGCGGCCTCGATGCGCCCCGCACCAGCCTCGTCGGCGCGCCGACGCCGTTGGGTGCGGGACAGCGCAGTGCCGCCGTCGTGCCGGCCTCGAGCGTGCCCGGGAAGCCCGCGCCGAGCACGGGCAACGAGCCCTCCACGACACACGCGGGACAGCCGATCTCGCCACAGGCGGCGGAGCGCAAGCGGCTCGAGGCGCTGCAGATGCAGTTGCGGGAGGCGGTGTCCAGGAGTCAGGCGCTGAAGCCGTTCAAGGACCAGCTGCTGATTGACATCATGCCGGAAGGCTTGCGGATCCAGATCATCGATGCCCGGAACCGGCCGATGTTCGATGTCGGCAGCGCGAAGCTCAAGAGCTATACGGTCGCGATTCTGCAAAAGCTCGCGCCGTATCTGGCGTCGGTTCCGAACAGCATCAGCATCACCGGACACACCGATGCGACTCCCTACATCGGCTCGCCAGGCTATACCAACTGGGAGCTGTCAGCCGATCGGGCGAACGCCGCGCGGCGCATTCTCGTGGCCTCCGGACTGCCCGAAGGCAAGATCGCGCGCATCGTCGCGCTCGCCGATTCGGCGCCGATGGACCGGGCGCATCCCTTCAGCCCGGTCAACCGCCGCATCAGCATCATCGTGATGACTCACGAGGCAGCGAGCACGCCGGAAGGTCTGGTGCATTCCTCGCACTGAGCCGCGGGTTTCGCTGGCTCGGAAATCAGCTGCAGCAGCGGGTTCGCACTGATGGGCTTGCGCGCGGTCCGCTGCTCTCGGACATCGGCGGCCCCTGATGGCGACCTCCGGAAACGTGAGCGGCGAGCCGGTCATGATCGGTGCCACCGACTCCGTCGTGCGCCCTGTGGCAGGGAGCCCGCGCACTTTGCGGTTGGGGAGGGGACCCGCGCCGCTGGAGCTCCCGCTGCCCGCAGGACGCCTCCCCTCCATGGACCTTCTGGGGACGAGATTTGAAGCCGGGCCGGACGGCGCACGGCGCCGTCCGGCAAGCCACGGAGCACCTACTCGGTGCCGCCCTTGGCGAGGGCATGGACGTCGACCGCCCGCAGCATCCTGCCGCCGATGGCCCAGTCGCCGCTCTCGAACTCGTTGATGCGGACCCAGGTGACGGGCCGCATGCTTTCGCCCTCCACCTCGATCATCGCCTGGGTCACCCTGGTGATCAGGTCCTTCTTCTGAGCGGGGGAAAAGACGTCTTTGATCACGTCGATGGTCACTAATGGCATGGCAAGCTCCTCGTTCACCCCGCGGGAATGCGGGGCGGAATCACATTGCCACCGGCGGCCCGGCGAAGCTTGCAGGTCTCGTGGAGAATTCCTGGAGACTGGCAGAGGGGCTGCGCCGAGTCTACTCTAGCGACATGATCTACCAGTTCGGCACCTTCGAGCTGGATCTGGCCGCCCTGGAGCTGCGCGCCGGGGGTGAGACCCGGGCGCTCGAGCCGCAGGTGTTTCGCCTCCTCGCCCTGCTGGTGGAGAACCGCACCCGGCTGGTGGGCAGGGAGGAGATCATCGAGAAGGTCTGGGAGGGCCGCCCCGTATCCGATGCGGCGATCGCAAGCCGGGTGAAGTCGGCACGATGCGCGCTCGGCGACGACGGCCGGTCGCAGCGGTACATCAGGACTCTCCATCGCCGCGGCTTTCGGTTCATTGGCGACGTCAGGGTGTCGCCCAGCGCAACGGACTGCGCCGGCGGGGCTGCGGCGCCCCGGTCGGAGCGAGGCTCGCGGCCGTCGCTGGCCGTCCTGCCGTTTCGCATGACGGGAGGGCCATCCCGATACGAGGCGCTTGCGAGCGCGCTGCCGGATGAGCTCATTACGGAGCTGTCGCGGCTGCGCTGGCTGCTGGTGACTGCCCGCGGCTCCTCGTTCCGCGTGCAGGCGGCCCGGTTCGGCTTGCGGGACGTCGGCCGGCTGCTCGGTGTGCGCTACTGTCTTTCGGGCTCGCTCGAGATCGCGGGCCGGTCGCTGACCATCAGCGTGGAGCTGGCGGACACGCTCGATGAGGGCATCGTATGGGCCGACCGGCTCTGCGGACGGCTCGATGACGTGCACTCCATGCGAGACCAGATCCGCAGCCGCATCCTGATGGCGCTCGACATCCGCATTCCCCTGCACGAGGCGCGCCTGGCGCGCCTCCTCCTGCCTGAGGATCTCGACGCGTGGTCGGCCTACCATCTGGGCTTGCAGCACGTCTACCGGTTCAATCGCGCGGACAACGCCGCGGCGGCACGTCTTTTTGGACGCGCCGTCGCTCTGGATCCCTGCTTCGCACGCGCATATGCGGGTCTGTCGTTCGTCCATTTTCAGACGGCATTCATGCATTACGCCACGGATGTTCCCGCTGGGATCTCGAAGTCGCGGTGCTGCGCCGAGCGGGGACTCGAGCTCGATCCGCTGGACCCCTTCGTCAACTTCACGATGGGTCGCAGCTACTGGCTCGAGGGCGATCTCGACAGCAGCCTGGGATGGCTCGAGCGTGCGACGAGCCTCAGTCCCCACTATGCCCAGGGCATCTACGCGAGAGCCTGGACCGAAGCGCTGGCCGGCCGCACGCGGGAGGGGAGAAGTCACGCGGACCTGGCGATGCGCCTGAGCCCGATCGATCCGCTGCATTACGCGATGATGGGAACCCGCGCGTTCACGCACATGCTGGTGGACGAGGATGCCGAGGCCGCCGCCTGGGCCGAGCGCAGCGCCCGCGCGCCGGGAGCGCACGTGTTGATCGCGATGATCGCGGCCGCGGCGCACCATTTGAACGGCGATCACGAACGTGCGGCACGCTGGGCCGCGAACGTCCGCGAGCGCAACGGCTCGCTGCGCACAGGTGATTTTCTGCGAGCATTTCCCATCAGGCCCGAGGGGGCGCGCGCGCGGATCTCGCGGGCGCTGACGACGCTGGGGTTCTAGCCGCCGACGGCTCCCGCCCGCCCGGCTTCATTGCGGAAATCCGCTATGTCCGATGCGAGTCGAATGATGAATGATGTCGCAGGGCGGTTATGGCGAGAGGCAGGCGATGTACGCAAGAATCCTGGTCGGCATCGACGGCAGTTACCCCTCGGTGCTTGCGCTCGATGAGGCCATCAGGCTCGCGAAGGCGCTCGGATCGAAGCTGCGTATCCTCCATGTCGTGGATGAAGGCCTGGTGCTGTCGCCCAACGTTCCCAGCGCGAACCTCGGCGAGAGCGAGCCGGCGAAGCTCGAGGAAGGGCGCTCCATCCTGGATTCGGCACGGGCCCGCGCCCGCAAGGAAGGAGTCGAGCCCGAGACGGTGTTGCTGGAGGAGATGACCCACCAGCCCGGGCGCCTCCTGGTCGATCAGGCCGGGGAATGGCCCGCGGACCTGCTCGTGTGCGGCACGCATGGCCGAAGCGGAATCCAACGGCTGGTTCTCGGCAGCGATGCCGAATACGTCGCGCGCCATGCAACGGTTCCGGTGCTGCTCGTGCGCGCGAAGTAGACGAGGCGCAGTTCCGGTCTGACGCGGAAGGCGGGGCGCTGCTCACGCCTTGCATCCGTTCTCTGCATCAGAGTCAACACCCGGTTATCAAGTGACGTGCATGCGCACCGCCCGGACTGATGGCTCCTGCGGATGATCGGTGATAGGCGTCGTCAGTCTTCAATGTGCGGTCGCATTGGCGGCCAAGAGCGCGCTTCCTCCCCGCCCTGAACGACGAGGTCTCCGGCGCGAAGACCTCGGATGAAGCTGCGCGCCTTCCGTCATCTCGACCGGCACGACCGCGGCACCGAGGAGGGGCCGGGCTTGCGCAAATCCGTCGGGCTCGCTTAAATCGCGCAACGCTCGAGCTCGGGCCCGGGCGGACGCTGGCCGGCCAGCCGCGACACCTGTTCGACTCTCTATTACCCTTTGCCACCCCAGGGGGATGCGACATGCTCTTCCCGACGACGCTCGTAGGAAGCTATCCGCAGCCGGACTGGCTGATCGATCGCGAGAAACTGGCCGGGCGCTTCCCGCCGCGGGTGCGCATGCGCGAGCTCTGGCGCGTTCCCGAGCCCTTCCTGGCGCAGGCGCAGGATGATGCGACGGTGCTGGCGATCAGGGCGCAGGAGGAGGCCGGCCTCGACATCGTGACCGACGGGGAGATGCGCCGGGAGAGCTATTCGAACCGATTCGCGACGGCGCTGTCGGGGGTGGATCTCGACAATCCCGGCACGGCGCTCGACCGGTCCGGGCACCCCAACCCCGTGCCGCGCATCGTCGGCAGGATCCGCCGCCTGCATGCGGTCCAGGTGGCCGACCTGCAGTTTCTCAAGCGGCATACCCGCCGCGCGGTCAAGATCACCGTGCCGGGACCTTTCACCATGAGCCAGCAGGCGCAGAACGACTTCTATCCGAGCGAGGCGGAGCTGGCGCTCGACTATGCCGCCGCCGTCAACGAGGAGATCCGCGATCTGTTCGCCGCCGGTGCCGACATCGTGCAGCTCGATGAGCCTTACATGCAGGCCCGCCCGGAGAAGGCACGCCAGTACGGCCTGCAGGCGCTCAACCGGGCTCTGGAAGGCGTGACGGGACGCACCGCGGTGCACATCTGCTTCGGTTACGCCGCCATCATCCATCAGCGCCCGTCGGGCTACTCGTTCCTGCCGGAGCTTGCCGCCTGCTCGTGCCATCAGATCTCGGTGGAAACCGCGCAGTCGCATCTGGATTGCGAGGTGCTCTCGAGGCTTGGCGGCAAGCAGATCATGGTCGGCGCCATCGATCTTTCCGACATGACGGTCGAATCGCCGGAGACGATCGCGGAGAGAATCCGCCGCGCCCTGAAGTACGTGAGCCCCGAGAATGTGATCATCGCCCCGGACTGCGGCATGAAGTACCTGCCGCGCGAGGTCGCCTTCGGCAAGATGCGGGCGATGGCCGCGGCCGCGAAGATCCTGCGCGGGGAATTCGGCGGCTAGCCCGCTGACTTCTTTCCACCCGACTTCTTTTTCGGGCTCTTCCTGGCCGGGACCTTCGCTCCCGAGCGGCGCGCCTCCGAGAGGCCGATGGCGATCGCCTGCTTGCGGCTCTTGACCTTCCGTCCGGAGCGGCCGCTGCGCAGCGTGCCGCTCTTGCGCTCCTGCATCGCGCGTTTGACCTTGCTCTGGGCCTTTTTCCCGTAGCGTGCCATGGGGATGACTCCGACTTTGGCGGTGCGCGCACCAGCAGCAGGAAGCGGGCCTGCGCGCATCGCATCGCGGCGCGGCTCGCGCCGCAGGCCGATGATCGCCCGCGCGGGCGTAGAATCGGCTGCGGCCGGACCGGCTCGGCGACAAGGCGATGCGACAGCATCCGGGAGGCGATTCCATGGCAACCACCAGGCGTTCCGCGGCGACCATGAGGGCGGTACAGGTCCCGGCGGCGGGAGCGGATTTCCAACTCGTGGAGCGGGAGATTCCCGAGCCGGGCGCGGGCCACGTGCGCATCAGAGTGCAGGCCTGCGGCATCTGTCACAGCGATGCGCTGACGAAGGACGGTCAGTGGCCCGGCATCCAGTATCCGCGGGTCCCCGGCCACGAGGTCGCGGGCGTGATCGATGTCCTGGGCGCCGGTGTTGCCGGCTGGAGCCAGGGCCAACGTGTCGGTGTGGGCTGGCACGGCGGCCACGACAACATCTGTCCCGAGTGCCGGCGGGGGGACTTTCGCAACTGCCGCAATCTCAAGGTCGCCGGGATCAGCTACGACGGCGGCTATCAGGAGTACATGATCGCTCCCGTGGAAGCGCTCGCCGCCATACCCGAGAGCCTGAATGCCGCCGAGGCGGCGCCGCTCCTCTGCGCCGGCATCACGACCTACAATGCGCTGCGACATAGCGGCGCGCATCCTGGAGACCTCGTCGCAGTGCTCGGCGTCGGCGGTCTCGGCCACCTCGGAATCCAGTTCGCGAGCAGGTTCGGCTACCGGGTCGCGGCCATCGCCCGCGGGCCGCAGGATGCGCCGCTCGCGAAGAAGCTGGGGGCGAGCCTCTACATCGATGGCCGCGCGCAGCGCGCGGCGCAGGTGCTGCGCAGAGAGGGCGGCGCCCAGGTGATCCTCGCGACCGCCCCGAGCTCCAAGGCGATGTCGGAAGTCATCGACGGACTGGCGCCGAACGGCAAGCTCATGGTGCTCGGCGCCACATTCGAGCCGATCGAGGTCTCGCCGCTGCAGCTGATCTCCGGCAGCCGCACGATTCAGGGCTGGGCTTCGGGCACGCCCACCGACTCGGAGGACACTCTGCGATTCGCCGAGCTGTCGGGCGTGCGTCCCATGATCGAGACCTACCCGCTCGAGAAGGCGGCGGAGGCGTACGCGCGCATGATGAGCGGCAAAGCGGAGTTCCGCGTCGTGCTGACGATGTGAGTCTTCTCCCGCCGCCGGGCACATCGCTCGCGGTTTCGTGACTCTGCGCCCGGGCGGCCGGCGCCTCGTGCCGCACTCACGTGCCGCCAGGGCCGCGACGGACTCGCCTGGGCTTCGGATGTGGTGGCGCGCCGCGGCGGTCTGCCGGGAGGAGCCCGCGCCCGGGCGAGGAGGCGCGCGACTCGCACGTCGATCGGGCACGCGAGGAGCGAGCGGCTCGGGGGAGGAGTTTGCGCTCGAACGGTCCCGCCGCGGTGCGGATTGGGATTATAGTAAGCGTATGCGCTACATCTTCGCTCCGCCGCCCCACGCGGCCGTGCGGATCGTCGGCTCGACCGGCTGGTTTCCGGTACACCGCATCTATTGCGTCGCCCGCAATTACGCCGATCATGCGCAGGAGATGGGCGCTTCGGGCCGCGAGCCGCCCTTCTTCTTCATGAAGCCACCCGATGCCGTGCTCTCCGTGAACGACGGCGAGACCGGGGTGCTGCATTATCCAACGCTCACCCACGAGCTGCACCATGAGGTCGAGCTGGTCGTCGCCCTGCGTGAAGGGGGCACGAATCTCACGCCAGCCGACGCCGAGCGCTGCATCTATGGTTACGCCGTGGGACTCGACATGACTCGCCGCGACCTGCAGAGCGAGGCGAAGAAGCTCGGGCGGCCGTGGTGCGCCGCCAAGGCCTTCGACCGCTCCGCGCCCGTCGGCGGTCTCACGCCCGCGGCCTGGGTCGAGGACATCTCCAGAGTCGAGATCACCCTGGAGGTGAACGGCGTGCGCCGCCAACACGGCAGGGTGCGGGATCTCATCTGGAGCATTCCGGAGATCATCGCGCACCTCTCCACGGCGTGGGAGCTCAAGCCCGGCGACCTGATCTTCACCGGCACTCCCGCGGGCGTGGGCCCGGTCAATCTCACGGATCTCATGACCGCCCACGGGACCGGCCTCGCGGAGCTGCGCGTGCGCGTCATGCGCGCTTGACCGGCGGTCATGGACATCGAGGAATTCCGGCGGCTGGGACACGAGGTCGTCGATTGGATCGCGGACTATCGGGCTCGCACCGCGCGCGGTGAGCTGCCGGTGATGTCCCGCGCCGCCCCCGGGGACGTGCGCCGCGCCCTGCCTGCCACGCCGCCTGTGCAGCCGCAGTCTCTCGACGGTCTGCTCGATGAGCTGACCCGCATCATCTTGCCGGGGTGCACTCATTTTCAGGACCCGCGGTTCTTCGCCTACTTTCCTTCCAACAGCTCGCTCGCCGCGGTGCTCGGTGATTTTCTCAGCACCGGGCTGGCGCAGCTCGGCCTCAACTGGCAGGCGAGTCCGGCGCTCACCGAGCTCGAGGAGCTGACCACGGACTGGCTGCGGCAGATGTTGGGTCTATCCGACGCCTGGAGCGGCGTCATCCAGGACACGGCCTCCACGGCGACGCTGGTGGCGCTGATCTGCGCCCGCGAGCGCACCACCGATTACGCTGCGGCCCGCGGCGGGCTGCAGGCGAGCGAGCGCCGGCTCATCGTTTATGTCTCCGGCCAGAGCCACAGCTCGGTGGAGAAGGCGGCGCTGCTCGCGGGTTTCGGGCGCGAGAACCTGCGTGTCGTCGCCGTCGACGACGCTTTCGGCATGAGCGCGCAGGCGCTGCGCCGCGCAGTCGAGGCGGACCGCGCGGCCGGACACTCGCCCTGTGCCGTGGTCGCGACCATCGGCTCCACTGCCACCACGGCCGTCGATCCGCTGGAGCCGATCGCGAGCGTTGCGCGCGCGCAGGGTCTGTGGCTGCACGTCGATGCCGCCATGGCGGGCTCCGCCATGATACTCCCGGAGTGCCGCCCGCTCTGGCAGGGCATCGAGGCGGCGGACTCCCTGGTGACGAACCCCCACAAGTGGCTCGGCGCCTCCTTCGACTGCTCGACGTATTTCGTGCGCGATGCGCAGCACCTCGTGCGCGTCATGTCGACCAACCCGAGCTACCTGCGCACGGCAGCGGATGCGGGGGTCCGGAACTTCCGCGACTGGGGCATACCGCTCGGGCGCCGCTTCCGGGCGCTGAAGCTCTGGCTCCTCATCCGGGAGCAGGGGGTGAGCGGGCTGCAGCAGCGCTTGCGCCGGGATCTCGGGCACGCGCGCTGGCTCGCCGCCCAGGTCGATGCCGCGCCGGGTTGGCAGCGGCTGGCGCCGGTGCCGTTTCAGACGGTGTGCGTGCGCCACGCCCCGCCAGGACTTCATGGCGAGGCTCTCGATGCGCATACCCTCGCCTGGGTGCGGCGCATCAACGAGTCGGGCCGCGCTTATCTCACGCCCGCCACTCTCGCCGACCGCTGGATGGTCAGGGTGTCGTTCGGCGTCGAGGCCACGGAGCACGAGCACGTCGCCGCGCTCTGGAGCGAAATGCGCGCCGCGGCCGAGCGCGGCGGCTGACTCACGTCTCGCGCAGCGTGTTGGCGAGCGGCGGCGAGCCGATCGCCGGCTTGTTCCCCGGCGCCCTCATCCGATACGGAGCCGTTGGTGAGGCCACGGCCCTGCTCGCGGAACCCGAGCGGGGAGGGGCCGTGCCGGCTCTCCCGAGACCCGCGCCTTTTGCCTCGCGCGGCGCCTGAGTTTAGTCTGGGATCCGGCCGCTGGCAGTTGCAAGGCGCACCATGACCCGCTTCAAGGCGTTACGCGTACATCAGGAGCCCTCGGGACGCTTTGCTCGCCTCGAGTCGCTCACCCCCGATGACCTCACGCCGGGGGACGTCCTCATCCGGGTCGCCTACTCCGGCCTCAACTACAAGGACGCGCTTGCCGTGACGGGGAAGGGCTCCATCGCCCGCGGCTATCCGAGGACCGCAGGGATCGACCTCTCGGGCGTGGTCGAGGCCAGCTCCGATCCCGCCTACCGCCCCGGAGACCGGGTGCTCGCCACCGGCGCGGGCCTCGGCGAATCGCTCGACGGCGGACTCTCCGAGCTCGCCCGGCTCCCGGCCGGGGCGCTCGTGCCGCTCCCTGCCGGATTGAGCCTGCGCGAGGCGATGGCGCTCGGCACCGCGGGCTTCACGGCGGCGCTCGCTCTGCGGCGGCTTCTCGAGAACCACCAGGTCCCGGAGCATGGTCCGGTCGCGGTCACCGGGGCGAGCGGCGGTGTCGGCGGGATCGCCCTGGGACTGCTCAAGCGGGCGGGCTTCACGACTGCGGCCATTACCGGCAAGCCGGACGCGGCCTCCTACCTGCGCGAGCTCGGCGCCGACGAGGTGGTGCCGCGAGCCTCCCTTGCCACCGCCGGCAAGCCGCTCGAGACTGCCGTGTGGGGCGGGGCAGTCGACAATCTGGGCGGTGAGACGCTGGCGTACCTCACCCGCACGGTCAAGCCCTGGGGCAACATCGCCTGCATCGGTCTCGCTCAGTCGGCGGCCCTGCAGACCACGGTGATGCCGCTCATCCTGCGCGGAGTCAGTCTCCTCGGCATCCACTCCGTCGACGTACCGCGCGCCTGGCGCCTCGCGGTCTGGGACAAGCTCGCCGGAGAATGGAAGCCGCGGGAGATCGAGCGTCTCATCGTGCGCGCCGCCATCGGCCTGGAGGAGGTCCCGCGGGCCTGCCAGCAGCTGATCGCCGGCGCGGCGCGGGGCCGTTATGTCGTATGTATCGGCGGCGATCTCTGAGCGCGGAGGTGACATGATCGGGCAAGAACCCCAGGTCGGCGCGGCGGACCCGGAGCGGCGCAATTCCCCCATCCAAAACGACCCCGAGCAGTCCTTCGAGCTGTTGCGCGAGCAGGTGGGCGATGAGGCGGCGGGATGTTACTTCAACGACGTTCCCTACCCGGAGGGCGCGATCGTCACGAGCGGCAATGCGCGCCTGCGCTGCGAGGGCGGCATCTGGGTCGAGGTCGGCGAGAGTCGAGCGTAGCGCGGGGACGGGCAGGCACAGGCGGCGGGTCGGCCGATGAATGCGCTCGAGGTCGAAGATCTGGCGGTACGACTGGGCGGGGTGGATGTCGTTCGCGGCGTTACCTTCAGCTTGCCGCGGGCGAGCTGCCTCGCGCTCATCGGGCCGAACGGCTCCGGCAAGACGGTGCTGCTGCGGGCGCTGATCGGCGCGCTGCCCCATGCCGGCCGCATCGCCTGGGCTCCCGATACGGTCTTCGGCTACGTCCCGCAGAAGCTCGATATCGAGCGTGACCTGCCGCTCAACGGCCGCGACTTTCTCCGTGCCAGGGCGGCGCTCGCGGGCAGCTCGGCCGGGATGCAGGCCGAGGCGCTGCGCTCCGTGGGCCTCGCAGAGGGGGTGCTCTCGACGCCGATCGGCAACATGTCCGGAGGACAGTTCCAGCGCCTCCTCATCGCCTTCGCGCTTCTCGGACGTCCCAACGTGTTGCTGCTCGATGAGCCGGCCGCCGGCGTCGATGCTCCCGGTCAGGAGCAGCTCAACGAAGTGATCCACAGCCTGCAGCACACTCGTGGAATGACGGTACTGCTCGTCTCGCACGACCTGAGCGTCGTTTACCAGTATGCCGATTACGTGCTCTGCCTGGCGCGCGACGGCGCCTGCTTCGGGTCCCCGCGCACGATGCTGACACCCGAGATGCTCTACCAGGTCTACGGTCAGCCGCTGAGGTTTCATGTCCATGACAGCCCCTGAGGCCGTCTCGCTCGGGCTCTCGGCCCTGATGGCGGTGGCGGCAGGGCTCATCGGCAGTTTCGCCGTGATGCGCCGCATGGTGCTCGCCGCCGACCCGATGTCGCACATCGCGCTGCCCGGGATCGGCATCGCGCTCATCCTGCGCATCAATCCCCTCTGGGGCGCGCTCGCGCTGCTGCTTCTCGGCGCCGTGCTCATCTGGGCGGTGGAGCGGCGCGTCCGCATCGCCACCGAGGCGGTCATCGGAGTCACTTTCGCCGTGGCGCTTGCCGTCGGCAGCGTCATCACCTCGGGCGAGGAGTTGATCGACGCGCTGCTCGGCGCACCGGGAACGCTGACCGTGTGGGAGACGGTGTTCGGGATCGCCGGATCGCTCATCGTGATCGGATTCGTGCTGCGCCAGCGCAATGCGCTCGTGGTGCGGCTGGTGTCGCCGGAAATCGCTATGACTTCCTCGGTCGATGTGGCGCGGCTCGATCTTTATTTCCTCCTCGCGTTCGCGCTCACCATCGGGCTCGGACTGCGATTCCTCGGCGTGTTGCTCATGGGCTCGCTCATCATCATTCCCGCCGCCATTGCCAGGCGCTTCGCGCGCAGCCTGTCGCGCATGCTCACGGTGTCGGTCATCGTCGCGGTGGCCTGCACGGCCGCGGGGACTTATGTCGCATCGCTCGCCGGCCGGCCGAGCGGTCCCTTCATCGTGATGGTCGCGGGCGGGCTCTTCTTTATTTCGCTCGTGCGACGGCGGCAGACCTGACTTCCTCCTGTTGGTGTCGCGGGCGGGCGCTGGCTGGGGCGTGGCCGTTCGGTTGGCATACCGCGTGCATGCTTGACGGTCATCCGTCAACGACTCACAACAGGGGATCGCGTATGACATGGCTGAACTCGGGGATCCGCGTCCTTCTCCTGGCACAGGGCACCGCGGTGCGGTGGCTGCGGGAGGAGCTCAACTCGCTGAAGGTCCGCATCCGGCTCACCGACGGTTGTATCGAGGAGCTGGCGCGCGAGGCCGATCATGCTGCCCGGCGCGCCGCGGCGGCGGGCGACAGGGCCTCCTACCCGGAGCTGCTGCGTGAGCAGGTGATCGTGCAGGCGAACTGGGTGCGGCAGTGGACATCGACCGATGAGAAAATGCCGGGCGGCGATCCGGCGGCGCAGGCCTTTGTAAGAATTGCGCGCAAATATGCGCTGCCGCGTCCGTGGAAGCTGTCCGAGCCCGTCGCGGTTGAAGTCGAGCGGCGGCGGCCGGGCTGGACTTGGGCCGGCGGTTTTCGGCCGCAGGCCGCGGGTCAGTGATTCGCGCGCCGGGCAGCGCCGGTACTGAGTGCGCGTGGGCACCTCTGCGCCGTCCCCGCGGCGCAGGCCGCCCGGCGCGTTAGGTGGGGCTGCGCCCGACCGCTTCTCGAGGGTGACTTTCAGGCGGCGGAGCGATCGACGGCTGACGCGCACGAATGCGGAGGCGTTCCCCTTCGCCGGGGCCAAGTGCCGGGCGAACCCTCAATTCAGCCGGCATCCATGTTGGGCGCCGACGCATGCCGCCCGGGGGGCGCTCCCAGTCGGTGGCGCACACGGGGTTGTACAATGGGCCGCCAAGCCGCGGAGGGGGAATCCACCATGACCGACATTGCAGTCGTGCAGACAGACGTGAAGGCCAGTGCCGAGGCGGGTGCCGCACTCGGCTCGCAGGCGCTCGCCGAGCTGCACGGCCAAGCTCCGGACGCGATGATCCTCTTCGCGTCATCTTCCTACCGCTACGATGCTCTTCTTCAGGCGGTACACGAGGCTTGTCGGCCGGCGGTTCTCGTCGGGTGCTCATCGGCCGGAGAGTTCATCGGCGAGCACCCGAGGGAGCACGCGGCGTGCGCGATCGCGATCCGCTCTACGGACATGCAGTTCACCGCAGGCATAGGCCGGGGCTTGCGCGCGGACCGGGCTGCGGCGGCCGGAGCTCTGGTGTCGGGATTCGTCGGGCAATCAGCCCGCGGGAGCCAGTACGCCTACCGCCATGCGATGATCCTCACCGACGCACTTGCCGGCTACGCGGATGAGCTCATCGATCAGGTGACGCGGCTTACGGCGGGGGTATACCAGCTCTTCGGCGGCGGTGCTGGGGATGATGCCCGGTTCCATCGCACGCACGTGTTCTTCGGCACGGAGGCGGTTCCCGATGCCGCCGTCGCGCTCGAGATCCTGTCCAACAAGCCGCTGGGCATCGGCGTGAGCCACGGGTGGCAGCCCGCGACTCGGCCGATGCGTGTCACCGAGGCGGAGGGCATGCGGCTCGCGAGCCTCGATGCCATGCCTGCGCTCGAGGCGCTCGAGGAGCACGCGCGGGCGACGGGGCAGCAGCTCGACCGGCAGGACCCGATGCCGTTCTTTCTGCACAACGTGCTCGGCATTCGAGGCGAGGAGGGATACAAGCTGCGGGTACCACTGGGAATTGGCGAGGACGGCTCGATCATCTGCGCGGCCGACATCCCAAACGGCAGCACGGTCTGTATCATGCGTACCACGGCATCGTCGGCGGCAGAGGCTGCGGCGCAGGCTGCCCACGCTGCGCTCGAGCAGCTGAAGGGACTGCCCCCGAAGGCGGCGATCTTTTTCGACTGTGTGGCCACCCGCCTCAGGATAGGCGGCCACTTCGGTCTGGAGCTCGCCGCCTTGCGTGAGGGCTTGGGCACGGCGCAATTCGCCGGCTGCAACACCTATGGCCAGATCGCCCGCGCGCACGGACAATTCAGTGGCTTCCACAACTGTACGGCAGTGATCGGAGTCTTCCCGGATTGACGCGCAGATCTCGCCATTGACGCCGCTCACGGCACTGACGGCGCTGATCGTTCCGGTCCGCCGACGGGAAGCTGCACTTGCGCTGGCACGGCACGTGGGTGCCGAGCAACTGCTCATCTTCACGCGCGATCCGGAGCTCAACGTGCTGCTGCCCGCGCCGGGCTTCCCGCAGACTCTCCCGGATGGTCGTGCCTGGAAGGACTTTCTCGCTGGCTGTGTTCGCGACGGGGAAGCTGTGGCATGCCTGCGCTCGGCGGTAGGTCAAGATCCGCGCGCGGTGCTCGGGGTCGCCGGCGATGACGGCTCCGTGCTCGCACTGATCGGCGGTGAGCCGAAGCGCACCGAAGTGGCGGGACTGCGAGCCTTCCTGCCGCTGCTGGCCGCGGGCTTTCGCGGCGAGCGTATCGCGGTCATCATGGAAAGCCGGGCTGCACTGGCGAGACAGTCGGCGGAGCAGGCCACCTCGCTCGCGGCGGCGCTCGACCGGGCCCGGGCGAGCCTGGGGCAGGCGCTCAATCAGCTTCGCGACGCGGACCGCCGCAAAGATGAGTTCCTCGCGATGTTGGCGCACGAGTTGCGCAACCCGATCGCTCCCATCCGCAACGCGAGCGAGCTGCTCGCCCAAACAGTTGTGGGAGAGTCGACGGCCGAGTCGATGGTCGCCGTTATCCGGCGCCAGGTAACGCACCTCGCAAGGCTCGTCGATGACCTGCTCGACGTCTCGCGCATTACCCAGGGCCGCATCGAGCTGCGGCGGGAGAAGATCGCTCTGCAGAGCGTGATCGATCAGGCGGTGGAGACGGTGAACCCTCTGGTCCGCGAGCGGGGACACGAGCTGCAGATCCTCAGGGGCAGCGATCGCCTCTACGTGCTCGGGGATTTTGCCCGCCTGGTCCAATGCGTGGTGAACCTGCTCACTAACGCGGCCAAGTACACCGATCCGGGCGGACGCATCCTCCTCGAGCTGCGCGCACAGGCGCAGGCCGCGCTCATCGAAGTGACCGACTCAGGGGTGGGAATTCCAAGCCACATGCTGCCCCGGATATTCGAGCTGTTCGTGCAGGTGGACCGCACGCTGGATCGCGCGCAAGGCGGCCTCGGCATCGGGCTCTCGGTCGTGCGGCGGCTCATCGAGATGCACGAGGGGGCGGTATACGCTCGCAGCGAAGGGGCGGGCACAGGCTCCCGCTTCAGCATCCGACTGCCGCTGGTGGACGCGCCGGACGCGTCCCCAAGCGCGGGGCTACCGGTGCAGGTGCCCGCGCTCAGGATTCTCATCGTCGATGACAACATGGATGCGGCCGACACTCTGGCCATGATGCTGCAGCTCGATGGCCATCAGGTGCAGGCGGTCTACAGCGGAGCGGCGGGGCTCGAGCGGCTCGAGACCTTCGACGCGGAGGCGGTGCTGCTCGACATCGGACTGCCCGGCATGGACGGCTATGAGGTGGTGCGGCGAATGCGCCGGGTGGCGCGCGGTCGCCCGCTGCGCTTGATCGCGCTCACCGGCTATGGCCAGCCCGACGACCGTGCACTGGCACTCGCCGCCGGCTTCGACGATCATCTCGTCAAGCCGGCGGCTCGAGAGGCCTTGAGACAGGCGCTGGCGAGGACCGCGACTACACGGTGACCTTGGCTTGCCGCGGGAGTACCGCGGGCCTTGCACGCAGCGCCTCGAGTCGGCCGGGAGAATGCCTCGCGGCGGGGAAGGGCATGAGCCACCCGGCCGAGGTCTGCGAAGTGCCCCAGTCGCCGGTGATGTAGCGTTCAAGGTTCATTCGGGATCGATATGGTACCGTGGCGCCCGCATGCCACACACGGACATCCCCGCTGCGGCGCCCGGTACGGCCCCGGCGGCCCCTAGCCACGAGAAGCTGAATACCCGGGCCGCGGGCGTGGTCGCACTGGCCGTGCTCGGCAGCCGCATCCTCGGCCTGGTGCGCGATCAGGTGTTCAGCATGCTCTTCGGGGGCGGGGAGGTCATGGACGCCTTCATCATGGCGTTCCGTATCCCGAATCTGCTGCGCGACCTGTTCGCCGAGGGGGCGCTGTCGACGGCCTTCATCACCGTGTTCACCAAGACCACGGCGGTGGAGGGCGATCGCGCCGCCTGGGAGCTCGCGAACAAGGTGGCCACCGCAGCCGCCGTGATCGTCAGCCTCCTGACGATCGTCGGAATCGTCTGCGCACCGTGGATCGTGAGCGTGCTGGCGGGGGGGTTCGATCCGGCCAAGGCGGCGCTCACCGTCACCCTGACCCGCATCATGTATCCCTTCATCCTGCTGGTGTCGCTCGCGGCGCTGGTGATGGGCATGCTGAACGCAAGGAACGTCTTCGGCATTCCGGCGACCGCATCGAGCTTCTTCAACCTGGGCTCGATCATTGCCGGTGTCGGCATCGGCTGGCTGCTCGATCCGCATTTCGGGCGCCGCGCGACCATCGGGCTCGCCTTCGGCACGCTGATCGGCGGGGCGCTGCAGCTCGCCGTGCAGCTGCCGGCGCTGCGGCGCCTGGGCTACCGATTCCGTCCCGACTTCCATTGGCGCGACAAGGGCGTCAAGGCCATCGTGCGGCTCATGGGCCCATCGGTCATCGCGGCGAGCTCGACGCAGATCAACGTGCTCGTCAACTCCGCGTTCGCCTCGAGGCTCGGCAACGGGCCGGTCACCTGGCTGCAATTCTCGTTTCGGCTGATGCAGATGCCGCTCGGGATCTTCGGCGTCGCGCTGGGAACGGTGTCGCTCCCACTTCTCGCGCGCATGGCGGCGGGGGGGAACATCACCGGATTTCGGACGGAGCTCGCGCGCGGCATGCGGCTGGCGTTCCTGATGACCATTCCGGCGAGCATCGGCCTCATCCTGCTCGCCCAGCCCATCATGTCGGTACTGTTCCAACACGGGCGCTTCACCGCATACGACGCGTACGAATCGGCGGCCGCCCTGCGGTTCTATGCCATCGGCCTGTGTGGATATGCCGCGCTCAAGGTGCTGGTGAATGCGTTCTATGCCATCGACCGGCGCAAGACGCCCATGATCGTGAGCTTCGGGGCGGTCGCGCTCAATCTGCTCCTCAACTGGCTCTTCACGGTGAGGTTGGGCTGGGGACATCAGGGGCTCGCACTCTCGACCGCCTGCATCGCGACGACCAACTTCATCGTTCTCTATGCTCTGATGCACCGGCACCTGGGGCGCCTCGAGTCGCGGGCCATGCTGACGCTGCTGCAGCGTCTTTCGGTGGCTTCCGCGGTGCTCGCGGGGATCTGCTGGGCCGGCAACCACTATCTCCTGGCCGACTGGGCGGTCGAGCGGTTCTGGCCGAAGGCGGCCTCGCTCGCGGCTGTCATCGTGGCCGGGGGCGGCGCGTTCTTCCTCTGCGCGACTGCGCTTCGCATCCGCGAGATGCAGGAGATCGTGCAGGCGGTGCGGCGCAGGCTGCACCGCGCCTGAGCCCAGGCTCCCCCCTTCGGGAGGGGACGGGTGGCGGAAAACGGCACATAGTGTGCGAAGCCCCATGCTTGAAGGATGAGGAGTCCGCATGAAAAAATTGTCCGGAACTATCTTGGACGGCACGGGCCGCCCCGAAGGCGTGTCCGCAATGAATTTCGATTCGCGAGTGCGGGGCTCAGAGGTCGCAGCGACGGGGCCCGGCAGGCGCTGGCCGCGCTGGCTGTATCCGCTCGGCATGCTCCTGTTGCTCGGAGCATGGGCGAAAGCGCCGGCGCAGGACTACTACGAGCGCTACTACGGACCGCAGGAGCACGTGCACTGGCACCTGGACGCGGGCTACGCGGCCACCAGCGGCCAGATCTCCCAGTTCCTCGACGACGGCTGGACGTTCGGCGGCGGTCTTTCCTGGCAGCCGGATTTCAGCTCGCCCTTCGCCCTGCGGGCGGACCTCAACTACAGCCGCTTCAATGCCACGCGCAAGCTCATCGCCATCAACCAGGCCTTCAGTCAGACGCAGATCGATGATGGATTCGGCGAAATCGTTGGCCTCGACGTGGACGGCGAGTACAAGGCGCCGCTGACCCCCTACATCACCGCTTTCGCGCTAGCGGGCATCGGCGTGGCCCACCGACACATTGCGCTTACGCAGACGGTCGCGTTCGGTGATTACTTCTGCGATCCGTGGTTCGGCTACTGCGATTATGGTCTCGTACCGGGACAGGAAGTCGTCGCCAGCGACAATGCCACCGGTTTCTCCTGGAACGCGGGGCTGGGACTCGATTTCGCCCTGAGGAACGGCCAGACTTTCTTCGTCGAGGCCCGCTTCACCCGCATCCAGACCACGCAGCCGACGGACTTCGTGCCGATCCGGGTCGGCCTGAGATTTTGAGTCTACAATGGCGCCCAGGTCGCCCAAGTCGCCCAGAGAGGCCCTCCATGAATGCCGGCAGCGTCTGCAAGCACGTGGTCGTGACGGTCACCCCGGCTGACGATCTCATCGCGGCGGCCCATGTCATGCGCGAGAAGCACGTCGGGTACCTCGTGGTGGCGGAGGCGGGCGTCGGCGGGCGAGTCGCCGGAGTTCTCACCGATCGCGATATCGTGGTCGCGGTGCTGGCGCAGGCAGTGGACGTGCGCGCGCTCAAGGTTGGCGATGTGATGACGCGTGATCCGCTCGTCATCGACGAGGGCCAGTCGGTCGAGGTGGTGCTGCGGCACATGCGTGAGGCGGGCGTGCGCCGGGTGCCCGTGGTGGACCGCTCCGGCGCGCTCACCGGTGTCCTCTCCATCGATGATGTCCTGGAGCGCATCGCGGAGCAGCTCATCAATATCGCCGGCTCCATCCGCAACGAGCAGCGCATGGAGCGCGCGGTGCGCCAGTAGGCACCCTGGCGCCGTGAGCGAGGGGGCGCTGCAACTCTGGTTCGAGTCGGCCCTGCTGCCCGGCGGGTGGTCGAGGCGCGTGCGCATCACGGGCCAGGACGGGGTCATAATCTCCGTGGAGCCGGACGTCGACCCCGCAGAGGGCGACGAGCGCCATGCGGTGGGCGTCCCCGGGCTGCCCAACGTTCACAGTCACGCCTTCCAGCGCGCCATCGCGGGCTTGACGGAGCGGCGCGGGCCCGGCGAGGACAGCTTCTGGACCTGGCGGGAGCTCATGTACCGGTTCGTGGAGCGCATCGATCCGGATCAGCTTCAGGCGGTGACGGCGCTCGCCTTCGCGGAGATGCTGGAAGCCGGCTTTACGCGCGTCGGCGAGTTTCATTATCTGCACCAGGACAAGCTGGGTGTGCCATTCGCCGACCCGGGCGAGCTGGCCGGCCGCGTTGCCGCGGCTGCTGCCGAGACCGGCATCGCCCTCACCCTGCTGCCGGCCTTCTACGCGCACGGCGGCTTTGGGGTGAATGGCCCCAGCGAGCGCCAGCGCCGCTTCGCAACGGATCTCGAGCGCTTCGCCAGAATCGTGGAATCGAGCCGCAAGTCGGTTCGTGAGCTGCCGGATGGCGCTTGGGGCGTTGCACCGCACAGTCTGCGCGCCGTAACGCCGCAGGAGCTGCCGGCTGTTGTGTCGCTTGCCTCGGGCGGCCCCGTCCACATTCACATTGCCGAGCAGGTCGGCGAAGTCGAGGACTGCGTCGCCTGGTGCGGGCGGCGTCCGATCGAGCTCTTGTTCGAGACGGTGGCGGTGGATGGGAAATGGTGCCTCGTACATGCAACTCACGCGACCCAGAGTGAGCTCGAGCGCGTCGCGGCGGCAGGTACCGTGATCGGCCTTTGCCCCGTGACGGAGGCGAGTCTCGGCGATGGCGTGTTTCCAGCTCTGGAGTTCCAGGGCCGCGGCGGCCGGCTGGGGATCGGGAGCGACTCCAACGTGCTGATCGATGCCGGCGCGGAGTTGCGAGCCCTGGAGTATTCGCAGCGTCTGACCCGCAGAGCACGCAACGTGCTCGCCGGCGGCTCGGGCCATTCGACCGGACGGCGCCTGTTCGATGCGGCGCTCGCGGCAGGCGCTCAGGCGCTGGGCTCGCCTGCGGCGGGGACCTCGCCGGTCGGGCTCGCAGCGCACGCGCCGCTCGATCTGGTGAGCCTGGATGCAGCACATCCCGCGCTCATCGAGCGCCGTGAGGATGAGATTCTCGATAGCTGGATCTTTGCAGCCGGGCGCGAGGCCATCGACTGCGTCTGGCGCGCGGGCGAGAAGGTGGTGAGTGAAGGGCGTCATCGCGGACGCGATGCCATCGTGGTGCGCTATCGGAGGGCGATGAAGACGCTGCTCGCCTGACCGGCCGGGCGGCAACGACGGGGAGGGGGATGATGAGGATCACCGGGGTTCTCCTGGCGGCCATCGGCGCGATCGCGCTGGGCGGGATCGCCCTGCACCGGCACGAGCCCATCAATGCCTTGTGGATCGTCACAGCCGCCGTATGCATCTATGCGCTCGGCTATCGGTTTTATGCTGCGTGGGTCGCCGCACGAGTGCTTTCCGTGGACGCGTCGCGTGCGACACCAGCGGAACGGCACGACAACGGGCGCGACTTCGTGCCGACGCATCGATGGATCGTCTTCGGGCATCACTTCGCGGCGATTGCGGGGCCGGGTCCGCTCGTCGGCCCAACGCTCGCGGCGCAGTTCGGCTATCTGCCGGGCACGCTCTGGATCCTCGTCGGGGCGGTGCTCGGCGGCTGCGTGCAGGACATGACGATTCTGCTGCTGTCGGTGCGCCGCGACGGGCGCAGTCTCGGTCAGATGGCGCGCGATGAGCTCGGCGCGCTGGGCGGCTTCGCGGCCCTCATCGGTACGCTCCTCATCATGATCCTGATCATTGCGGTGCTGGGACTCGTGGTCGTCAATGCCATGAAGCACAGCCCCTGGTCGACGGTGACCGTATTCGCCACCGTACCGGTGGCGATGATGGTCGGGCTGCACCTGCGGCACCTGCGGCCGGGACGCATCCTGGAGGCTTCGGCGCTCGGACTCGTGCTGGTGCTGCTGGCGGTATGGGGCGGCGGCTGGGTCGATGCCCATCCGCTCCTGCGCACGGTCTTCGACTGGCCGAGCCTGCCGCTTGCCGGCTTCGTGGTCGCCTACGGCTGGATCGCGGCCATATTGCCGGTGTGGCTGCTCCTCGCGCCGCGCGATTACCTGTCGACTTTCCTCAAGGTCGGGACGGTGACGCTGCTCGCCGTGGCGATCGCGCTGCTGCATCCCGAGATCCGCATGCCGGCGCTCACCTCCTTCGTCGATGGCCACGGGCCGCTCTTCGGCGGCAAGATCTTTCCCTTCGTCTTCATCACCATCGCGTGTGGAGCGGTCTCCGGCTTTCACGCGCTGGTCGCGAGCGGCACGACGCCCAAGCTCATCGCGAGCGAGGCGGACGTACGCCTCATCGGCTACGGCAGCATGTTGCTCGAGTCTTTCGTCGCCATCATGGCCCTGATCGCGGCGACGCTGCTCGATCCCGGGGTCTTCTTCGCGATCAACAGCGGCGCGGGCGTGGTGGGCAGCGCGCCGGCGGTGGCCGTGCACACGATCTCGAGCTGGGGATTCCCCGTCACCGTGCAGCAGATGCAGCGCCTCGCGCACGAGATGGGAGAGCGCACGCTCTTCGCGCGCACGGGAGGCGCGCCCTCGCTCGCGGTCGGGATGGCCAGCATTTTCGGCAGGACCTTCGGTCGCGGCTTCCTCAGTGTGTGGTACCACTTCGCCATCATGTTCGAGGCGGTGTTCATCCTGAGCACCCTGGATGCGGGAACTCGCGTCGGCCGGTTCATGCTGCAGGACCTCCTGAGTCACGTCTGGGCGCCGCTCGGGCGCACCTCCTGGTACCCCTCCGTCCTCCTCTCGAGCACGCTCATCGTGGCCGCCTGGGGCTATTTCCTTTATATCGGCGTGATCGATCCCAACGGCGGCGTCAACATCCTCTGGCCGCTCTTCGGCATCGCCAACCAGATGCTCGCCGCCATTGCGCTCTCGGTCGCGACCGGGATCCTGGTGAAGTCCGGCCGCGCGCGCTATGCCGCCGTCACCCTGCTGCCGCTCGCCTGGCTGGCCCTCGTGACGACGGTCGCCGCATGGCAGAAGGTCATGAGCGCCGATCCGCAGATCGGGCTTCTCGCCGCGGCCCGCGGGCTCTCGGCGCGGCTCGCGGCCGGTACGCTGGCGGAGCCCGCTGCGGCGGTGGCGCCGCAGCTCATCCTGAACCAGAGGCTGGACGCATGGCTCACCGGGCTCTTCACGGCCATCCTCTGGCTCGTCATCCTCGATATGGGCCGGGTCTGCCTGCGCCGGCTCCGCGGCCTGCCGGTGGCGGGGAGCTCGGAGGTCCCGTACCAGGCGGCGCACCCCCACCCGCTTGCCCTTGGCGGGCGTGTGCCGCAGGAGGGCGCGTGAGGATCTGCGGGACGCTCCCCGGGGTGCTGCGCCGAGGCGTGACGGCCGCGGCGGGCTGGCTGCGCGCGCTCTCGGGCGACGATGCCTACGAGCGGTATCTGACACACCACGCGCGCGCGCACGAGGGCGCGCCCTTGAGCCGCCGGGATTTCTACGCGCGGCGGGAAGCGGCCAAGTGGAGCGGCATCAGCCGCTGCTGCTGAGGGGCTGCGGCGATCCGCTTTCGCCAGTGCTTAGCGCCCGCGGAAACGGTAGAATTCACGGTTTTTAGCCAAGTGCCGGGCCCAGCCCGCCGCTTAAGGATTGCCCATGTCACTCAAGATCATGATCCTAGGGGCGAACGGCTTCATCGGCAGCGCCCTGACGAGCGCCATCCTGCGCGATCGCGACTGGGAGGTCTTCGGCATCGACCTCTCCGACAACAAGCTCGGGTCGCTGCCGAAGAACGATCGCTTCCACTTCGTCGAGGGCGACATCACCATCAACAAGGAATGGGTGGAGTATCACGTCAAGAAGTGCGACGTGGTCGTCCCGCTGGTGGCGATCGCAAACCCGGCGCAGTACGTCACGCACCCGCTGCGGGTCTTCGAGCTCGACTTCGAGGCCAACCTTTCCGTCGTGCGCCATTGCGTCAAGTACGGCAAGCGCCTGATTTTCCCCTCGACGTCCGAGATCTACGGCATGTCGCCCGATGCCGTGCTCGATGAGGAGACGAGCCCGCTGGTCTACGGCCCGATCGAAAAGCAGCGGTGGATCTACGCGGCATCGAAGCAGCTCCTCGACCGCGTCATCTACGCCTATGGCGTGCGCGACAACCTGGATTACACGCTCTTCCGCCCGTTTAACTTCATCGGGCCGAACCTCGACAACGTCGAGGAGCCGAAGGAGGGCAGCTCGCGGGTATTCACCCAGTTCCTCTCGAACGTACTCTACCGCCGGCCGATCAAGCTCGTCGACGGCGGCCGCCAGAAGCGCTCCTTCACCTACATCGACGATGCGATCGAGTGCCTGCTTACCATCATCGAGAACTCGCAGAGCCGCGCCTCGCGGCGCATCTTCAACATCGGCAATCCCGGCAATTGCGT